>CAZFCG010000024.1:0-43091 GCA_964517595.1 uncultured Geobacter sp. | reverse complement strand
ACCTATCGGAATCATGGATGCCCGATAAAGTCATTCGGGCATGACAAATAGAATTTGCAGATTATCAAGCTTTCGGTGGAAAGATAATGTCGATTCCGGCGGAGTCAAGGGGAGGGTGCCACAGATGGCCTTAAAGGAAAAAAGAATGAGCCGGCGCCTTTCACTTTTTCCGCAGATAGCGCAGGAACTCGTCGCAGGACAGCTCTTTCTTGCGCACAAGACATTCTATCTGCCGTCCCATGGCGATCCTCTCCCCCTCTTTCATCTGCTCCTTCATGAGAATGAAAAAGGGTATGTTTCTCGTATAGGGATAGAGCCGGAAGCGATCCATGAGCTCAAAGGCCGACATATCCGGCAGCATCAGCGTGGAGACAGCAAGGTAGCGAGGTTCTGTCGTTGCCAGCGCGATCCCTTCCTTGCCCGTATAGGCCTTGGCAACTCCAAAACCCAGTGATTCAAGGGCCTTCCCCACTTCCTCCTCACCACTCCTGGAAACGACAAGAGCCTGCAGGTCCCATACCTCCGCCTCCTCGGTCAGACCGAGAACAACTATTCTCCTGGTCAGATAATCGGTATCGATGGGGAGGGTGAAAAAACCGGCCGCTGGAAAAACGCCTCCTATCCTTCCCTTGACGCTCAGAAAAATGGGGAGTACCGGAATATCCCGCGTCCGGGGGTTCCGTTTCAGTTCGAGAAAGATCTCCCAGCCGTCGCTTGAATAGGGTGAAAGGTCCAGCAGTATGCCCAGGGGACGACGCTCTGAAAGCTCTTCCAGCGCAGCGGGACGAGCCCGGTACCCGCCCCGGGCAAGGTAGTCACAGACGATCCTTCCCCGATCCTCGCATCCGCCCAGTCCAAAAAGCCATAGTTCCCTGTCAAGGATTGTATCCGCCATGCATGTTCCCCGTTTCTTGAGGGCGGAGCGGGATTTCTCCCGGCGCCCGCTGAGAATACTGTAATGATAAGAAGGTTGTAAACAGATACCACATTTTGCGCGGCCGGCATATGAATCTTTAACGTACCAGACCCGTTTCAGAGTGAAAAAAACCTTGAACTTTAACTAAATAATCGGCATAGTAAGCGGCACAAGACGGGCTTTGGCCCGTCTTTTTCTTTTGTCCTCACCACAGGTCCGGTCCATGCCCAACCGGGACATCCGGCAGATGGAGAGCGCAGGGAACACTCAAACAAACAGGAGCAGGAAGAATGCAGCAAAAGATTCGCAACATCGCCATCATTGCCCATGTGGACCATGGCAAGACCACCCTCGTGGACGCCATGCTGAAACAGTCGGGCGTTTTCCGCAATAACGAAGCCATCACCGAGCGGGTAATGGATTCCAACGATCTGGAGAAGGAACGCGGGATCACCATCCTGGCCAAAAACCTCTCCGTCCGCCACGGAGGATACAAGATCAACATCGTGGACACCCCCGGACACGCCGACTTCGGAGGCGAAGTTGAGCGGGTGCTGAAGATGGTCGACTCGGTCCTGCTGCTGGTGGACGCCCTGGACGGACCCATGCCCCAGACCAGGTTCGTCCTCAAGAAATCCCTGGATCTGGGCCTCCGCCCCATCGTTGTAATCAACAAGATCGATCGCCCCGGCGCCCGCCCCACCGAGGTCGTGGACATGGTCTTCGACCTTTTCTGCGAGTTGCAGGCCAGCGACGAACAGCTGGATTTCGCCATTGTCTACACCAGCGCCAAGATGGGGTACGCCAAGCTTGACATGGCGGATGACTCGGACTCCATGGAACCGCTCTTTCAGACTGTCATCAACAACGTATCCCCCCCTGAGGGAGACCCGGCCGCGCCCTTCCAGATGCTGGTAACCAACATAGACTACAACGATTATATCGGCCGCATCGCCACCGGCAAGATCTTCAATGGCAAGGTTTCCTCCGGAGAATCCATCTCCCTCATCAGACGCGGAGGCGAGATCCGCAAGGGACGCATCTCAAAGCTCCTCGGCTACGAAGGATTGCAGCAAGTGGAAATAACGGAGGCCTTCACCGGTGATATTGTAACCATAGCGGGTTTTGAAGATGTTGGCATCGGCGAAACCCTGGCGAGTGGTGACGACCCCCATTCCCTTCCCTACGTTTCCATTGACGAGCCCACAATCGCCATGAACTTCATCGTCAACAGCTCCCCGTTTGCCGGACGGGAGGGAAAACTGGTGACGTCGCGCAACATAAGGGAGAGGCTGGAAAAGGAACTGCGGACCAACGTATCGCTGCGCGTGGAGGACACCGACAACCCCGACACCTTTCTCGTCTCCGGCAGGGGTGAACTGCACCTGTCTATCCTCATAGAAAACATGCGCCGTGAAGGGTTTGAAATGGCGGTGTCCAAGCCGGAGGTGATCCTGCGCGAAATCGATGGAAAGCGCCAGGAGCCAATGGAATATCTGGTGGTGGACGTCCCTTCCGAATACCAGGGAACTATCATCGAAAAGATGGGACCCCGCAAGGGAGAGATGGTCGCCATGCACCAACTGGGAGAGGTTGTGCGTCTGGAGTTCGCAATCCCGGCGCGAGGCATCATCGGACTGCGCAATGAACTTCTCACTGAGACCCGCGGCACCGGAGTGGTAACCCATACCTTCCATGGCTACGCCCCTTACAAAGGCGACATTCCCGGCCGCAAGAACGGGGTCCTTATCGCCATGGAAAACGGGGAGACCACTGCCTACGCCCTGGATGCCCTGCAACCCCGCGGCGTGCTCTTCCTGGGGCCCGGAGTGGAGGTGTACGGAGGAATGATTATCGGCCAGCACGCCAAGGACAACGACCTGGATGTCAATCCCTGCAAGGGGAAAAAACTCACCAACATAAGGGCCTCCGGCTCCGACGACGCAGTCAAGCTCTCTCCACCCCGTGTACTTACCCTGGAACAGGCCCTGGAATTCATCGACGATGACGAGCTGGTGGAGGTAACCCCCTCATCGATCCGGCTCCGGAAGAAGGAACTTGACCCCACAAAAAGGAAACGAAAGATCAATTAAACCGGTCGATCAAGAAAACCGGTCGAGCGTTGAACGCCGACGCTCGACCTCCTTCCCGCAACAATCCATTGACAAATCGCTTCTTTTTCACTACTAACAAGAAGAACATCCGGTTATTCCCGTACCAAGCCGATCAAGGAGTCCATATGTACCGAAGAGCCGCTTTAGCTCTCAGTGTCTTTCTCTTGTCCTCGTCATGCGCCTCGGATAGCGGCCTTAATGTGCCGGCGGAAACAAACTACCTGCAGGGCGAAAAGCTGTACGCCCGCGAAAAGTATGAGAAAGCGGCGGAAACGTGGCGTAAGGTCAAAGAGGGGAACACCTCTCCGCTCCTCAGGACGGTGGCGGAGCTTCGCGTCGCCGACGCGCTCTTTCAGGACGGGAACTACATCGAGGCCGCGGCCGAGTATGAGAACTTCAGGAAACTTCATCCGAAGAACCCCAAGGCGCCGTATGCCCTGTACATGCTGGGAGTAAGCAACTACAACCAGGTGGAAAAGATCGACATCGATCAGACCCCGCTGAAAAACGCCGTCACCGTTTTCGAAACCTTCCTTCAGGAATACCCGAACACCGAGATGGCGAAAAAGGCCAGAGAGAAGCTGGCGGAATGCAGGGCGAAGCAGGCGGCTCACGAGATCTATGTCGGCAGGTTCTACTATCGGACGGACAAATACGTAGCGGCCATAGGCCGATTCAAAGAGGCGGTGGAGAGATACCCGGGCGCCCCGGTCAATGACGAGGCCCTTTATCTCATGGGTGACTCATACCTGCGCACGGGGGAAAAGGGAAAGGGACGCGAAACAATGGCGCGCCTGGTGAAGGAATACCCTGAGAGCCGTTTCGTGAAAAAGGCGAAGAAAGTACTGGGGGAAAGCTGAGTTGGACGCGCATAGCGAAGGTCTGCCATAGATCAGGCGGTTGGAGACATCCATATTCACTCCGGATGACCCCAACCGCCGTTTTCATGTCTACTGGATGACGGGCTTCGTCAGCACCCCTTTTACCGGGATGCGGTAAGAGCCGGGGCTGGCCTGGTACCGGGAGAGAAGCATGAATACGAACTTCTGGCGCTCGAGAAAATCCGGTTTCGGCATCAGCTCCAAGGTCAGATCAAGGGGCGCGCTAGCCAACTGGCTGGAAACGGGTAACGTACCGCTCAGCCGTGAATAGATCCCGTCACCCTGGAAGGTAAGGCTCTCGAGCCTCCCCTTTCCTTCCGAGGCCCTGAACATACCCCTGACGGAGGAATAGGAGGCGTCCGGCAGCGGCATTTCACCGACCTTGATGGAGCTCACCTCGGCGTTCCGCACATCCAGCTTTACCCCCCCTCGCATCCTGCTCCCTTTACCGCTGAAAGACCCGTCCACAAAGAGCCCGCCTTTCACATGGGCGCCAGTGGCTGTCGGGAAGAAGGGGATATCCTCCAGGCGGATTCCCGAGCCACGGATGGAAAGGGCGCCGCTCCGGGGCTGATAACTCAAACGGAACTCTCCTTTTCCAATCCTGCCCCGAAAATCCACCGCAACCCGGCCTATTAAGAGGGGAAGGATCTTTACGCGCGCCGACGCGCGGTCCAGCTTCAGCAAAACACCACGCCGGTCGCCCAGTTGCGCGTTTTTCACCTTGATTCCCAGTGGAAACGACTTGCGGAAACTGTCCGCGCGAAATGCATACCCCTCTATTTCAAGCCCCCTGACAAGCGCCCCCTCCATCTGCGAGGCGGGAACAAGATGGATGGCAAGGAGAGGAAAGAGTAAAAGCGCTCCAGCGGCGCAGCAGCATATCTTCAGAATGGCTTTTGTTCTCACTTAGGCCCCTGAGGCGCCGCTTTCAGAAGGGCGATTACGAGCGTCAGGTCAAGACGCGCCGGATCATCGAACCGGGTCTTCAGATTCGCCTTCTTCACGACAACAGGTCTGTCTCCATTTTCCAACCGATAAAGGAGGTTCACGGCCTCGTTTGCGGTAAGGCCCTCCAGTTTCACCTCAGCGGCATCTTCGGTAAAACCTTCACGATCCTCTCCTTTCAGAGGGGTAACGCGGCTTGATTTACCCTTTATCCCCGTCTCATCAATGATCCTGGCGGGCGAATCATCAGGACGTACAGCCGCAAGGCGGCCGGCGAACTGCGTGGACGTCATCTTCGCGGTCAGATAGCGATGTTTCAGGCTCATCATCTCCACCAGATCCGACTCCCTGGCCTTGCGCTTTTTTTCCATGGAGGCAATCCGCTCATTTGCAGCGGTGAAGAGGATGAGAAGCAGCAGGACCGCGGCTATGCCAGCGCCCCAGACGAGACGCTCCCGCTGCCCCATGTTCTCGTAGCGCTCCTTGAGAAGGTCCAGGTATTTCATTTCGTTTCCTCCGCAAGGGTTCCCCGGAAGGAAAACGAAACGCTTCCTTCCGGCCTGGATTTCACCTCGCTCACCTCCGACGAGGCAAAGAGCCCGGCTAGCCGGGTCTTGAAATCATTCACTGCCTGGTAGGAGCGGGCGTCTCCCTTCAGGATTACCTGTTGCCCTTCGATCTCCAGCTCATACGCTCCGCCGATATCCTCTCCTTTGGCCAGGGCGATGCCGTTCAGGGCCGGAAGCAGATTCCGGGATGACACCCCGCCTCCCAGACGCCGGATCTCGGACTTCAGCTCGGACACCTCGTCCACCGCCTTCTTTCTGGCGGGAAAGACCTCCCGGTATATCTGGCCTATGGATTTGTTCAGTGAAGAGAGGTCACGGTGGACAAAATAAAAGCGAAGGCCCGTTTCTCCTATAAGCAGCAGCAGAAAAAGCCCGGCCAGGAGCGCTGTCAGGCGCAGTTTTCTTTTAAGAAGCTCCCGGCCCGCGGTATAGGCAAGTGGGCCGTGCCGGAAATTCAGAGGCTCGCTCCTCAGGGTTGAGCAGGCCAGCGCCCATGCCCCGGCATGTTCCAGCGCGGTTCCCCTGTCAGGAAACGACGCCGCCAGCTCTCCGGAAACCGGAAGGGGCTCAAACACGATCCCCCGCGCATTGCCGGAAGGAACCCGGGAACTTCCGTCCGCAGCGCTGCCGTGGAGTAAAACACGCTCCACACTGATCCCCCTGCCGGCCTCAAGGAGCGCAAGGGTGCGGGCTATCTCTTCCACGGCGTCTCCCTCGCCCAGGGCGCGGAACAGGACCGGCTGTCCCCCCGCGAATACCGCGAGGGAAAACCCGTCGCTGATGGCCGCGACCCCGTCCGTGGTGGTTTCCGGAACAAGCATGTTCCATGAGAAGAGCGAAGAACCGGCGATCCTGGGCTCCAGGCCCGCCTCTTTCAACTGGCTGATCCTGGCGGACAGTACGTCACAGGTGGCCCATACGGCAAAGACCTTGCCGTCCCGCGCCGGGAGCGCGTCAAAAACCAGGCCATCCGTGTCCAGGGCGGTCTCCCCCTTCAACTCCAGGGGAAGCACCTCCCGCTGCTTTCGACGGTCCGGTATCGGCAACTCCACTTCGCGGAAAAAAAGCTTTCCAGGGTCCAGGGAGATTATGATGTCATCCCCGTCTCCGGCGGCGCCGGCCAGTCCCTCAAGAAATTCATCGCGGGATTCCCGATCTTCCCGTGAACAACGATCGGCGCCCTGAAAGAAGAGAGCGCCGCCCCGTTTCTGAAATCGCGCGAACCCGATGTGGCCCCGACCTTCTTCAATAATCAGGATATCCATTACAATTCTCTCCAATACAGAACCTTTTTCTGTGTATCCCCGGTCCTGACCACCGCTTCCACAATCCGGACGGTATCACCCACCTGGGCGCGGGACTGGATGCGGAACACGCTCCCCTTGACAACGATCTTCCCCTGGAGGGCAATCCCCACGGTTTCCATCCCGGATATTCCCGCTACCTCCGCCGCGCTCTTGATTGGTGTCTTTTTCCTGTAGTCGATGATACGACCCGCCAGCTCAGTTGTCATAGCGGGGTCAAGAACGGCCAGCAGTTCAGCGGGGGCGGTATTGATGTTCACCTTGGAAGCCGTCCCCCCCTCGGCGTCCCCGTATATGGTCACGTAAGGAAATAGCTTCGTCAGTATCGCCTCGCTGAAACCGGATGCCATCCGCAACTCTTCGTAGGTGATCAGCGGCGCGTTGGCCGGCTCGAACGGAGGCGTCAGCGATTTGTAGTACCCGGTTTCAGCGCCCCTGGAGCGGGGGATATCGTCGGCGTCGACCCAGTCCGCCAGTTTGTCCGCCAGGTCCGGTGACAGTTTAAGGCTTTCCAGGAGTCTCTGAAGTACCTCGTAGTATGGCTCATTTATGGTTCCATTGGCAAAGACGACGGAATTGAGATCCAGCTTCCCCGTCTCTTCGGTGATGGTAACAGTAAGGGTCCCTTTTTCGTCTTCGAGCTTCTGGGGGGTCGCCCACTGGTCATTTAGAGAGGTATATTCATTCGTTTTCAGGGAAGCGCTCAGGAGTTTCATCGCGACCTCCGCACCCGAGGCGGCGGCAAGGCCTGCCTGCTGGGCATCGGCAAAGCTCTGGCGCAGTGAAGTATCGATAAAGACATCATGGACGAACTCCCCGGTAACCGCCACCAGGAGCGCGGACACGATGAGGGTTATGACCAGGGCAAAGCCCCTTTCATTTTTCATGACCCGGCCATCCTCGGAATTATGACGGCGGTGAGGGGTGTTTTCTCTTCTTCGTCCGGAAGGAATACGCTGACGCGGATTGCAGCCGGCAATTTGCCGTTCAATTCCGTATCCCAGCTCTTGACCCAGGATTCCCCGTCATAACACTCCACGAGAAAACCGTCTATGATACCAGTAAGGGGATAGGAAACCGGTTCACCTTCCATAAAAACGTCTCTGGTCCGGCGGGAGAGAATGATTTTGTCTCCCGTCTGCTCCTGCGGCTCGTAACGCGCGCGCATGATATCCGATGAAGGGACGCTGCCACGAGCAGGAACCGTAAAGCAGGAAAATTCCAGGACTGAAGCATGCAATCCGAAGACGTCCCGATCCTCCACAAGAAAACGGAACTGTTCCTTGTCCCTGGCGAAGTAAACGGAGGAGAGCTCCCTGCGCAGCATATCCAGGGTAATCCTCGCGTCGCGCAAGGGTTCGCCGCGCTCCCTGACCGCGGTGGTCCCGCGCATTACCGAAAAAAACGTGCCGTAGAGGGCGATGCTGAGGAGCACCAGCAGGACCATGGCTATCAGGAGCTCTATGAGCGTAAAGCCGCCTTCGTCTCCGCGGCGCGGCCACCCCTCTCTAGTCCTTGTTGGCCTGATATTTTTCAAGGGAAAGCGTTCTCCTGTCGTCGCCCCAGCTCACCGTGACGGTCACACTCCTGAATCCCGGCACGGCAGTGGCCGCGGTCTCCGTCTTCCAGGAGTAATCCGGCCATTCCGGCTCGAATGTCCCCCCGGTTTTTCGAGTATCTTCCCCAATTTCGGGAACATCCAGTTCCTCCATCTTCGCCCTTGCCAGGAGAATCGCTATGGTCTCCTCCCGGTCGCGGGATGCAATGGCCAGATGGTAATTTACCGCAGAGATCACGGTAAGCACAACCCCGGCCATGATAGCCAGGGACACCATCACCTCCAGCAGTGTGAAGCCTCTCAACGGCCCTCCTCCTTCTCCTCCAGGGAGAAAACCCTGTCCTGGTCCGTACCGGAAAGGACCCCCTCGGTGTAGCTCTCCGCCAGTTCCACGCGACCGCTCCCGGGATAGACCGCCACGGTATAGTAACGTTCGGCGTCCTCTGTTTTCAGGTGGAAAAGGAGAAAATCATCGGCGCCCAGAGGACTGAAATCCAGGACCGCCTCCCCCTCGGAGATCTTCCCGAGACGGGAGGATGTAACGTCAGAGAAACCGATCCCTTCCTTGAGGGATAGATTGTGGAGCAGACTGTCGGTGACCTCTACCTCTTCGTCGTCGGGAAGGAGGCGGGTAACCCGCAGCGCGCCGTCCAGCAGTGTGATACGAAGACGGTAATACTGCTTTGTGGAGATAGCCATGTCCTGGATGTACCGGATGGTTCCGGCCAGCGAGCGGGCCGAGGTCTTCAGGTCGCCCTCGTCACTGAACGGAAGACGAGGAACCACCAGCAGTGCCGCCACGGAAAGGATGGTTATCACCACCACCAGTTCAATCAGGGTGAAGCCCGCGGACCCGCCGGGGCTCTTTATTCTCCAGGTACCCATCAAATGCTGTTTTTCCCCTATCCGCCCCTCGGGACGGGTATGCAAATTCCGATCTGAAGTCAAGAGGGCGCTTTTCCCCTCTCCCCCACCCCTCTCCCACAAGGGGCGAGGGGTGAAAACCTGAACCTCTCCGAAGGCCGGTCGAGGGGTAGTAAGGAAGGGGAGCGCGTGAACGGGACAGGGTTACTGAAGATTCCAGCTCTCGATATCCGCCGCGTTCTTGCCTTCCCCCCCTCTCACGCCATCCGGCCCGTGGGAGGAAAGGTCGAAGTCGCTGTGCTCGCCGGGGGACAGATAGATATAGTCGTTGCCCCACGGATCCTTGGGCACGTTCTTGCTTTCCAGATAGCCACCATCCCGGTATTTCTTTGGAATAACACCAGTGCCCGGTTTCTCCACCAGGGCATAAAGGCCCTGTTCGGTGCTGGGATAGACGCCGTTGTCCAGTTTGTAGAGCTTCAGCGCCGTCTCCAGGTTCTTTATCTGGACCTTGGCGTCAGCGATCTTGGCGTCATCGGTCTGGCCGATGATCTTCGGCCCCACCAGCACCGCCAGCATACCCAGGATAACGATGACGACCATTATTTCAATAAGGGTAAAACCGGCATTGCTCCTCAGTGCGTTTCTCATGAAAAACCTCCTTCTGTTGTGATGCGTTTACAACTATTAACCCTCACCCCTGCCCCTCTCCCACAGGGCGAGGGGAAAAGCGCGACCCCTCTCCCTCAGGGAGAGGGGGGCCGAAGGCCGGGTGAGGGGGAAATACCCTCGGATTATTTAATCAATTGATTCAACTGGAAGATAGGCAGGAGCACCGCAATCACCATGGTCCCTACCACAACGCCCATGGCCAGTACCAGCAGAGGTTCCAGAAGCGACATAACCCGGGTCACAGCCGCTACGAATTCTTTTTCGAAGGCCGCGCCCGCTTTTGCCAGCATGGCCTCAAGGGTGCCGCCCCGCTCGCCGACCGCAACCATATGAACCAGAAGAGGCGGAAACAGTTCCTTGTCCCGCAGGGATGTGGAAAGCCTCCCTCCCTCCGCCAGCTCCACGCGGGCTTCCGCGAGGGCCTTCCGGTATCTGCGGTTCACCACCACTTCGCCGGTGATCTCCAGGGCGCGAATAACCGGCACGCCACTGGCCATGAGGAGTCCCAGGATCCTCGAGAACCGTGAAAGGGTGAGCTTTGCCAGAAGAGGGCCCATGAGGGGTATCCGGAGGAGCAAGGAGTCACGCCGGAAACGGAAGGTCTCCTGCCTGACGAGCTTGCGATACCAGTAGACGAGGCCGCCCGCGACAATGAGTAGCGCCCACCACCCCGTGCGCAGCAGGGTGCTGGTTTTGATAAGCATCACCGTAATAAGTGGCAGGGCCGCCTTGTTCTGTTCGAAGATGACGACGATCTTGGGGATGACGAAGGCCAGAAGGAAAAGCATCACCCCGGTGCCAACCACAACCATGAGGGCGGGATATGCAAGCGCCGTCATTACCTTGCTTCTGACCGCCTCCTGATCTTCCAGAAAATCCGCCAGGCGATCCAGTATCGACTCCAGGGCGCCACTCGCCTCGCCGGCGGCCACCATGCTGACATAGCTCTCGCTGAACACCGCCGGTTCCTCGGACAGGGAGCGGGCCAGGTTCGCTCCCTCGGCGAGCCGGGTGCGGACACGGCCCAGAACCTCCCTGAGCTCACCCTCCCCTTCCTGATCGTAAAGGGTCGAGATGGCCTCGTACACCGGCACGGAAGACCCGAGGAGGGTGGAGAGACGTCGGGTCATGAGAGCCAGCTCCGGCAGAGGAACGCCCTTGCGGAGGAAACTCTTCACCTTTCGCTTATCGGACGCGGCCGCCTCGGCCAGTTCCCTTGGAAACAGTCCCTCCTTCTTCAGAACGGCCCGCGCCTCAAAGGAATTTGACGCCTCGAGGACACCGGTGACTGGAGACCCGTCGCTCCTGAATGCGCTATAACGAAAGGTCGGCATAGTCTTCCTGCGTAACCCTCACTACTTCCTCGATTGTGGTAATACCGGCGGCCGCCTTTTCCAGGCCATCCTCCCGCAGGGTCTTCATCCCCCTGGAAACAGCGTATTCCTTGATCTCACCGGCGGGCGCCCTGCGGATGATCATGGAACAGATCTCCGAATCTATCAGCAGAAGCTCGTATATCCCGGTGCGGCCCAGAGTACCCAGACCGAAGCAGGCATCGCAACCCCTGCCCCGGTAGAGCCTGGGCGGCAGGTCAATGCCCGGATAGGAGCGATCCGGGACATACTCCTCGCGGCACGAGGGGCAGATCACCCTCACAAGCCGCTGGGCGAGAACGGCCGACAGGGAAGAGGCCACGAGAAACGGCTCTATGCCCATATCCGCGAGACGGCTGACGGCGGTGGGCGAATCATTGGTATGCAGGGTCGAAAGGACCAGGTGTCCGGTAAGGCTGGCCTGGATGGCTATTTCCGCAGTCTCGGCATCGCGGATCTCGCCCACCATGATGATGTCCGGGTCCTGGCGGAGGATGGAGCGGAGGCCGCTGGCGAATGTCAGGTCTATCCTGGGATTAACCTGTATCTGACCGATCCCCTTCAACTGGTATTCAATGGGGTCCTCGATGGTGATGATATTCTTCTCCGGAGAGTTGAGACGGTTCAGGGCGGCATAAAGGGTCGTGGACTTGCCGCTGCCGGTCGGGCCGGTGACAAGGATGATGCCGTTGCTGCGGGCCAGGAGACGTTCCATGGTCTTCACACCGGAGACGGACATGCCCATGTCTTCCAGGGATATGAGCCCTTTCTTCTTGTCCAGAAGACGGAGGACCACACGCTCGCCGTAAAATGTCGGGATTATGGAGACCCGGATATCCACGTCACGCCCCGCCACCACGACCCGGATGCGCCCGTCCTGGGGAAGGCGCTTTTCGGCGATGTTCAGGCCGGCCATGATCTTCACGCGGGAGATCATCGCCTCCTGAACAACCTTGGGCGGGGTGAGCATCTTGTAGAGGATTCCATCGATGCGGAAACGCACCTCCACCTCCCGCTCGTAGGGCTCGATATGGACGTCGCTAGCCCTTTCCTTCACCGCCTGGAATAATATTGAATTAAGCAGGCGGATAACCGGGGCCTCGTCGGTCAGATCCAGAAGGTCCTTCGGCTCGCTGAGCTCGGTGGCAATGGTGGAAAGGTCCTCCCCTTCCAGCTCCTCAACCACCTCCTGGGCTGAACCGGAGAGACGGGAATACAGGTGGTTGACGGCCTCCAGCACGGACTGGGGGGTGGTGACCACCATATCCACTGGCATGCCATATACTCCCCGGACCTCGTCCAGAGCCCCGAAATTAGCGGGGTCGCCACAGGCGACCAAGAGCCTCCCCTCTTGTTCCCGCAGGGGAAGGACATGATTGGCGCGGGCGAACGCCAAGGGAAGCCGGCCCAGAAGGGCCTCATCCACTGCGTTGTCCTCAATCCGGTCCAGATAAGGGAGTCCCAGACGGGCGGCCAGCGATTCCATATCCAGTGCCGGGCTCATGGCTTTCCTTTCAGTTCCTCTTTCCCGTTCGAGCCCGCGGCTGGGGGAAGGGCGCCTCCCCGCAGCTCCTTGTTGAGATCAATCGGCGTTTCCGCCGGAACAAGGGATTCGAACTGGAACGTCTGATTCCTTGACACATCAGCCATGTCGGCCGCGTTCCGGATGATTCGCGGGGTAAGCAGGATTATCAGGTTCGTCTTCTTGCGCTCTGTGGATTTGGTCTTGAACAGATAGCCCAGAAGCGGGATATCACCCAGGAACGGGATCTTGTCGATATTCTCCTCTTCGCGGGTCTGGATGAGACCGCCGATAACCACGGAATCGGTATCCTTCACCACCACCGAGGTCTTGGCGGAGCGCTTGGTGGTCACCAGGTCGGTAGCCTGACCCTTGCTGTCCTTAACCGCCGATATCTCCTGGTATATGTCCAGTTTTATATATTCCCCCTCCGTGATCTGGGGAGTAATCTTCAGCGTGATACCGGTGTCCTTCCTTTCCACGGACTGCTGGGAGAGGCCGGTGGAGGAAAGGGTGGTGGAAGAGACGAAAGGCACGTTCTCGCCCACGAAGATCTCCGCCTCCTTATTGTCCGAGGTAAGGATATTGGGGGTGGACAGGACGTTCACCGCGCCGTTCTCGTCCAGAAGCTTGAGTACGGCGGAGAAATTCACGTTCTTGCTGAAGCCTTCCAGTATCTTGATGACCGACTGCTGCTGCGCGTTGGTGGCGCCGATAAAGCTGAATGGGTCCAGAAGCCCGGCCGCCGCGATGGTCCCGTCCGTCCCTGCCGCGCCAACGCCCAGCTGCATGCCGATCTCGCGCGCCTTGTCCATGGAGACCTCGGCCACCAGGGCCTTGACGAACACCTGTCGGCGCCGGCGGTCCAGTTTCTGGATCACCTTAACCAGGTTCTGGTAATCGTTGGGCGCAGCCATGATCACAATGGAGTTGGTGGCCTTGTCTGGGGCGATAGATATCCTGGAACCCTCGAATGCAACCTGCTGCTGAGTCGAGCCCCCCTGGGAAGAAGAGCTGCTGGCGCCCTTTATCATGGTGTCAAGAACCTTGCTTACATCAGTAGCATCAGCGTTTTCCAGGTAATAGACATTGATCTTGCTGCTGGAAGAGGGAGGCGTTATATCCAGCATGGCGATGAACTGCTTCATATCCGACTTGTCCTGTTCACTGCCGAATATAATGACTGCGTTGAGGCGGTTGTCGGGAACCAGTAGTCCGCCGACACCGGCGCTCTGGCCGTATGAGGTCTGGCTCTGGACGGTCTGGATGCCGGATTTGTTGGAGCGGTCCCTGCCATAGATCCACTCGCGCACGATATTCGCCACGTTGTCAGCCGACGCGTGTTTCAGGAAAATCAGTTCGGCGCCGTGATGGCGCATGTCTCCGTCAATGGTCTTGATGATATCCAGGACCTTCTGGATGTTCAGGGCCGAGTCCACCACCAGCAGGGTGTTTGCCGGCCCAAAGGAGGCGACGTAGCCGTCCTTGGAAACCACCGGCAGCAGAAAGTTGGCCGCCTCCTGGGATGGAATGCGCGAAAGCGGAATAACCCTCGCCATGTAAGTCTCGTTCACTGGTATCCGATCCTTGCCGGACAGTATCTTCATTCCCGACTGTTTGGCGGCCGAGGTGGGGACTATCTTGTAGACCCTGCCCGTCTGGACCACGGAAAACCCTTTCAGGTCCAGGACCGAGGTGAAGACGT
The DNA here is from genome assembly GCA_964517595.1 of uncultured Geobacter sp. Lineage (GTDB taxonomy): Bacteria > Desulfobacterota > Desulfuromonadia > Geobacterales > Geobacteraceae > RPRC01. The sequence continues at coordinate 28,665 of CAZFCG010000024.1, read as the reverse complement.
TGAAGGCCTCTTCCCGAGTCAGCATGGAAGGAGAATAAACGGATATTTTCCCTTTCACGCGATCATCGAGGATGAAGTTCTTTCCGGTCAGGTCGCTGATGAACTTCACCATGGTCGAAATATCCACATCGCTGAAATTCAGCACAATGCCCTTTGCCGAAGCTGAAATGGGCATGGCGGCCAGGAAAAGAAAGGCGGTCGCCACAATGGTTCGAGCGATAGTTTTCAATGAAAACCTCCAGCTTTTTTCATCAGTCGCGTTCCGGACGCCGTGCGGCATTTCCGGCGCGCATCATCGAATGTCATAATTGAGCGTCAGGGGGCGGCCGTCGCGCAGCAGATCAAGCCTGATGCTGCTCTGGCCCTTGAGAGACATGAAAGACTGCATAGCCTTGTCCGGAGAGTCAATGGCGAAATCGTTTATCTTCAGCAGGGTGTCTCCATCTTTCATGCCGATAGTGCCAAAGAGACCGCCAGGCTTCACCTCCGAAATGTTGAACCCCTGCACCTTTCCGTCTTTCGAGTTGGGAAGGAGCCGGGCATCGGTCATCGCCTTGGCGGGGTTGTCCAGGATGGCGGAAAGGGCGCGTTGATCGATGACATAGCTCCCCGCGCCCACCTTGCTGGCCAGAGCACCCTGCTGTGGCATAGCTCCGGTGGAGTTCCGCGCCGCCGCGCCCGGCACGACCGTGGGCGCAGTGAGTTTCATGCGGGAAGAGCCGCTCTGGATCTCGATCATGTTTCTCGCCACTGTAAGGAGGGGGCCGATGTCGAACACCTTGTCGCCCAGTCGGAAGACCTTCTCTTCATGGGTGCTCTGGCGCTGGATCAAGGCGAATGTCTCACGAAAGGAGCCCACCGAGGTGCCTATCAGGAGAAGATCACTTGGAGAAACCGCGGCCGGGCTCTCCGCACGGTTTATCGGCGTCAGGGCGCCTTTGGTCGCCTTGCCGAAGAGACCCTTTTCCAGTATGGGAGAAAACGCTCTCAGATCCGCGCTGCCACTCGCCAGTTCAGGTGTCTGGTTCTTGTTCGCCATCAGGGGAAAGGCGCGCGAAAGCCGGTTGGAGATTATATCGGAGGCAATCATGGCAAGTAGAATGAGGATCAGAACAGAGATGCCAATATTAAGTGCCTTGATTTTCTTATCCATTAAACAGTCCGATTAGAGATGATAAAATTTTCGTAACTATAAACAATAATGGAAATACTGGCAAGGGAAAAGCCGGGACTTGCTTGTCCCAGCATGGCATGTCGACACGAACTGCGAGATCAGCGCCAGACCCTCAGAAGACGATAAGTTGAAAACCTTAAGTGCCATTCGGCATCGTTGCTCCAAAGAAAAACCCGCCGAAGCGGGTGTTTCTTTGCTCGCAAAAACATGAGTGACGCACGATCAGTTCGGTTTCAGGGGATATTGAAGACCAAAATAGGTGTGCAGCATATCATCCCATTGATACTGATTGAGGAATGCAATTCTGCTTCCTGTTCCGGTGCTTTCGTTATATCCGCGATAGTCAGTATCATAGACAACGCTGTCGTAAGGACTTGAACGATCGTAGAAAACGATGGACAGGCCATGTGCGTTCGGCCTTTCCGAGCCGTGATATTCTCCGAGAAGCAGTTTGTTGTACGTGGTCTCAACGGAGGAACCGGTACCTTCAATCAGTCGACTGAGGTGTATGAGATCAACATAGGTTGCGGGGAGCACATCCGGGTCAAACTCCTGCACCTGCGCACGCGTATCGGTCAACAGTTTCAGAGTTGCGGAGCGTGTGACCGCGTCAGCCATGCGGGAAGTGAGTCTGAGCGCCATGCCGTTAACCGCCTGCGAAAGCGTTCCTATACTGGTAACGCCGTCGCTCGAATAAAGAGGATCCAGAGCAAAGGCGCTGATGGTCTGGGTCTTGTAACCTCCATCTTCGTAAAACTTTTTGAAACTCTCCACCATCGCCTTGGCCAGATCCTTCGGTGTGATAGTCGGGTTGTTCACCATTCGCGCAAACAGATCGCTGTAGTACCAACCGTGGTAATCAACCAGTTCCTGGGAAGCAACAAGGATCTTCGCCACGTTCCGGAACTCATAGGCAGCCTCGAGAACAGCCATTTCGCAGGCGTCAATGCCAAGGATGTCAAGCTTGAATCCGGCAGCGGACTCCGCTTCAGCCAGGGCCGCGGCCACATAGTAGTTGGAAAGGTAGTTGTAAGGATTACCGTTGTCCACGTCGTTAAAGATTGATTTAGCCGCACTACCCTGCAGCGCGTTCTTCCAGCCCTGGCCGTGATTCCAGATAATCAAGGCGTAATGATCCGCTGGATAGGCGGTCGCGGAATATCTGACAAAATCGCGCAGGGTTGAAGCCGCCGACATGTCCAATTCGCCCAAATCGGAAAGAAGGGTCAATGAACCTTTTTCCACCTTGTAACGCTTAGTATTGCCCCCGTTAGTGTCATGCTGGACGATGAAGGTAACATATGTGGAAGAACCGACCGTTTGCATCTCCTCAAGGTCTAGCATGGATGCTGTACCCAGATTGTTGTCCGCGTCCAGGTAGACCATTACGGTCCATTTTTTGCCCGTAACCGGAGGAGAGGGATCCGACGAACCGTTCCCGCCGCAGGAAGGCAATACAGATAAAGATAAAAGCAGAGAAAAAATTGATGCAAATCTGATGAGTGAAAGGATCATGGGTCTTATCCTTACTATTGCTGAACTCCTGCATGTAAAACGACATGGACAGGGCTGAATGACTGGTTCTGTGCTGCGCAGCGAAGATGTGCCATGAGATCGAAAAAGCAAAATACACGAAAGAGCGATGGTTAGTCCATCGCTCTTTCAAGAATACCAAAGAAGATTTCATTTCTGAGAAGCTTTTGTGCGAACAAGAACTCCTCACGCAGAGGAAATTCCTCTGCGTGAGGTTTCATCAGAAGACGTTATTCGATAACACCATCCGTCCTGATTGCGTTGTTCTTGCTGTTGAGCGAATTACCAGCGATGTCATGCGTTGCTACGGTAATGAACACCGGAGCGTCGGTCAGCTTGTCGTCACCGGCAGGAGTTGACTGCAGTGTGAAGCCAACACCAGCGGTAATTTCAATCTGGTTCGCCAGGCCTCTACCTACTGCTATGTTCTGAACTTCTGTCACAGCAGCAGCGGTTGTCTGGCAGATACCATCAGCGCCTGCGTCGATAATTACCTGACCGGCATTTGCTGTCTGGCCAACGGCTATGCGCTGGACATCGTCACCCACAGCCACGGTTGCGACAACATGAGCTTGTGCCGCCGTTACGCAGACTGCATTGGCAAGACCATTGCCAAGCGGAATGGGTTGGTCGTCCGTGCCCAACCTGACGGATTCCGCGATGCCGTTTGCGCCGGTTCCAATCGCACCCATCTGAATCTTATCGAGTACGCCGGAGAGCCTGATAGTAGCGATGCGGGTGTTCTCGTTGTAAGAAATGCTGGTAATAGTCACCGGAGTAGCGGTGAATGCAGCAGCATTGAGGGTATAGTTGGCCGGATCCTGAACTTCGGACTTCACCATCGGTTCGCTGAAGCTGATGGTGAAGAAATTAGCCTTGGCCTGGATGGCGGCGGCGAGAGTTGATCCGATAATCTTCGGCGCCACTTTGTCAGAAGCAGTCACTATGTTGCTGGACTTGCCTTCAATACCGTCAGCGTCGACACCCACCACATAGCAGTCATAGGTGAGCTTGATGGAGTTGTTTTCCACGAAGTTGAATTGCGGCAGCGCCTGCGGATCGTATGCAAAAGTCGTATCGGTAATCGGGTTGGCGTTGACCTTCGCGGTAGTATGAACGTTGGATCCGTTGCTCCACACCTGGTTCTGGGCGCAGTAGAGGTTGTAATACTTGGCGCCAGTTGCCGCGGTCCAGCTGAACTGGATGTTGTCGTCGAAGTCGTAAGGTGTCGCAGTGAGCTTCAGCGTCGGCTGACCAGCGGCGGAAGCGCCGTAGGTGGTGAAGTGAACCTGCTTGATCAGCTTCTTGTCTTTGAGGACCGGTACATTATGTTTGTCTTGGAAGATATTGGCTTTGACGGTTTCACCCGCAAACGTGAAGTCTGCGTCTCTGAACGGCAGACAAGGAACGTTGTGTGCGCCGAGGCCAGCGCTCAGTTCGTTACCAGCTGCGTCCTTCAGCAATGCCTGAGCACCATCGCCGAGCGACACGGAGTAAACACTCGCTTTGCCAACCGGGTTGATGGTAACGGTCAATTCCGTCATATCAGCATTCCACGCCAGAGAATGGGAAATGTTGCCGGATTTGTTGAAGCCAGCCTTATTGCCTTCATAGTACACATAAACGAGACTATAGAGCCCACCCAGATCGGAAGCGGTGAGGCCCCTGCCGGTGATATGTGCATTAGCCTTGATAGGCTCGCTGAAGGTGAAGACAACTTTGATGCCACCGGCGGTTGCAGGGTCAAGATCGGCCCAGTTGCTCGGTGAAACCTTGGTAATGAACGGACACATTATGTCGGTAGAACGCACAATGATGGGATCGCCGTCCTGTACACCAAACCACGTGGTGCCTTCGCAGTTGGTCCTCTTTATTTCCTGGCCAATCATTGTCGCCACGTCATCGGCGGTATCGACAACAACTACCCTGTAGTTCTGCCTGGCTTCCAGCTTATTGAATGTGAAGCGGCCATCTTTGGTTGTTGTCTGCGCAATGAGATGACCTTCTGCGCCGGTTGAGGAATTGCCTGTCCAGTTGTTGCCCAGAGAATAAAGCAGTACGGCATAGCCGTCAGGCACGTTCTTCGTATCAGCGGTGACAGCAGCGCCACTGATGGAGGTGGTAATCTTACCAACGTAGAAGTCGAAATCACCGTTGCCCAGCTGGGTAACAGGAGTATCGTGATTGGTAGCATTGGCAGTGGAAACGGACGCGGATACGTCAGTCACGCTAGAAGCGCTTCCCGCAGCGCCAGCGGCGACTGCGCCATTTGGATTGCTGGCAATCCCCGCCTTGGCCAGACTGGTTTCCGCCAGAGAGGAGAAAGCAACACTTACTTCGGAATATGAGAATTGCGGATATTCGTTTTTACCCGTAACCACGTTCTTGGCCTTACGCAGGTCGATGGTTGCCGAATACTCGCCTGAGTAGCCTGACAACAGGGTCAGGGCTGTAGGAGAAACAAAACTGGTAGCCGGCACGTTGTTCATCACGTACTGGCCGGTTTCGCTGGTTGTCGCCTGTGCCACGCCGATGTCGATGACCGCGCCGGCAATGGGCTCATTGGTGCAGGCATCCTTCAGGATACCCTGAACAGTGCCCTTCGGCATCAATTCGTTGGGATTCGGGCTGCCGACGGAATAGGTATTCTCGTCGCCGGTACAACCGAACGTTGCCAGCATTGCAGTAGCCAGCAAGAAATACAAGAATTTCTTCATCTAACAATTCCTCCTTCGTCTCAAAAAAGTGCGTAGCCCAAAAGGCTACAGTGAAAACAAATTTCGCCATTCACAACGAATGGCAGCACGAAAAGCTCTTCACCCCCTTTCATGTTTTTCTGCAGGAATCATACTTGTCCTGTTTTAAAAGTCAGACAGTCTGAAAAATCCCGCTTTTCCCATACGGTCTCTAGCCAGGCTAGACGCCCGGCTAATCCGGCAAGCACACAAGTTGCATAGAATATTCTATTTTATTGTGATGTTAATAGCTTCAAAGGATTAAAAAGTCAATAAAAAATTTACCCCGAGTTACAAAGGCAGGGCATTTATGAATTATCCTTAAGTGACATCAAGTTTTGTTAAGACATTCACACACAAAGTTTCCATACTTCCCTTGATTCATTCAAGGAGCGCCCAGGGATTGATTGCGGGCAATTTATCTATAATGAAGGCAGAGAAAGTTATTCAGGGCGCATATTTTATATGCAATAATCAGTCCGCAAGCAGCGCATATTTCACCACAGCTTCGCATGCGACTGAAATTGCATGAATATATTTCAACGTCTTCAAAGAAAAATAAAATATGGTTTTATTTTATTCTGAAAGAAAAGACACGTTGCTATAATATGGCACACTGAAAAACCGGTGATGCGCCATGTGACGGATCGCCTGGCGAAATCCTTCCGGAATTCAAGTAACTTGAAATGTGTATCATGCCAGACTCTGGCTGCATGTCAAACAAATATTTACCGTGCCTTTACATATCAAGGGAATACAAAAATGACAGCCACCCTCATCATATCCGCCACACCTGGCGAAATCACAGACCTGGCCAAGGCATTCAGAGCAACGCCGGAAGTATGCGGCCTACCGTGGGAGATCCTCACGTCCACCCATAACGACCACAGGCTCCTTTTCGCCTCTACCGGCATAGGCGCGGCCAACTGCGCCGCAGCAGCATCTCTTCTTCTTCACATTTTTTCACCTCGCTTTCTCATCATGACCGGCTGCGCCGGCGCATACCCCGGCAGCGGACTGCGAATAGGGGACCTGGCCGTCGCGACCCGAGAGATATTCGCCGATACCGGAGTACTCCGAGCAGACGGGATACACGGGATGAAACACATGGGACTGCCTCTGCTGGAACGGAACGGCGTCCCCTCATTCAACGACTTTCCCCTCTCAACCGCACTTCTCAACCTGGCTCTCAAATCCGCCGCAGCCCGGGGAACCGCATTGCGCGCCGGAAGTTTTCTGACCGTATCCGCATGCAGCGGAACCCTCGTCCGGGGAGAGGAGTTGCGAACGCGCTTCGGCGCCATCTGCGAAAACATGGAAGGCGCGGCAGCGGCCCTTGTATCGGCCCGCTTCGGCGTCGAACTCCTGGAGGTGCGGGGGATAAGCAACCACGTGGAAGACAGGGATGTACCAGGATGGGACATTCCCCTTGCGGTCAAGGCCTCGACCGGCTTTCTCGAGTCCTTCATCAGGGAGCTGACGACATGAAAACCCTTACCCTGGGATTCTCCCCGTGCCCGAACGATACATTCATCTTTCATGCCCTCGCCAACAAACTGCTGGATAACGCTTCCACGGACTTCCGGATTCGCATGGAGGACGTGGAGACCCTCAACCGGCTGGCCATGGAAGACGCCCTGGATGTGTGCAAGGTTTCCTGGCACGCGTATGCCCATATCCGGGAACGTTACGTAATGCTCCGCGCCGGCGGCGCCATGGGAAAGGGGTGCGGCCCCCTGGTGGTGGCCAGGAGCAGGCTGACGCCGACGTCCCTGCGCGGGGCGCGGATCGCCGTCCCCGGCCTCCACACCACCGCACTGCTCCTGCTAAGGCTGTTCGACCCGGAGATCGGAGGCATAGGCACCCTCCCCTTTCACAGGATAATGGAGGCAATCGCCCAAGGGACGGTTGACGCGGGGCTTATCATCCACGAATCCCGCTTCACCTTCCAGGCACTGGGGCTTCACAAGATTGTGGACCTGGGGGAGTGGTGGGAGGGGCTTACCGGCCTTCCCATCCCCTTGGGCGGCATCGCTGCGCGCCGCTCCCTGGGACCGGCCATGCTCTCCAGGGTGAACGATATCATCCGCGCCAGCGCGGAGTACGCCCTGCGCGCTCCTGCGGAAACCGGGAAATACGTGGCGCTTCACGCGCGGGAGATGGACGCGACGGCGAGGGCGGCACACATCAGGCTTTATGTGAACGAGTTCTCCCTGGACCCGGGAAGAGTGGGAGAAAAGGCGGCGAAGACGCTCCTCGACATGGGAGAAAAGCTGGGGGCGCTACCCCCTGGACAGGGGGAGATATTTTTACCTTCCGGCCGGTAAATCCATGTCACCAGGAGCCTGGGCGAGAGAGCCTGGAAACAGCCCCGGCTCCTGCATCCCCTCTCCCACAAGGGGCGAGGGACGCAAAATTTGACCCTCTCCCCTTCGTGGGAGAGGGTGGCCGAAGGCCGGGAGAGGGGCGAAGCCGCCAGCTCTCCGCACTCCTCATATTCATTATATATTTCAATATATTACAAATATATACCCGACTAAAAACTTGACAGTGCCCCAGGCCTGTAGTATACGGATAACTCGCCCAAAAAGGAGGTGCCGATGGCATTGCTGACCCGAAGGGGCAAGCTGGCGTTTATAGTCGTCTGCCAGGCCCTGCTCCTTCAGATCCAGACACTTCCCTTGCAAGCTGAAAACATATTGTCTGATCAGAAGAACGAGCACACCGGGCAAGACCTTTCTCCACCGGAGAAGTCCGAGGGCAAGAAGGGAATTGCTACTTATTATTCCATGAAGTATGCAGGAAAACGTACCGCGTCGGGAAGCAGGTACAGCCCGCGGAAGATGACCGCGGCCCACCCCACTCTCCCCATGGGAACGAAAGTGAAGGTTGTCCACCTGGGCAACAGCAACGAGGTGATTGTCACCGTAAACGACCGTTGCCGGAAGAGAAGATATCCGACTATCGATCTTTCGCATGCAGCGGCAAAGGAACTGGGTTTTCTCGGAAAAGGGACTGCAAAGGTTCTCATGCAGACCCTGGACGGGGAATCCTAGGAGAAAAATATTGGGCGAACGCAACACAGAAAGGCCGGGTGAAAACCCGGCCTTTCTGTGTTTAATCGGCGTTCGACTCCGCGCATGCCACAGCTTTTCGGTCCCCCCTCGCTCCGTGAGCGGAGTCGAACCGAACTGCGGAGGACTATTTCTTTTTCTTCCCCTTGGAGGACTTCTTCCCTTTTCCTCCCTTTGCGGATTTTTCCGCCCTGGCTGAGGATTTCCCCTTCTTTCCCTTCCCTGCCTTGGCCTCCGCGGATTTCTTTCCCTTCTTACCCTTCTTCCCCCTTGAGGCACTCTCATCACCATCATCGGAGGCACGGCGAGATTTCTTCCTCTTCTTAGATACCTTTACTCGCTCGCTCCGCTTCTTCCCACTGGTACGGTACGACCTCTTTCGGTAAACGACCGGTTCCGGCGCCACCTCGTCACGGACGTTGCCCAGGAGCACGGTGGTTTCCTCCATGCGCGGATCGGCCTTTTTCGCCGCCTCCAGAACCTGTTTCGCCTCGTCGGCACGGCCGGTCTTCATATAGACGCGTCCCAAAGCGTTCAAGGCCTTGGCGTGGTCCGACTTCAGATCCAGCGCCTTTTTGAAGGCGGTGACGGCGGTGTCGTAGTCTTTGTTGTACTCATAGAGGATACCCAACTTGTAGAAGTTGGACGGGTCTTCGGGGGCAAGCTCCGTGTTCTCCCTGAGGAGCGCGATGGCCTCCGTGAAATCCTTTTTCTTCACATATATGGCCAGCAGGTTGTTTCTGGAGTCCGCGTCGTTTTTCCTTACGCGGAGCGCTTCCTTGTAATGCCTTTCAGCTTCGTCATCAAGCCCGTTCCTGCGGTAGAGGTTGGCCAAATCCCGGCGCGCGTCGGCGTTGTCCGGGTCGAGGCGCACGGCCGTGATATACTCTCCCATGGCCTCCTTGTAGTTTTTGTTCAGTGCCAGGGCCTTGGCATAGCGGTAATGAAGACGGGGAGACCCCCTTTTTTCCCGCAGGACTTCCCGGTATTGCTCGATGGCCTGGGGAACGCTTCCGCGCAGCATATAGATGTCAGCCAGCAACTGGCGGGTCTCGGCGCTTTCCGGATCATCGCGCAGGGCCTCCCGGTACTCCACGACAGCCTCGTCCAGAAGGCCCTTTTTCTCGTAGAGTATTCCCAGATTGCGATGAATGTCAGCGGTGCCCCCTTTCAGGAAGACCGCCTCCTTGTAAGAACTGATGGCCTCATCGTCCCGGCCGGCCGCCATGTAGGCGTCGCCCAGCTTCTTCAGGGTCTCCAGGTCTCCGGGCTTTTCCTTGAGAGCCGTCTCCAACTCGGCTATGGCCTTGCCGTAATCGCCGGACTGAAGATAGGCGTTGCCCTTGCGCATCTGCTCCATGAGCTCTACGGAACGGTTCTTGCCGGCGAGGAGATATTCATACTCCGCGGACCTGAGGTCGCCCTTTCTTTCATACGCCTCGGCCAGAAGGAGATGGATTCTCTTGTTCCGGGGGTTGACGGCCTGGAGACGTTTTAACTCGGAGAGAGCCTTGTCCGTCTCGTTGGTATCCAGGTATAGAGCCGCCATGCCCAGGCGCGCTTCCGTGTCAGCGCTGTTGATGGACAGGGCCTTGAAATATTCCTCTCCGGCCTTGTCGTAGATCCCCTGCCCGCGATAGATATCAGCCAGACCCGTGTGGAGGGACGCGTCGCCGGGAAGACCCTTAACGGCCTCCCCGTAATGGTACACGGCAAGGGGATACATTTTCTTTTCTGCATAGATCCGGGCAAGACCCTTGTGGTAGCGGGGGTCTTCCCTGTCTGTGAGCGCCTTTGTCATCTCCAGGGCCGCCTCGTCGTACATCCCCTTCTGATAATAGATATTGCCCAGATTGCCTCTGGCGTGCGTGAAAGAGGGGTCTTCCTTGAGGCATGCCCGGTACTCCTCCATGGCATCATCCAGCCTGCCGGCGCGCTCATGCCGCAGTCCCTTGACGTACAGGCCGGCCGCCCCGCCGGAACAGAGCTCCAGCGCCTTTTTTTCCGCCTGCTCCCTTTCTTCGTCACTCTTTTTTTCACCGAGAGTATCAATGATCTTTCGCGCCTGGGTGCATTTGCCGGACAGGCCGAAGGTCCAATCAAAACCGAAGCTCAGGGAAGCAAGGAGCGCAACCACCAGTATCGAAGTCTTTTTCATCGCCATCCTCGCATCTTTATATTTATACTAAACAAGGACGGGATTATACACACCAGCCCGGAAAAGTTCAAATAATTATCGGTAAATGCTCATATCCGCGATTTTTCCGGGGTACGCCGCCATACGCCGAATCGAACACGGTTATTTGATTGACGGCCGCCGCCCTATATCTTACATTACCGGCGGAACTGAAAGAAATTACCAGCTTTGTCCGGTTTGCTGATTGCAGCAATCGCTGAAATACCGTCATAACCCCTCACCCGGCCTGCGGCCACCATCTCCCGCTGGGACAAGGGTTCAAAAATGTCCCTTGTCCCTTGGGGAGAAGGTGCTCCGCGTCAGCGGATGAGGGGAATTATGACATGATGCGAAAACTTAACTGGACACTACTGACAAATTCCGGCCGTTTGGAATGATCCGGAAGTGTTGTAAACTTGACTAACCGCGCCGCGATGAGTACCTGAAAAGAGTACGCTCTCCGCGTCAGCGGGAACTACCGGACGGACCGATTGCATAAAAGGAGATTGCACATGGAAACAAACCTGGAAAAGGAAGAACTGAAGATACCCGAGACACTCCCCCTGCTTCCTGTGCGCGACGTGGTGGTGTATCCCTACATGATCATCCCTCTCTTCGTAGGAAGAGAGATATCCATCAGCGCGGTGGATTGGGCGCTGTCTAGGGACAGGCTGATTTTTCTGGCGACCCAGAAGGATGTATCCGACGAGGAACCCTCAAGGGAAGACATATACACGGTGGGCACGGTGGCCATGATCATGCGCATGCTGAAGCTCCCCGACGGCAGGGTGAAGATCCTCGTCCAGGGGCTGGCCAAGGGCAGAATTACTGATTTCGTCGGAACCAGCCCGTTTTTCTCGGTGCGCGTCGAACGGATCATGGAACCCGTGACGGCCGAGCCATCCATTGAAACCGAGGCCTTCCTGCGCACCATCAAAGAACAGATCACCAAGATCACGTCACTGGGAAAGAATATCTCCTCGGAGGTATTGGTCATCCTGGAAAACATGCAGGACGCCGGCAGCCTGGCGGATCTCATCGCCAGCAATATCGGGCTGAAGGTGGAAGAGGCCCAGAGCCTGCTGGAAACCGTCGACCCCATCGAGCGCCTGAAGAGGGTGAATGATTATCTGAACAAGGAGATTGAGCTGCTCTCCATGCAGGCGCGCATCCAGTCCGCCGCCAAGGAGGAGATGGGTCGCACCCAGCGGGAATATTTCCTGCGTGAGCAGTTGCGCGCCATTCAGCAGGAGCTGGGGGAGACGGACGCGCGTTCCGAGGAGATGGCGGAGCTAAGAAAATCCATCGAGGAGGCGAAGATGCCGGCCACGGTGGAAAAGGAGGCCCTGAAACAACTGGGCCGCCTGGAGCAGATGCACCCGGACGCTGCCGAGGCCAACATGCTCCGCACTTATCTTGACTGGATGGTGGAGCTTCCCTGGAGCAAATCCACCAGAGACGCCCTGGATATCAAACGGGCCAGGGAAATCCTGGACGAAGACCATTATTACCTGGAAAAGATCAAGGACCGCATTCTGGAATTCCTGGCGGTGCGCAAGCTGAAGAAGAAGATGAAGGGACCGATCCTCTGCTTCGTCGGCCCGCCTGGGGTGGGAAAGACATCTCTGGGCAAGTCCATCGCCCGCGCCATGGGCCGGAAGTTTCTGCGCATCTCCCTGGGAGGGGTGCGCGACGAGGCGGAGATGCGGGGCCATCGCCGCACCTATGTAGGCGCCCTTCCGGGGCGCATCATCCAGGGGCTGAAACAGGCGGGCTCCAATAATCCGGTGTTCATGCTGGACGAGGTGGACAAGCTGGGTTCCGATTTCCGAGGCGACCCGTCATCCGCCCTGCTGGAGATCCTGGACCCGGAACAGAACCATACCTTTTCGGATCACTATATAAATCTCCCCTTCAACCTGTCCAACGTGATGTTCATCGCCACGGCCAACCAGATCGACCCGGTGCCCAGCGCCCTGCGCGACAGGATGGAGGTGATCACCCTTTCCGGCTATACGGAAGAGGAAAAGCTCCAGATCGCCAAACGCTACCTTATCCCGCGCCAGATCAAGGAAAACGGGATCTCGGACAAGCTCATCTCTTTTTCCGACGAATCCATAAAGGCCATCATCTCCAGATACACCCGCGAGGCCGGACTCCGGAACCTGGAAAGGGAGATCGGCGCAGTGTGCCGCAAGGTGGCTCGAAAGGTGGCCGAGGGGGACAAGCGGAGTTTCACCATCAGCTCCTCAACAGTGGCCGGTTACCTGGGTCCGCCCAGGTTCATCCGGGAAAAGGAGATGGAGAAAAACGAGGTCGGAGTAGCGACCGGCCTTGCATGGACACCCGTGGGAGGCGAGGTGCTGTTCGTGGAGGCCACGGTGATGAAGGGCAAGGGCGGGCTGACCCTGACCGGGCAACTGGGCGATGTAATGAAGGAATCGGCCCAGGCGGCCCTCTCCTTCATCCGTTCCAAGGCGTCCGAATTCCACCTTGCCGATGACTTCTTCACCAATCTGGAGATCCACGTCCACGTACCTGCCGGGGCGATTCCCAAGGATGGCCCATCCGCCGGCGTCACCATGACAACCGCCCTGGTCTCGGCGCTGACACGGGTCCCGGTCCGTCGCGACGTTGCCATGACCGGCGAGATTACCCTGCGCGGAAAAGTTCTCCCCATCGGCGGACTCAAGGAGAAGATGCTGGCTGCCATACGGGCCGGGATTACAACCCTCGTGATCCCGGAAGAGAACGCCAAGGACCTGGAGGAGATCCCCGGTCACATCCTGAAAAAGGTGCGTATCAACAGAGTCGTCACCATCGATGAGGTCCTCGAGATCGCCCTGGAAAAGCGACCCCTTCCCGCTCCCGCTCCGGAAAAGACCCCGGCTCGTAAACCGAAGGCGCCAGTTCGCGGCGCCGTTCCACGGCGGAAGGTAGTCTCTTGACAGCCAAGCGGGGACTCAAGGATATTGGAGAGTTCGGCCTTATCAGCCGCATCGCCGCGCAAGCGGTCGAAGGGCCGGGAGTCCTCATCGGCATCGGTGACGACGCCGCCGCCGTCTACTCCACCCAACGGCGGGTGAACCTGATCACCACCGATATGCTGGTGGAAGGGGTCCACTTCGATCTCTCCTTCAGCGACCCGTTCTCCCTCGGGAAGAAGTCCCTTTCCGTCAACCTCTCCGATCTGGCCGCCATGGGGGGAGAACCCCGCCACTTTCTCCTCTCCCTGGCGATACCGCCCGTCACGGCCGTGGACATACTGGACGAAGTGACCAGGGGCATCCTTCTGAGAGCCGCGGAGCACGGCGTAAACCTCATCGGAGGTGACACCTGCTCATCCCCCGATCGCCTGGTCATTTCCATCACACTTATGGGAGACCAGCTTCCGGAGAGGATTGTACGCCGTAACGGCGCACGCAACGGCGACCTTGTATGCGTCACCGGCGCCATCGGCGACTCGGCCCTGGGGCTAAAGCAACTGAAGGAGGGAATAAGGGCCGGCTATGCGGTGGAACGACACCTGGATCCTACACCCCGCGTCCGTGAAGGGGTCGCCCTGGCCGAGGCCGGACTCGCCACGGCCATGATAGACATCAGCGACGGCCTTCCCTCCGACCTGGGACACATCCTGGATATGTCTGCGCTCGGCGCTCGGATACGCTTTTATGACCTTCCGTTGTCACAGTTTTTCCGGGAACATACAGCAGGCGCATCCCCGGATTCGGTGCTGCGCCTGGTGGCGGGAGGGGAAGACTACGAACTCCTGTTCACCATCCCTCCGGGGAAATTTCACGACGTCCGCGGGTTGATGGAGAGTTTGGGGACCTCCGTGACGGAGATCGGCGAGATAACCTCTGAGCCGGGACTGGTAATCATAAACGCCGGGGGCGAGGCCATTACCCCGCCCCTGTCCGGCTACGACCATTTTGCCTGACCGGACCCTTTTGCGGTATTATACCAACAGCATGGAAGCAACCGACGTTGCGCAGACACTGAAACACAGCGATCCCCGCGAGATATCGGAAATGGAGTTTGACAGGATCCGGCTTATCCTGCAAACCCTCACGGGCATCCATCTTTCCTGCTACAAGGACTCCTGCGTCAGACGCAGGCTCGCAGCCAGGATCAGGGCCTCGGGATCCAGGACGGGTGGGGAATACGCTGATATGCTCCTGTGGGACAAAGCCGAGCCCGCCAGGCTGATAAAGACCCTTACCATCCATGTTAGCAGATTCTTCCGCAATCCCGATGTCTTCGCGAAGATTCGCCAGCACGCGCTCCCGGAGCTTTTTTCCCTCCGGGCCGTCCAGGGAAGGGATCGCCTGGTAATCGCCAGTGCAGGGTGCGCCTGCGGAGAGGAGCCTTATACTATCGCCCTTATCCTGCGGGACGCATTCGCGCATGAGATGTCCGAAACCATGGTCTCCATACTCGCGACGGATATCGACTCGGAGTCGCTGCGGGACGCCGAAAAAGGGGTCTACCCCCCCGAAAGCCTTGAAGACACACCCAAAGCGCTCAGGAAAAGGTTTTTCCGCCCGCGGGATGGACGCTACCATATACTCCCTGAAATTCGGGAAATGGTGGAATTCCGCCAGGGCGACCTGGCCGGCGGCGCCTGTCAGCCGGAATGCGACCTGATCATCTGCCGCAACGTCCTTATATATTTCGAACGGCGCCGGCAGGAAGCCATCCTGCGCGGCTTCGCGGACTCCCTGCGCTCCGGCGGCTATCTTGCGTTGGGAAAGACGGAGACGCTTCCGCGGGGAGTCCGGGACCTTTTCCGGGCCGAGTATCCCGTGGAGAGGATATACCGGAGGCTGTGAACATCCGGCCGCCCGCCGGGGACGGTCCATTTTTCAATGAACCTGGATTCGGCAGTTGGAGGCATCCTTCGTTCACTCCGATTGCCCTATTTCTGCTGCTCTAAGCTCAACTCGCTACAGCCGATAAACTCGCCCTTCGGGCTCAGACAGTATCGGCTGTGGCCGCTCCATTTCGCTAAGAGCAGCAACGAAATACGACAGAGTCGCTCTCTACGGATACCTCCAACTGCCGGTTTTAGGGTGAAAGGAGAGGATCATGCGCATCGCAATCGGATACAAGTTTATTCTCGGATTTGTGGTGGTGGTGGCGGCGGTCGCCTTTTCACCCAGGCTCGTGCGGATGCTCGGTTATTCTCCGGAAACCTCCGGCATTCTCGGCTATGCGGTCGCCCTCACGGTGGGGCTTATCCTTGGCTGGTTTTTTTCCAAAACATTCACCGCCGATATCTCCCGCCTGAACGAATCCGCCGAGGCCATCAGCAGGGGAGACCTGACCAGGGACCTGACGCCCCGCAAGAGCCGCTTCCCCGATGAAACCATGGATATGGCATTCTCCATCAGCCGCATGACGGAAAACCTCCGCGACCTGGTCATGACCATCCGAGCCATCGCGGAAAAGGTTTCCGAATCCGCGAAAATGCTTTCCTCATCCGCATTGGAGATCAACGGCGCCACCGAGGAGGTGGCGATTGCCGTGGAATCCATCTCAGCCGGGGCCGAGAGGCAGGCCGGCATGGTAACGGCAAGCTCGAAGGTGATCCACGAAATGGCCATATCCATCGAACTGGTGGCAAAGAGGGCCAGGGAAGCGGCGGGCGCCGCAAGGGAGACGAGCATTACCGCCCGAAAGGGGGGGGAACAGGCAAACGATCTCATGGAAAGGATGCGCTTTTTCTTCGATCGGGTAGAACAGAGCGGCCGGCAGTTCATTGAATTCAACTCCAAACTGCAAAGAGTTGGAAAGATAGCGGATTTCATCGCGGACATTGCCCGCCAGACAAACATGCTCGCCCTGAACGCCTCTATCGAAGCGGCCCGCGCGGGAGAGTACGGCAAAGGATTCGCGGTAGTCGGCGAAGAGGTGAGAAAGCTTTCGGAGGGGACGGGGCGGTCGGCGGAAGACATAGTCGAGCTTATCAACGGCATAAGGGAGGAAAGCCATCGTCTCCAGGACACAATCCTGGAGATCTCCAGGAGCATCGGCGACGGTAAAAAGAATATCGACAGCGCGGCCGTGTCCTTCAGGGAGATCGTGGACACGGTCATGGAAACGGAACGCAAGGCCAACAGCATCGCCGACCTTTCGGCCATGCAGACCGAGGGCGCGGGTCAGATGGTCAGGAACGTGGACGAGATTGCGAAGGTGGCGGAAGACAACGCGGCGGCCACGGAGCAAGTCTCCGCCGCCACCGAAGAGCAGGCGGTGGCAATGCAGGAGATGGCGCAGGCGGCCCGTGACCTGGCTATCCTGGCCGGGGAACTCATGAGAGGCGTCGAGCGCTTCACTCTGCCGCCCAGGGAAGAAACCGCGCCATGAGCCGCGGCCGCGACCGGTTCATCGTCGCCGCCCTCCGGGGCGAACGCCTGGCAATTCCCCTGGGCCATGTATCTGAAGTAATGGAAAACTTCCGGACCTTTCCCATTCCCAGAGCGCCGGCATTCTTTCCCGGTGTCATCAATTCCCACGGCGCCCCCACCCCGGTTCTGGATCTGGCATCATTCCTGTACGGAGATCCTCCGGCGCCGGACGGCGCGCTGCTCATCCTGGACCACCGGACGGCTACCCTCGCACTGAGGATCGATCGGGTGGAACGGATCATATCCGCCGATGGACCGGCGGAAGATGACGATACCGGTAATGGACTGACGGACCGGTCGATTTATTACAATGAGAGCGCAATACGCACTCTGAACCTGGAACGTCTTGTGGAGATGCTGGAGCAGAAACTGTCGCGTCGGCCGACGCCGGGCAGCCGCTCCGGCGCGCCCGCATAAGAGGACAGACTGATGGACATGTCCCAGTACAAGGACCTCTTTGTCGCCGAAACCATGGAACACCTGAAAGAGATGGCGGACCTGGCCGTGACCCTTGAAGAGGAACCGGACAACCGTGAGTCGGTGGACAACCTGTTCAGGATGGCCCACTCCATCAAGGGCATGGGCGCATCCATGGGGTACGCTGATATAGCCGAACTGGCCCATGCCCTGGAAGACCTCATGCACAAGGTGCGCGACGGCGCCTTCCGCTTCAGCCCATTGACCTCGGACCTCCTTCTGGAGGGAACGGACCTCCTTACGGCCTTGGTGCGTGATGTGGAAGCCGGAGGCTCGGGGAGCGGAGACATCACGGAGATCAAAGAGAAACTGGCCCTGTTCGTTCAGGCGCCTTCCAGCGCTCGGTCCGAGGAAAAGAGAGCCAGTGAAGAGCCTGCCGTGAGCCGCGACCATGTGGTGATGGAAGCGCCTCCCCCCGCTCCCGGGGGAGATTCCCCAAGAACGGTACGGGTCCGCACCGGGGTGCTGGAAAACCTCATCAACGTTACCGGCGAACTTGTTACCAACAAAAACAGGATCGAAAATATCGCCCGCGAGCTGGACGCCCCACTGCTTGATTCAGCGGTCGCCGATCTTTCCCGGCTCCTGAGGGTCCTCCATGACGAGGTGATGAAGGTCCGTTTGATGCCCTTTGGCGCCATTGCGGACCGGTATCCAAGGGTGGTTCGCGATCTGGCGAAGGCTTCCGGCAAGGAAGTGGCCCTGCGCATGACAGGCAGGGAGCTAGAGATGGACAGGGGCATCCTGGAGGGACTTGCCGACCCCATTCTCCATATTCTGCGCAATGCGGTAGACCACGGCCTGGAGTTCCCTGAAGAGCGGCAGGCGGCGGGCAAGCCGCGCCAGGGAGAGATAACCATACAGGTGTCCAGGGACAGGAATCACGCCCTGATTGAAATATCCGACGACGGCCGCGGGATGGACCCGGCCCGGCTTGTCGCGTCAGCCATCTCGAAAGGTCTGTTGAAAAAGGAAGATACGCGGCGCATGACGCGGCGCCAGGCGCTGGAAATCATCTGCGCTCCAGGCTTTTCCACGGCAGGCCGCGTTTCAGATGTTTCCGGCAGGGGTGTGGGCATGGATGTGGTGAAGACATCCCTTCAGTCACTGGGGGGTAAACTCACCATCGATTCCGAGCCGGGAAAGGGAAGCCGCTTTCTCCTCTCCCTTCCCCTGTCCATCGCCATCATCCCCGTCCTGCTGGTGGTCTGCTCCGGTCTGACCGTCGCCTTTCCCGTCACGAAGGTGATCCGGACCATCGACATAAGACGCGCCGACATAATCACCCGCGACAGGAAAAAGCTGTTCCGGCTTGGAGAGGAGGAGGTCCTCCTTGCAAGCCTACATCGCATCCTCGGCCTGCACCTCGCCCCCATGCGCTCGTCAGGGATACCGGCGGTGGTAGTAGAGCGTCGGGGGCGAAAGACGGGCCTCGTTGTCGATCGCTTCGTGGGACGTCAGGACGTATTTGTAAAACCGGCCGGCAGACCGCTGAACAAGATGGAAGGAATCTACGGCTGCGCCATCCTCGGCGACGGTCAGGTGGTATTCATTCTCGACCCGGAGAAGCTGTTTTAACCCGGCAAAGCCTCAGGCAACGGCTTCTCACCTCCCCACAACAGGCGAGGAGATGGTAACCTCGAAGGTACGTCCGTCTGAAGAAAACCTCACGCTGCTCTGCTTTATTTCCACAACCTTCGCTCCGCCCGCCATTTTTCCTTCCGAGACAAGGACACCATTTACCACCGCCCTTCGGGAGGAGCGGTCCTGCTGCCAGGCAATCCCTGAAACAACCGGCGAGTTCCCCACCGGCGCTCCGGCCTGGTGTGTCTCGCCGGCATTTTCGCCTGCGGCGACCGGAGGAGGAGGCGGCGGGGCTGATTCGACCGGGGCGGCAGGGGACGGAGCGGGAGATACAGGAGTAGCGGAAGGCGCCGGCGGCGCTGGAGGCGACTCTCTGACAACCTGAGCCGGAGAAGCGGCCGGAGGCGGTTCAGGAAAAGCCGCCGCTCCCTCCTGTACGTTCGCATCCCCGGCGGTACTCATCCTTTCGCTCTCGCCGTTGCTACCCCGCCACAGGAAAACCCCCGCCGCGACCAGGATCAGCGCCAGAAAAAAGATCCCTCCGGCAACGGCAATAAACGGCGCCGGCCGCCTTCCCCTCCGGCCGCCATTACGATAATCATTTCTGAGTATTCCGTCTGAAATATTAACGTTTCCGCCTACGCGGGCGGCCTTTTCCTTCTCCAGCTTCTTGAGCGCATCCAGTATGAAACTCATACGGTCACGATTCCCCTTTCTTCACGAGTCTGGGAGCGGCGGATATTCCTCCTGCGCGATACAGCAGGAGCAGGGTCTGACTGCCGACCTTACCGTCGGGTTCCAGACCGTTTGCGACCTGAAAACGCCGTACAGCCTCCTCCGATGCCTCATCAAAGACATCGTTCAGCGGGCCACGATAAGCGCCCGCTCCCCGAAGCAGTTTCTTGAGGGTGCGGATGGATTCGCCCCTGGTCCCGACTTTGTTTACCGTTGAAATGTTCAGGGTGTTCTTCCATAAAAGGTAGCCGCGGCCGGACCATATCCCCTCAACTTCCCCGGCGCTGACCGGGAGGCCTCCCGAAAAAGGAGGCAAAAGGATCAGGCGCCTCCCTTCCGTTCCAAGGAGCGCTACGTAACGCCGCCCTCCTCCCCGCATGGTCATCTCCAGAATCGCCGGATAGTCCATGCGGAGAAGGGCGCCCATATTTCCCGTAAAACGGGAAACGCGGAAACCGCTTCGGGCTGCAAGCTCTTCCAGGCCAACAAAGCCGCCGGCCGCTCCGGGCGCCAACGGCGGGACGCCCCAGGCGCGGGACAAGGCGTTGAAGGCGGCAACGGCGCTCTCACCCTCGGTCTGCTTCGCCAAAGCCTCACGCATCTTTTCAGAGGACAGCGGCTCATCCCGAGGCGCGTCACGCCCCCCTGTCCGGGAAACGACTCCGGCGCCTGAAGTGACGATTACACCCGGAATTCCGCGTATCAAGCTGTAAAGGCCGAAAACGGCCAGGACGACGACAGCGGCAATTCCAGCGTAACGCATGACCTTCCGGCGGGGGAATGGGGCGTCCTCCTTCCTGACATCGGCGATTGCGGCGGATGCCATGCCGGAGGTTATCCCGCGGGCATTTTTCGTATAGGCGACAAGAAGCGCCCTGTCGCATACGACATTGATCAGGCGGGGAAGGCCTCCGGAGAAGCGGTAGATCTCCTTCAATGCGCCCGGCGTGAAGATATCAAGGTGGCGCCCGGCGGCCACTTCAATACGGTGAGCGATATACTCCGCTGTATCGTCATAATCCATCGGGCAGAGATGATAGCGAACCATTATACGCTGGCTCAACTGGCGGAGCTCGGTGCGCCGCAGCTTCTCCCGGAGCTCAGGCTGGCCCACCAGCACAATCTGAATCAGCTTGTCCCGTTCCGTCTCCAGGTTGGAGATGAGGCGTATCTGTTCAAGGACCTGGGGCTCGAGATTCTGCGCCTCGTCGATGACCAGCACTACTGTCCGTCCCTCGGCATTTTCCCGGAGAAGGAAGCGGTTCAAGGTATCGAGAAGCCGGGAATTCAGCTCGTCTTCCGAGGAAATTCCGTATTCATGATTGATGTTCCGCAGGAGCTCCAGCGCTGAAAGGGAAGGGTTGAAGATGAGAGCCGTCCGGTAGTTGTCGCCGTCCAGCTGGTTGAGAAGGGTTCTCAGCACAGTGGTTTTGCCTGTGCCCACCTCGCCGGTCAGTTCTATGAAACCGGCGTGATTATCGATACCGTAGAGAAGATGGGCAAACGCCTCTTTGTGGTTTTTGCTGAGAAATATGAATTGTGGGTTGGGAGTAATGGTGAATGGCTTTTCCCGGAAACCGAAGTAGTTACAATACATGCTGTGCTCCCCGCCGGATGCCGCGCGAAAAAACGGCACTGGAGTCTGGTTCCACCGTTTCGTTCACGACCGCCGCATCTCCTTAAAACCGCGCAATCCTTTCTGGATACTGAATTCAAAAGGCCTATCAGTATATACTGCCCGAGGTAAGTTCGAAAGCATTATTTCCGGAAAGTCCAGCATCTTACAACATATCGCTTTGTAATACCTGGAATTTCTCGCACCTTCTCGTTGCAAGGGTTTTTCGTTGCATTTTCGAGTCTTTTTGCTATTATCACAACTCTGCCGCGACCAGACACGCAACCACCTTTCAGATTCCGGTGGGAAAAAGGACATGAAACCACACGCATCCCTGAATCTATTAATTGGAAAAGGTAACCCAATGCGCCTTGCATCCGTATTTGCTTTGCTCTTTTCCCTTGTGACCGTTTCTGTCTGTCTTGCCGATGCTCGACAATACCGGAAAGAGGCTCTGTCAGCCATTCAAGCCATCGGAAAGCACCCGCCCCCGCCTTCTCTGGCCGCGGAATACGCAAGCATCCTCGATACTTACACCAGGGCGGAAAACCTTTCCGGACAGAAGAGGGATGATGAAGCGGCAAAACTGTACGAGCTTGCCCTTCTGAAATCTTCACTCTACGAAAAAAGGGCGCGGGAACTCGGGACGCCACCGGCAAACGGGGAACAACCATCCGCGGCGTCTCCGCCCGACATGCCACGAAACGAAAATACACCAGAAAAACCTCCCGTTCCTGAACCTTCACGGACTCCCGACAAAGCATCCACCCAGCCAACCTCAACAACGCCAGACGCCATGGACAGCGGAAAGCCCGAAACACCCGGTTCCACCGCTCCCGCGGATCAGGTTGTTTCGCCTTCACCTCCGGCTGAGGAGGACGACGATGAAAAAGACGGGCCGATAACCTCAAGCATGATTATCGGAGAAAAAAGGGTCTATACCGTCAAAAGAAGCCAGTCACTGCGCTCACTGGGAGCGAAACTCGGGGTCAACTGGCGGAAGATCGCCCGCGACAACGGCCTGAACCCGTCGAAAAAGCTCAAGGCGGGACAGAAGCTGCGTATCAACACCCTGCGGATTGTACCCAAGACCCGCGGGGAAGGTATAGTGATCAATATACCGGACCGCACTCTGTATCTGTTCCGAGACAAAAAGCTGGAAAAGGCGGTGCCGGTAGGCCTGGGCATGAAGCAAAACGCCAAATGGGCGAAATGGCAGACCCCTACCGGAAGGTTCAGAATTACCTCCAAGATAAAGGACCCCACCTGGTTCGTCCCGCCATCCATCCAGAGGGAAATGAAGGAAAGAGGAAAGACCGTTATTACCCATGTGCCGCCCGGGAAAAAGAACCCGCTGGGCAGGTACGCATTGAAGACAACCATGTCGGGCATTCTTATCCACGGGACAACACGCCCGAGCAGCATCAATACCTTCAGCAGTCATGGCTGCATCCGGGTCCATCCGGCCAGGATAGAAGAAATATTTCCCATCATCCGGGTGAACACCGGTGGAGAGATTATCTACCAGCCAATCAAGGTCGCCCTTTCCGATGACGGCCGTGTGTTTATGGAGGTCCATGCGGACGCTTACAGCCGCATCAAAAACATGGAAGCCGCCGCCAGAGAACAGATCAACATTCACAACGCCGAAGACAGGGTTGACTGGGACAAGGTGCGGGCTTTATTGCGAAGGAAATCCGGTGTTCCGGAGGACGTGACCATGGCTGAGCCGGAAGCGCCTGTACGGGAGGTAAAGAAAGGAACCGAAATTACAACAGCAATTCAATAGTATCCTCAATGGGGATAATTCAGTCCGCCTTTCGGAACACCGGAAAGCGGATTTTCATTTCAGTCCAACCGGAAATCCGCGTCCGACAGACCGGCATTCTTTTTCATGCGATGAAAGTTGATGACGGTCCTGTCCCCATTGTTTTCCTCCAGCACGAGACTCTTCAGGCGCCCGTCCCTCCACAATGAAACCTTGATCTCTCTCATCGACCCTTTTTTCCGGGGGATTATCCCGACCGTAACCGTTCCTCCCCGCCTCTCCGCCCGCACATCGAATCCTTCGGGAAGACTCTTTACCGGCCGCTCCAGAAAGCCGAGCCACCTGCCAAGCCCCTGTTCCGGTGGCAAGGCAATATTTTGCCGCGCCCCTTCATCGGGAAGCCTGAGAGTCAGGGTGGCGTCCTTGAGAAGGATACGGCTTGCATATGGGGCATGGAGTTCCATGAAGAAGGTGTCCGGCTTCCTGAAACGAACCTTTCCGCTGGCCGTCATCTTCTTTTTCATAAGAGAAAGCTGTTTTTCCTGGGTTATTTCGGCGGAAAAGTCATTCACGCCAACAAAGGCGCGGCGCAGGAATTCCAGGCCTTCCACCCCTGTCATGGATGAAGCGGATACGTCGTGGGGCAGGTGAACAAGGGTAATGAAGAGTGGAATCAGAAACAGCTTCTTCAGAAACATGGAAAGAGTCCTTTACATAAAATCGCCAACACCCTCAGAGCATCCCTATGCCAAGGGTCAGGTCCGCCGTTGCCAGCAGTTCGTCATCAACGCGGGCCTCTCCCTCCAGGAGATACAGCCTGCCAAATGTCTTCACAATACGCACTGATATCGTGATTCGATCTCCAGGCTGCACCGGTCGATGAAATCGCGCGCGGTCCACCGCCGCCAGAAAACCTCCCTCGCCACCCTTTTCAGCGGCGGCAATGCCACCCAACTGCGCCATGGACTCCAGCAGAAACACCCCGGGGTATTGACCGGTTTCGTGCGTTACACATTTAACTCCGGAGGCCTGCCTGCCGGAATCAAGTGACAAAATACTATCTACGAAAAGAAAGGGTGCGCGATGGGGGAGATATGCCGCCGGGTCGGACTCAAGGTTATTCCGTGCGGGTGATGTCGATTCCATAGAATGGGCCCTCTGGTGACGCCGCATAATGGGATACTGCTTCACCTCGCGATGAAGCAAGGATGAGAGAAACCAGAGCCGTCCCCCCCATGGCGAGGGAACGGCCAAGGAGCTCCGATATTTCCAGGCGCGGAACAGACGGCAGGCGATCCAGGAGAGAGGGCAACCCGCCGGCCGATCCGGACAGGGAAATCAGCGACGGGATAGCATTCCCTCCCGTGAGCCGGTCCAACCCCTCGGATTGGCGTCCGGGGAGAAAGCGTCCGATGGTACGGATATCATCGACCTTCGCCCTAATCAGAGCCCCGCGCCTTCGGGCCGACTCCCCCTTTTCCAGCACGAGGATCCCGGCGCCTTCACCGAATCCTCTCCCATGGCCGCGCAGTTGCCCCATATCCCGAAACGCGCGGATCATGACCGGGTTAAGCTCGTCAACCCCCCCTGTCAATACCACGTCCGCACGATCTTCCTCCAGGAAGCGGCACGCCATCTGGAAGGCAGACTCCGCGGAACAGAAACGCTGGACAAAGCTGACATTCGGACCCTTGAGGCCATGCTCGATGGATGCGTTGCTCGCGGGGGCATTGGGAACGGTATTAGGGAAGAGCATGGGCGCCAGACCGTCGTTTCCCCGGGTCAGGTATCCGCGGAGAAACTCCTCGGAATTGGCGATTCCCCCGAAGCCGCATCCAAGAACGATGCCGATTCTCTCACCACCGGCAACGGCGGGATCCAGTGCCGCGTCACGAAGGGCCATGCCGGCCGCCACTACCGCAAAGAGGCTGCACCTGTCGAATTTCCGGGCCTTCAGGGGAGGCATGAAGTCCGAAGCGCGAAAACATTCCGCTCTCCCCCACAGGTGGCCTTCCTCCCCGGCGACGTCCGGCGGTATCGGCCTCAGGGCGGACACCCGGGAGACGATGGTCTCCATGAGTGGTTCCAGTCCTACCCCGGCCGCTGTTATGGAGGCAAGTCCGGTAACTACGATTTCCGTACAGAACACGCTCATATGGCCACCACCAGGGTTGTGGAATTACCGCCAAAAGCAAATGAATTGGAAAGCGCTATGGATGATGCGCTTGCCCGCCTTCCTTCGTGGCAGTAGTCCAGATCGCACTCCGGGTCCGCCCCGCGGAAATGCAGTGTCTGGGGAATGAATCCCTCATTCAGGGAAAGAACGGTTGCCACGGCCTCTATGGCCCCCGCGGAACCAAGACAGTGGCCGGTAAGCGCTTTTGTGGAAACCAGGGGAACGTCGGCCGCCCGGGCGCCGAAAACCAGCTTCATGGCCTTGGTTTCCACTACGTCATTCAACGGAGTCGCTGTCCCATGGGCATTCACCCAGCCGACCTCATCCTTTCCAACACCTGATCTCGCGAGGGCGTTTTCCATTACCCGCGCAGCCTCAACACCGGTCGGTTCCGGCGCCGTCATATGATATGCTTCACCGATAGCCGCGTAGCCAAGTATGTATCCGTAGATACGGGCATTGCGTCCAAGGGCCTCCTCCTCGTTCTCCAGCACCATGAATGCGGCGCCTTCACCCAGCGACAGTCCCCGGCGACCGAGGCTGAAAGGGGCGCAGGGTTCCGGGTCGACAACCCGCAGAGAATTGAACCCGCCATATGTGAGGAGAGAAATGGCATCCGAACCTCCGCAGACCATCGCTTTCAATTTTCCGGAGGCCACGAGATCCGCCCCCCAGCCTATGGCCGTGGCCGAAGAAGAACAAGCCGTGGTGATGCTCCCCTGATATCCTCCCAAGCCGTAGTGATATGCTATAGCCGTGGCGGTTCTGTCCGGCAGGATACCACGCAGAAGGGATGGACGTCCTTTCTTCCCCTCGAGGATTTCTTTCAACCACAGCTCGGCATGAAACATTCCCGCGGCGCCGGCGCCCAGTGAAACGCCTACTTCATATGGAGAATAGCAGCCCATAACACCACTTTCGGAAAGGGCTTCCCCCGCGGCAATGACACCGAACTGATCGGCTCTCGACAGCCTTTCGGCGGTTCTTACGTCAAAATAGGCCAGCGGGTCATAGTCTCTGACCTGTGCTCCGATGCGCGACTGGAACAGGGAGACGTCAAAAAGGTCCATGTCGCCGATGGCGCTGATGCCTTCCCGCAGATTGTGTGTAAAGGCAGGGATATTCCCGCCGGCTGCGCAGAATATCCCCAATCCGGTAATGGCGATTCTTTTTTTCGTCATGGATTCCTTTTTTCGAGGGTTGTTCTCAGACAATGCCGCCGTCGACAATGAGACACTGCCCGGTAATATACGCTGCGTTTTCCGATGCAAGGAAGGCAACCGCGTCGGCAACCTCGCCCGGTTGCCCGATGCGGCGTAGTGAGGAACCGCGGACAATAGTGTCAACCACTTCCGGTTTCAGGGAGGCGACCATGTCCGTCTCGATGAGACCCGGCGCGACCGTGTTCACCCTGATGCCTAAAGGTCCCACTTCTCTGGCAAGCGAGCGGGTGAAACTTATGGCCGCCCCCTTGCTGGCGGCGTAGTTTGACTGGCCGGGATTCCCGGTGAAGGCCGAGATGGACGCAATGTTGACAATCGCGCCCTTTTTCCGTGAAACCATCTTTCTGATACCCCATTTACAACAATGAAACAATGGATAGAGGTTGGCCTCAATGACATCGGCCCAATCGCATTCCGACATCATGGCAAGGTATCCGTCACGGATTATGCCCGCATTGTTTATCAGGATATCGATATGGCCGGAGTTCCCGGCTGCCTCGTCCATCAGGGCAACGGCGCCGGCCGATGTTCTGACATCGGCCTTGAGCACCCTTATCTCTCCCGGCAACCCGGAGGACTCCTCAAGGAGAGTGCGAGCCGCTTCGTCATTCTTCAGATAGGCCGCGGTAACCAGTGCGCCCTCTCGGGCAAAACGAAGTGAAACAGCCTTGCCGATCCCGCGTGTGCCGCCTGTAACGACTACCTTTTTACCTTCGAATTCCATTGTTTCCCCGAATGAAAACCGATACTTTTTTCGTGCATCCCTTTGGGGAGAGTCTACCTTTTCCAGAAGCTCTTTGTCAAGATTGGCCGCCTGAGCCGGCCGAAAGAGATGCGAAGGCCCCGTGAAGCGTTATCCATGGGACAAGCGGCCTCCACATGACCGGCGTTATTGTAATCGACAACCGGCCAAGCATCGAATACAATGATCCCGCTTCGGAACAGCCGGATGAACCGGTATTTGTGAAGAAATGTCGACGGGAAGGAGAACTTCAATGGATATCAGCAAAGATACCTACGCCAACACGGACGACAGGCCCTCTCCCCGCGAGGGGTGGCATAAAAAGTCAAGACTGGAAAAACCTCCCGAGTATCCCGATAGATTTGCCGTTCCTGACCATCTGGTGGGATGGGAAACAGATTTTCCCAACTACGATCCACCCTACTATGTGTCACCCGTTGTGCTTGCCAACGATTCAACCATCAACGCTAAAGGGTGGGCGGACCCTGAAGAGATATCTCTTCTCTCGGCGCCTCCCCGCGAGAGCCTTGAGGGCGTGTTAACCATTGATTCCCGTGGACGCCCGCTGAATCCCATCGGGAGAACCGGCATGATGGGAAGAGGGCTTTTGGGAAAATGGGGCCCGAATTATGCCGCTGATCCGATCATAACGAGAATCGGCCCTGATAACGGAATCATGGAATTGCTGGCCATTCAGCGGAAAGACAATGGTCAGTGGGCAATACCTGGAGGGATGGTGGATAAGGGAGAGGAAGTCACCCGGACACTGGCCCGGGAGTTGCGTGAAGAGACCGGCGTAGAACTGGATATGTCCAAGGGGATTCTCAGTTATCGGGGCTATGTGGATGATCCCAGAAATACTGACCATGCCTGGATGGAAACCACGGCCCGCCACATGCACATTGGCGGGGAAATGGCCCAGCGTATGAATCTAAGGGCGGGCGATGACGCGAGGGCCGCGAGGTGGCTGCCGTTGACGCCGGACACGGTCGGAAAACTGTACGCAAGCCACAGCCTGCTGATAAAGACCGCCATGACCAGAATGCTCAAGAATAATCCCTTCAGACTTTCAGAACCGGAACTCCAAATGATTGAGACGCTGGTCAAGGCATTGAAACCACAAGTCTGAAAAAGGCAATCTCACGCAAAGCCGCAAATTCTCCTGCAGTGAAGGAATTATTTACAGCAGAGCATCATGCAAATCTCAAAGAAGTCCCCTCTCCCCTGGTGGGAGAGGGATAGG
>CAZFCG010000023.1:0-43330 GCA_964517595.1 uncultured Geobacter sp. | reverse complement strand
CAAGGGAGAAGCCTACAAGACCAACGATGATTCAAAGGAGAAGCGGCAGATAGGCCAACTCTGGGAGGAGAAGAGCGGCGGCAAGGGGCTCTTCCTCATGGCGGAAAAACGGGACTCACAGGGGCGTGACGTGCATCGGCAGCTGGTGGAGAAGGTTAGGTAAGCTTAAACGAGAGGATTGTTAAGGAGGGAGAGTAATGCCCCCTGTGAATTATCATGATGGAAAGTTTCCGCCCGAAATCATTGACTGGGGTTCACTGATTCCTTTGATTGGGCCGGCAGCCGCGGCGGTGGCGCGTTATGACGGCACTCTGTCCGCCATTCCCAATGCTGCTATCCTGCTCAGTCCCCTGACAACTCAGGAAGCGGTTCTTTCCTCCCGCATCGAGGGGACTCAAGCGACCATAGGCGAGGTACTGGAGTTCGAAGCGGAAGGCGAACGAGGCGGTATTCCGGCCGAACGGCGGGCTGATATCCAGGAAGTTATCAATTACAGAAGAGCCATGCGTCAGGCAGAGCAGATGCTTCATGAATTGCCCCTCTGCCAACGGGTCATCTGTGAAGCGCACCGTGTTTTGATGGACGGCGTAAGGGGTCACGGTAAGTCGCCCGGCGCATATCGCCGCATCCCCAACTGGATTGGCCCCCCTGGTTGTTCTATTGAAGAGGCCACGTTTGTGCCGATTTCAACCGACAAGCTGGATGGTGCGATGAGCGTCTGGGAGCGTTACGCCCATAGTGAGGCTCCAGACCGACTGGTGCAGCTTGCTATTCTCCACGCCGAATTCGAGGCCCTGCACCCGTTTCTGGACGGCAACGGCCGTCTGGGTCGGATGATGGTGCCGCTTTTCATGTGGCAGGCGGGGTTGATTCATGCTCCGATGTTCTACATCAGTGCTTATTTCGAGCACAATCGCGAACAATATTATGATCGCCTGCTTGCGGTCTCACGCGATGGTGACTGGACGGGATGGTGCCGTTTTTTTCTGGAATCGGTGCGGAGCCAGGCCGAGGAAAACCAGAAAAAGGCCAGGACTATTCTCACCCTCTATGAGGAAATGAAACTCCGCGTTGCGGAGATGACTCGCTCCCAGTATGCGATTCTTGCTCTGGACTGGATCTTTGGGCGGCCAATTTTCAAGACTTCCGACTTCGTCGCTTCAGCTGGGATACCGGCTCCTACTGCCAAGCGGATTCTGTCAGTTTTGCGAACGGAAGATATCCTCAAGGTCATTGTCGAATCAAGCGGCCGCCGCGCCGCTGTGGTTACATTCCCTCGTCTTTTGAACATTGCAGAGGGTTACGAAGCATTTTGAGGCTCACCGATGCGCAACAAACCATTTTATGGCTCAATAAATCAATAAAGTGAGCCACAAAACGGCTTGTGATTCATCTATGAGCGAGAAACTGACAAAGTGCTCTTTGGGGCCTGAAACAAACATTTAGCAAATCATGAGGCAAAGATGCCTGTTTGCATCATTGTCTGCTTCAACGTTGCAAAGGGGGGCAATTACGGGATAATTGACCCAATAATTGCCCGGTGGCAATTGCTGATGCATCCATTAACTCCGCACTTTGACTTTTGCGGAATTAGTGGGTCGGCGGCCAAATGTGACCTTTTCAAGGTTGACCTTATTGATGCTGAGGACTGGTCCGAGCCGCTGCGTCAGCAAATCCAAGGAGAGGGTGTCGAGTTATTAGCAAGCGAGGCTTGCCAATATAATGAATGGTTGAAATCGACTCTTTACCGGGAGGGAAGCCATGATTCATAGGGGTAGTTTTTGGGGTATGTAAGTACCGGAGTATGTATTTTGCTCAAATTTATTATATGGTTAGCCTTTGTATTCGAATCCCTATCTCTCCACCAGTGAATTCAAGGGGTTAGCTTACATGGCTAGCCTCTTTTTTTTGATTTTCAAGGCCGGGAAAGCCCAATACCGCACTTATTGACGCACTACCGCCGCCGCGACAATGGTAAGTGTAACGCGCCACTTGATTTGACGGCGTTTGACACTTGCTATCGCCGGAAAACCCTTTTTCCCGTCATTTCCGCGCAAGCGGGAATCCTTGGATTTCAACCTGATGCAAAACTGCTGGATGCCAGCTTTCATGGGTACGACTATTCCATGATCCACGATTGGCGGGAATATGCAGCTATGAACCCTATTGAATAATATGTCCCCGTGATTCCATGAATTCGATGTTGCATTCGAGACTGCGTTGGTCCGTAACATGGTTGCAAAAATCCGTCTTGTGCATGACAATAGATCTATCTCGCAACAAGGAGGAATCCATGCTCTGCCCCCATTGCGGCGCCAGCAACCTCTACGGCAGCCGCTTCTGCTCGTCCTGCGGGGCCTCGCTGAAACAGGGCGCCCCCCCTGGCGCACCCCCTGCCCCGCCTTCATCCGCACCTCCAGCGCCCCAGTCTCCTGAAACGGTAGAGAACACCGCTCCAGGTACTTCGCCACCTCGGTCGCCCACTGAACCAGCTCCTCCCGTTCCCAGGTCATCTCCCCTGGACAACTCGGCGGATCAGCGGGAAGAAGCAGCTAAAGGCCCGGAAATCCGGATCGCCGGCATGCTGGACAGGCTCATCGCGCTTATCCTTGACAGCGCTCTGATAGTTGCCGTATTTGTCCTGTGCGGTATGTGCGTTGCCGTGCGATGGGGAGGAGTGACTGAAAGCGGTTTCTCTCTGGTGGGGATACCGGCCTCAATCTCCTTCATGGTCACGACCCTGTTCGCAGCCCTTTATTACTGGCTGATGGAGGGACTCTTCGGCGCGACCATCGGAAAGATGGCGGCAGCCATCAGGGTAACAGGCCTGGAGGGAGAAAAGTGCGGTCTCGGAAACGCCCTCATCCGCACCTGCCTTCGCATTTTTGATGGGTTGTTCTTCTATCTGCTCGGTTTCCTGGTTGCCGTCTGCTCTTCAAAAAAGCAGCGCATCGGGGACCATCTGGCAAAGACCCTGGTGATAAAAAATAACACCGGATGGGCTATCCGCATCGGCTTTTCCGCTCTTTGGCTCTTCCTCTGTACTGGCGCCACCTTCTTCGCATGGACCCTGCATCGGAATGCCCCGCGTTCTTCGGTATTGACGGAAGAGGTTCTGAAGGTTGACGAATTCGAATTTCTTGAATCCAGGGATGGGGCGCTTCGCCTTTCAAAGGTCTATCGCCCCGGCGACACCATCTTTACCCGATACACCGTTGCCGGTTACGAACCGGACGAACAGGAGAAAGTTAACCTCCGCGTATCCATAGAGGTCACGGACCCAGGCTCTATCACCCTGGCCAAGTGGAATGGCAACCTGAACCGTAAAACAACGGAAACCGAAACGGCCCGTGGACTGTTCCAATTTTCGCTGCCACCCTTCATGCCCCCGGGAACTTGCCAGATACGCATAACCTTGAATGATGATACACGAGACAAGGTGGCCGAAAGGTTGATAAGGTTCAATGTAGACGCGCCCCAACCACTGTTGGCTACGGGTCTTGATCTGCAGGACATGAATATTTCTCTCTCGGAAGGAGGCCCCCCGGTAAGCACGGCCGTGCCGAAAGGAAGCATTGTTTATCTGAAAGCCAGACTGACGGGATTACGCTTCTCTGATAGCAGGGTGCGTGCGCGCATCGCATTTCAGCTTGTCGACCCAAACGGGGAGATCGTCATCGACAGGCCGGAATTTATCCTGATCAACGAATCCTTTGATTATCGCCCCCCCGGTTTTTTCCTCCCGCTCTCCTGGAAGGTTGACATACCCGATACCGTTAATGCCGGCACATATACGCAAAGATACGAGGTTACGGATCTGGCAGCCGACTCATCGAAGGTATTCGAGCGCCAAATGGATGTGGAATAACATCGCGCAAGGTGCGGAAAGAAAGGTCCGCAGGATGGCATATGCATGGGAAGGATTCGGAAAAAGCCCGCTGACCCTTGTCAGGGAAGAGCTTTCCAGGAGGTTTGTTTGGTGCAGGGAAGTCGACGAAACCTTTATCAACTATACCATCCTGGCGGATGCGGACGATGAACAGGAGGACATGACAGCCGGTGTCCTTTACAAAGATAACAGCCTGCTCTTTATCGTCGACCTGATGATCGAGTGTCCGGATGATTTGGAGATACTGGCCGGCGTAGCATCCTCGGCCTACGAGTTGTATTCCAGGGAAGAACCGTTCTATGGAAGACTTCTGATCAGGGACGGTAGAACCTACTACCAGCTGAACCATATCCTCGGAAAGGCCGGAATAATCGATCCTGTCATGGTATCGTATCTATTGGACTTGGTGCTGAAAGAGGTAATGGAGGTCATCAGCGAAGGAAACAAATCGGGGTGATGTCCCTGGTTTCACAACCTACATGAAGGGATTTTCCATGAACCTTACCGTCTCCATAGCCCAGATGAAGGTCGCCGTATCCAGGCCGGATGAAAATCTGGAAAAGACAGAAACGTTCATTGCCGAAGCCGCGCAGCGGGGAAGCGATCTCATATGCTTCCCGGAGATGTGGACCACCGGATTCGACTGGAACTACCTGCGCCTGGCCTCCGCGGAACATGAAACATACATTGAGCGGGTGGCGGGCCTGGCGCGGCGGTACGGCATCTGGGTCAACGGCTCACTGCCTGAGTCCACGATTACTGGAAAAGTGGCCAACACATCGATCCTGTTCGACCCATCCGGGACGCGTGCCGGGGTCTACCGCAAGACACACCTGTTCAGCCTGCTCCACGAGAATGACCATCTTTGCGCCGGAAACTCCCTGACGACGGCAGAGACCCCCTGGGGAACCGTCGGGCTCTCCATCTGCTACGACATCCGTTTTCCCGAAGTATTCCGATCCTATGCCCTGCGGGGCGCCCGCATGGTACTATCTCCCATAGCCTTTCCCCATCCGCGGCTGGAGCACTGGCGAATCCTGTCCCGAGCCCGCGCCATCGAAAACCAGATGTTCCTGGTGGGAGTCAACCGGGTAGGCGGCGAGGATTTCGGGGCGAACGGTCCGGTAACATATTTCGGGAACTCGGCCGTCATCGACCCATGGGGAAGAGCGGTGGTAGAGGCCGGCGGCACGGAAGAGGAACTCCTTACAGCCGCCATCGACCTCCGCCAGGCGGACGAAGTTCGTTCACGCATGAGCGTGCTGGAAGACCGCCGGCCGGAAGTGTATCAACTGGACTGAGGCGAGCGATGACGGCACGGAAGAGACATACCAACCCAGAGGAAAGGAAGAAATGATGAGGATTATTATGATGGCAATCTGCCTGGCGCTTGCCTCAGGATGCGCGGGCATGGAAAGGAAAAAGACCGACTTGGCTGCACATGGCAGACTGCCCGGATACCTGTCCCTGGAGAGACTCCCGGACAGTGCGGCGTTGATCCCGCCGCCGCCGGCGCCCGGCTCGATGGCCTTCGCCCTGGACGAGGAGGTAAAACGCTCCGTGCTTCCCCTCCGCGATACGCCAATCTGGGATATGGCGGCCCGCAACTCCGACCTCTCCATGCAATCAGTGGCGGACGGTTTTTCCTGCACCCTGAAGATTGCTCTCACAAAAAGGGAGACCCCGGCCCTGTTCCGCCTCCTGGAACGCTCCCTGAGCGACGTCAAAAGCGCCGTTTCCATTGCCAAGAAAAAGTATGGCCGTCCAAGGCCGTTTGTTGCCGGCAATGAACGTACCTGTACCCCGGAATATGAACGGCGCATGCGCAAGAGCGGCTCGTATCCCTCGGCCCATACCGCGGCAGGGTGGGCCTGGGCGCTTATCCTCAGCGAACTGGCGCCGGAAAGGGGGGACGAGGTTCTGGCGCGCGGCATATCACTGGGCGACAGCCGGATCGTGTGCAACGTACACTGGCTAAGCGATGTAAGCGGGGCGCGGATGGTAGCGGCGGCGGTGGTAGCCCGCTTGCACTCTGACCCAGCCTTCCGCTCCGACCTGGAACTGGCCCGCGCGGAACTGGCGGCGTCACGGGCAAAGGGCGTCCCGCCGGCCGGCCCATGCTCCAAACCCTATCGGCTGAATCCTGTTTCCAGGTGAAGGGGAGGGAGTTTTACGGCTGAGTGACTGATTGAACAAGGGGCCGGCCACAAAAAACCTGGCCCCCGCAAGAACCATATCTTCATATTTACCCGTGGCGGCCGGACCTGCTCAAATCCCTCGGCAGGTCCGACGCATCACTTCACCATCACCTTTACGCAGCTTCTATTTTCCTCCAGTTGTCATCGGCCTTCTTGATATTACCGCTCGTATCTTCTTCGAATTTCTTCTTGAACTCCTGGCTGAATTGCAGGACGAGACGACCGTCAATTATTTCCCAGGTATCAATCTCAACCGGAAACAATACACCGAGTGAAACTCCGAAGGCGCAGTAACCGCCGTAAGCGGGCAGGTATTTCTCCGGGGCCTTTTCAAACAGTTCCTTGTTTTCTTCGGAGGAAAAGAGGTACTTGTAGCCGCCATATACCAGTAATATGGCCGGATTGCCCCTCATTGCCCCACCGATTGCGTGGAACGCAACAGGGTCGTATCCCTGCAATGTCACTCTGCCGTGAGGATCAGCATTTATTACCTGTTTCATTTTGACTCCTGTTCCTGAGCAGCGTCTTCGCAAGAGTCGTCACAACTTTTCCATAAGACGCTTCAGCATGATCGAGCTTTCAAAGAGACCCGCGTATTTCGCGGCATCGTCCAGCCGATTCTTCGTTTCACGACAAGCGAAAGCTCACGGAACCGCTTTAGAGCGATCCCGTGAGCTTTCCTTCACAACGTGATTTTGCTGTGCTGATCCCGCATCTCAGCCACTGATCCGGCCAGCGCCGCGGTGTCGAGCACCATCTCCATCATGGCGATCTGCTCACCCCAGACGCCTTGATCCGCCTCTGCCTTGATGTCTTCTTCAAACACGTGGTACACAGGGAGTCCCAACGAGACTCCGGCCAATGGACCAGCAAACGTCGGATCGCCAGCGGTGACCGTTTCGGCATACAGCCCGGCACCTTCGGGATCCGCTGAACCTAGCACCACGACCACGTTTTCCGCGCCGTACTTCCCGGCGGCGTCCATGATCCGTTGCTGGTTTTCCAGGTCCATTGCCCCTGCCGCCGTTCACACAAAGCACTGCGTGGCCGAAAAGACAACCTCGGCCCCACTGCTGGCAAAGCAGGCCTCCATGGCGGGACTGGGAACCCCGTCCCGTTCTCCCAGGAGAATCAGTTTTTTTCCCGTCAACTTGCTCATACATTCCTCCTCTCCGCAATTATTACGGTTAAGACAGAAGCCTCTCTGTTCCGGCGCGGATTGCTTCGATGGTCACGTCATCGCCGGTGATGGTTTCCTTTCGTTCGCCGTTCACATAGAACAGGAACGTGGGAACTCCCATGACCTTGAGAGCTATGGCGAGCCGTCGGTTTTCCATGACATTGATCTTGCCGAACTTGACCCTCTGCCCGTACTCCCGCGCCAGCGCCTCGACCTCCGGCATCAAGGCAAGGCAGGGGCCGCACTTTGGTCCCCAAAGATCCACGACCACGGGCTGTTCGCTGTTGATCACTTCCGCTTCAAAATTTTCCTTGTCGATAACCAGCATGCTCCTGTCTCCTCCGTACCCAAGCTATAGATAACCGTCCCTGCTCAATTCTTCCCTGGCCCTCGCCACATCGCTTCCCGGCACCTTGACCACAGGCCCGGTGCATCCCATACCGGATTCCGCGTAGATCCCCACTTTCCACAGCACTTTTACGGCCTCCTCAACGGCAAGGACGTCAATTCCCTGTATCTCCGAGTCCGTTGGTTGCCGGGCAGGAGCGGCAACCTCTTCTCCGGCAGCGGGCGGTGGCGCGAACGAAGCGATAAGCGTATCCAGACCCGCGCTTCTTGCGGCATTCAGCTCGGTTTCCACATGCCGGACCAGCCCTCCCCTGATGAGGGCCGCGGTGTAGCACAAGGCGTTGGCAATGACCGGGGCCCCTGATGCCCTGGAAATGATGCTCACCACCTTGCCCCATCCTTCTCCGACAGAGGGTCCGTACCCCCATCCGACCGCCTCGTAGCCGCCTCCCGTAGTAAACGCGGAAAAGAGCTTCATCAGCACATTGCCGGTGAGCGTATCGCAGACGCAGATATCGGCGCCGCCGGCCAGGAGGTCGTTGCCCCTCAGGAGACTTCCGCCGTCGGCCCTTACACTGCCGGCGAAGGTAATTGGATAGCCCCTTTCCGCCAGACGGGCCATGGCGCGCTGCGCCGAGGCGGCGCCGTCCAGGTTGAGGACACCGACCGTGGGCGTCTCCATGCCGAGCGCCTTTGCCACGGCCACGCCGTAAACCGCGTTACGTACCATGGCTTCGACCCTTGATGTCGCCGATATGCCGGTGGAGGAAGCAATGAGTAAAGGCCTCCCCCTGGCCGGCGTCACCACTCGCCCAATAGTGGTCACGCCTATAGGAAACGGATAGTGGAGCGCCACGGCAGCGCTTATCCTGCCATCGGAAAGGGCCGACTCCATGGCTGCGCTTATCTCTGCCTCATCTTCTGACGTTTCAATCCACTGCACGCTGTCGTATCCGGCCAGCCTGGGGCCGATGGCCGTCACCTGGAGCCGGCAGTCCTGCTCCATGGCAAGCTTCGCCCCGGCCAAGAGCTCCTCTGCGCCAAGTTCACTTCCCGCTGCCATGAGACCGACCGGAATTTTGGGGCCGCCCGTGCGGGCCTGCTCCACCAGTTCCGCCAGTGCCTCACCAATAATCTGGCGTTTGTCCATCATAAGCCCCTCCTCACTCTGCCTTCCGCAGGGAATCGGCCAGGTCCGCCAGGGCATCCAGGAGGACGTTCTTCACTTCGTCGCGGGTAAGGCCGGCGGCCGGTTTGCCCATTGAGGCTTCCACCAGGAACGACGCCCCGTCGGAAAGCCCGGTCATCCGGGCAAGGAAGAGGCTCCCTTTGCCGATTATCATGGCGCGCTTCATCTCGCCCGAGGCAATGGCGTCCACTGCGTGGCCGAGAAAGGGAACTCCCGAAGGGATATGGCCCTGGGTGTGGGCAAAACCGACAAGCCCGTGCCTGGCGACGAAATCCCCGATGGCCGCCCGCTCCAACTGCCCTTTCAGGACGGCCAGGGCCGCGATCATCTTCGCATTGGCCTCGGGCACATCCCCGGCGCCGGCCGGGAGAGTGATTTCGGAAATCTGAAGCTCTGCCGCATACTTGTCCACATCGGCAAAGTCAAGCCCCGCTTTCTGCAAGGGGTCCCACACCAGGGCGGTAGTCACTGCCTGGGGCGATGCCCCGGCCCCCACCGAGTGCTTGCCTAGGGCGTCGAGGCGGATGACTGGAGCGGTACCGTCATCGGGCGTCAACAGCACCGCGAAGTTGCCCAGGCAGTTCTCCAGGGCCGGGTGATTTTTCTTCACATGGTCGCGTGAGTTCATGAAAAGCTTGGGCAGCGCACCGCCTGCCAGCACGACCACGTTACCACGGGCGCCTGAAGCCACCAGGGACGCGCCGGTAATGAGCGCATTGACCGGGGCGGCGCAGAAAGCGCGGACATCGAGGCCGCTGGCATTGACGCATCCGGCGATCTCGGCGATTGCCTTGGCCAGGTTGCCGCCGCCCCGCTGGTTCATGTCACCCACCGCCTCCTCGGAACATTCCACGAGGAAGTCGACCTCCTCCGCTCCCATTCCCGCCTTCTTCAGCAGGTGGAGGAGCGCGAGCACGCTGCCCGCCTTGCTGGCCAGGTTCTCCAGGATGACGTGGGCCGACAGCGTCTCGTCCGTTTCGTGGGCCCGGCGGCAGCAGCCGACCACCTCGCCTCCGAAATAAAGGGGCAACGCCCCTTTTGCGGCGATCTCGCCCGTGATGTCGGCGGCTTCCCGCCCGCCCTTGAGACGCTTGAGCACCTCGGCGTCAAGCGCCGGATGGCCGGAGAGCTTGTTGCGAACAGACGCCGCGAAACCTGTTTCGAGCCAGACCAGGTCGAAGACATCACAGATGTCCAGAAGACCGAGGAATTCATCCTCGGGCATGATTTCCCCGTATTTCCCGAAACGGGTCGGCTCGCTCGCAAGGTTCGCATGCCACGGACGGGGATGCGCCTCCAGTTGCCCGATGGTCATGGCGCCGATATAGGCCTGGTTTGGAGCATACCTGGCCGCGTCCCCATAGGGCTGTATCAGCCCGGCAAGATTGGCGAGGAATGGGGAGTCCGGTTTGTCACGGCGCTCCAGGCAGGGGGTCGTGCCATAGTGCAAACCGAGCTCCGGCGTATGGTTGAGACAGTACACGGTGCTTTTGATGGCTGCGTTGGGCATAGGACGTGATCTCCCTTCGTTGTTCCCGAAACCGTGAATGCGTCACGGTTTCGGGATTATTGTCAAAGTATTACAGGCTTTCCAGGTATTTTTCCGCGCTGAAGGCGGCCGCCGCCCCTTCCCCCACCGAGACCGAGACCTGCCGCAACCGCTTGCTGACCACATCCCCGGCGGCGAAGATGCCCGGGACGTCTGTTTCCATCTCCGTGTTGACGATCACAAACCCGTCCTTGTCCAGTGGGACGATACCGTTCAGGAATTTCGAGCGGGGCAGCGTCCCAACGAAGATGAACACGCCGTCGGTGGCCATTTCGGAAATCTCGCCGCTCTTGACATTCTTCAGGGTGACGCTTTCGACCAGTTCATCACCGTTGATACTGGTGACGACCGTGTCCCAGACGAATCTGATTTTCGGGTTCCCGAAAGCCCGTTCCTGGATCACTTTGGTGGCGCGCAGTTCGTTCCTGCGGTGGATGACGTTCACCTCACGGCCGAACCGCGTCAGGTACATCGCCTCCTCAACAGCCATATCCCCCCCGCCCACCACGGAAATGACGCAATCCTCGAAAAAGGCGCCGTCGCAGGTGGCGCAGTAGGAAACCCCTTTTCCCCTGAGGCTGTTCTCCCCCTCTACACCGAGCCTCCGTTCATGGGCGCCGGTGGCAACGATAAGCGCTCGGCAGCGGATCTCACCATCCTTCAACCGGATGACCTTTTCGCCGGTCTCCGGTAGAACCTCGACGGACAGCGCGGTATCCGTCACGATGTTCAGGCCGAACCTTCCGGCCTGGTCCGCCATTCTGCGGGCCAGTTCCGGCGCGTCGATCCCTTCCGGAAAACCGGGATAGTTCTCCACAGTCTCATAGGTCATCATCTGGCCGCCGCACGATGCCCCTTCCAGCAGCACCACGTCCATGCGGGACCGCGCGGCGTACATGCCTGCGGTCAGCCCCGCGGGTCCGCCGCCGAGAATGACCAGGTCGTGATACACAGATGTCATGCCGTCCTCCCTGCTGTTTTCCCCATGCCAAAGACATCTCTCCCCGGACCAACGGTGAATCAGCCGTCAATGGTAACAACGGTCGGACCATCCACCTCCTGCTGAAGCAGCCCCAAGGCCTTGAGGATAAACCTGCGACGGAGTTCTTTTTCCTTTTCCACGTCCAGTGATGGGTCGCCCACGGGGTTCGGAACTGCACGGCCCTGTACGATACGGTTGACGCCAACCATCTGTGCAATGTTGGGAATGGCCGTGATCTGGACAACGGGAATACCCATCCTTTCGAGGCTGGATGCGAGCGTTGCACCGCAACGCGTTGAGGAGCCTCAAGTGGAGGTGAGAATGGCGCCGGAGATCGTCCCCCGCCTGAGGATTTCGGCCCCTATCTCCTCTCCAATTTCTCCGCATCGCTTGGTCACGGTGCAGTTGCCGCTCGTGGAAAAGAATGTGTCGTGGAGCTTTCCGACCTTTCCTTCCGTCACCAGTTCCCGCATCGCATCAACTGGAACCAGTCGGTCGGGCCTGTTGAGAACGTGATCGTTAAAGTACCCCGCATGGGCCACGTCCCACGCCTTGAAGAGCTCCTCTATCTCATATGCCCCCCACTTGAGGTTGCTTCTCGTGGCGAGCCCCGTGGGATTGCCCTTCGGCACCAGGCCGCCGTCGCTGATCAGGGCGATTTCGCACGTGCTCAGGTCCCTGAGGGGCGGGGGCGACAGTACTTTTTCAAATACCGGCGGGATAACCTCGCTTTCGAACGGTTTCCCCTGAAGCTTGGCCAGCAGTTTCTCTACGGCCCGTTCCGCAATGCTCTTTTCGCAGAACTCGTTTCGCAGGAGATTGCGGGAAAAATATTTGTATTCCGATGGTTTCGGCAGATTTTCCCACGCCACCAGGTCCGGCTCCCGCTCGTCGGAGAGAAGCCTGAAGGCCAGGCGGACCATGGTATCGGCAAGCTCCGGTATTCCCCTTGCGATGTTCGGCGCCTTGCAGATGAATGCATGCTTGCGGTACAGGTCCACGCCCGGGTTCTCTTCATTCATGGCGGTGATGACCGGGATCCCCAGGAGCGAACCGACCTCCTTGCACATGGCGCCGCAGGCAACGCCGTACCTGCCCCCGGCAAACGAAGGACCCGCGATAAAGATGTCGGGCCGGTATGATGCCGCCAGCTTCGCGCCTTCCCGGGCATTCTCTTCCACGTTTTCCGCAAAGAAATCGTCGCCGCAGATCACCGTGGCGACTATTTCAGCGCGGTCGCCGAGCGCTTTCCGCAGGGCCAGCCCCGGCCCAACGGGGCCTTCCTTGACGGTGAAACCCACGCCGGCCTTGTCTTCGCCGCCGACCTGCCCGAAAAACTGGTTGAGATAGTTGACCACTCTCAATTTCTTTTCGCCCATGGTTTTCTCCTCCCATATGGACTAATATTCCTTGACGATGACCCTGGCGCCGCCCGTGCAGTCGAGAACGCCGGGGAGCAGGTATTCTTCGATGTCGATGACCGGGTCTCCGGCATATTGAACGATGGGGTCCGGGCAGAAGATCCTGGTCTCCGCGGTCCCGCCCAGGAATCTGTCCGCCTTCCAGGGTATCTTGGTCCTCTCGAAGGTTGCCGAAGCCGCGATGATCAGGTCCAGGCACGGCGCATTGAACAGGATGGTGTCGGCAAGGGTGCCGAACGGGGTCAGGGGCTGCGTGAAGATGGCGGTCTTGACCCCGAGCTTTTCGCATTCCTCCCCGGTTACGGACAGGTCGATATGGGGCATCCCGCCCGTGACCTTGGCCAGGATGACACCATCGGCCCCCAGGACGTTCTTCAGCAGGTTGGCTGCCATGGACGCGCACCGCACCCTGTTGGTCGGTTCGGCGTTGGCGCACACACCGACCACGCCGACAAAATTCAGGTCCCTGCCGTGGCGACGGTACAGCTCCCTGATGATACCGTGGTTCTGAATGCTGTAGGTATCAATGGCCTTGACCACGTTCCAGCCGACGATTCCCCCGTCCAGGACTTCATTGGGATGGAGGATCGTGGGCGTCAGTGTGCGGACATGGGTCCCGTAGAAACAAGGGTCCGAAGTGGCAAGGTAGTCGAACTGGGGGGTGTAGATCTGGTAATAGAAGGCGACCCGGGGAAGGGGCGAAGCAGGGTCGAGTTTCGGGATGTCCAGGTCGAAAACCTCCACTTCGTCAATCGGGTGCCCCTCGGCGGACCGCGCAAGGTACACGGCAGTCTTGAGCCCCGCGACCTTGACACCGTCCTCGAAGTCCCGCTCTTCGATTCCGTCGGCAATCCTCGGCGCTATACTGACGTTCTGCATCTTTCCGTAGGGGCTTTTCTCGGCAATCGGCCCGCACATGTCGAGGACGCCTATCTCCTTCCGGTTCGTGGAGGGATTGGACACGATGATCGCAACGCCCCGCAGGGATCTGGTGCGGCCGCTTCCGGCGGTCTGCATCCTGCCGATGAAGCCGGGGAAGTCGGCATCCTCCCGCCCGATCTTGCAGCGCGGCTGCACCACGTCGCAGATGTTTAGGATACGGACGTTTTCTCCCGGTTTCGCCAGTGCGATCTCCACGGATGCTATCCTGGGATCCTCGAGGATCAGCCCTTCCAGCTCCTTGAAGTTTATGGAAAGTACGCCATCCGCGGCTCGTGTCGTCGGGCCCTCCTGGATATCCCTGATATCTATGGATTCGATCTCAAGTCTCATCTGCTCTCTGCCTCCTTTCCCGGGATTGTCCGTCAATCCGTCGACTTCCACTGCCAACGATACTGGCCGGGTCGAATCCGTAACGGAACAGGTCCCATGGATTAGGGAACGATTGATCCCCCTGCTCCCTCGCCTAAAACACCGCCCGGTGGATGATCCTGTTTTTCACCAGATCCACCGTAAAAAGGATATGTTTCCTCAGTTCATCTTTGGCCCGGTCAAAACCTCCCTCATGTATAAACTCCAGCACCCGCTGATGATCATCCAGGGAATGGCGGGCCGCGTCATCGATATGAAAATAGATGTGCTGGTACCTGGCGAGGGTATAGCCGATTGATCCGTAAATGCGGGACAGTATCGAATTTCCCGTCGCCTCGACCAGGCCAACATGGAATTCGTGCATTACCCTGATCATAAGGAGCAACTCCGCCTCATCCTTCCTGTTCACGCTGGATCGCAAAGCAGCGGCTTTTTCCAGAGCGCTTTCGGATTTCGGCAGACGCCGGACGTCAGATGCCTTCAACAGATCCACGCAGTAGCATTCTATCATCTCCCGTGTCTGGGAGACTTCCATGAAATCCTTCAATGACAATTCGGACACATAGGTCCCCTTCCTGGGGACACTGACCGCCATGTTGTCCTTTTCCAATATGCGGAAGGCTTCCCGCAGGGGGGGACGGCTGACGCCCAGGTTTATGGAGATATCCACCTCGTTTAGCTTGTACCCAGGTTTCAACTCACCGATGATAATCTTTTCCCTGAGTGCCTCCACTACCGTTGACGTCAGGCTTGCCACTTCCATTTTTTTGACTCCAGTAAGTACGGTTTGTATTGTATGCATAATTGTAGACAATTTACAAATACAAATATACCTTGTAACAACATCGTGTCAAGAAATCAAACCCAACGAAAACTCGCGAAAACTCGGGACACTCCCCATATTTACATTGCTAATGTGAATATCGAGCGGTATTATTACACCCATGCCAAGAATAGCCCGCATCATAGCACCCGGCTACCCACACCACATCACGCAACGCGGCAACAACCGCGCGATGGTATTCTTCGATGATGAGGACCGGCAGACATATTTGAAGTTGCTGGCAGGTTACACGCGGAAACATCATGTACAGATATGGGCCTATTGCCTGATGAGCAACCATATTCATCTGCTCGCCGTGCCCGAGACTGAAACCTCCCTGGCGCGCGGTATCGGCCTTGCCAACCAGATGTATACCCAGTATCTCAATCGTAAGCTTACGCAGACGGGCCGCATCTGGCAAAATCGTTTCTTTTCTTGTGTTGTCGAAAACGAGCAATATCTTTGGGCAGTTGCACGCTACATCGAGCGCAACCCGATTAAGGCAGGACTCACTACGAATCTTGAAGAGTATCGGTGGTCCAGCGCCAAAGCCCATGTGTCAGGAGCACATGACCCGCTGCTGGCGGAAGATTCCTGGCTTTCACCACAGGAACACAATGCGTATCGGGAATTTGTGTCTTTTGAAGATGAAGAAACGGATAATGCCATCCGCAAGGCCACTAACTCCGGACGACCTTTTGGATCGGAGTCCTTCGTTGACATGCTGGAATTCAGGTTGAACCAGGTACTCAAACCAAAGAAACCGGGGCGCCCTAAAAAGAAAACCGGGGAGTGTCCCTAGTTTTAAATACAATGAGTCGAGCCTTTGTAAAAAATGACGCTTCGGATGAGCGGATTCTCGTCCCGCCACGTGCCCCGCTGCCGCCTGGAATAGTCAACTATGT
Source organism: uncultured Geobacter sp. (assembly GCA_964517595.1). Lineage (GTDB taxonomy): Bacteria > Desulfobacterota > Desulfuromonadia > Geobacterales > Geobacteraceae > RPRC01. The sequence goes on along the minus strand of CAZFCG010000023.1, from coordinate 27,535 downwards.
CACGCCAAGGGGCATGACGCTGTTGAGGGAGGAACTGGCGGCGCTGGAAGCTGAGCGCCTGGAGGCGCGGAAAGGCCGGGAGAACGCCAACGATGACGCGGAGCTGATTCGCCGCCTGGCTACACTCGGGCATCGTATTGCCGAGCTCGGTCGCCGCATTGACAGCGCGCGGGTCGTTAATCCTCTCGGACAACCCGGCGACGAGGTTCGTTTCGGCGCCACGGTTACCGTACGGACCATTTCCGGCCGAAACCCGGGGAGGATTCGCCGAATGACCATCGTAGGCGTGGATGAAGCAGAACCTTCATCGGGGTTCATATCGTTCATATCACCGCTGGCGTCCATCCTCATCGGGTGTAGCATCGGGGAAACGGTTTCCATGCGAACAGGAGCAGACGAGGAGTTGCTGGAGATAGAAGAGATTGATTTTGCTGAATAAACAACCGCGGCATGCCTGCTTTTGCATGTCTCCGTCAATGCAATACCTCACAAAAAACGGTTAAACCTGAAAACGGCAGTTGGAGTTATCCGGAGTGAACGAAGGATGACTCCAACTGCCGAATATAGGTTAAAAGGACCTCGAAAGCAGCGCATTTCCTGAAGACCATCATCACGCTCCGGCTTTTTCCAGTGTCTTCCTAAGAATATCCACCCCATTGCGAATCACCATCTCATCAAGATTGCCGTACCCCATAATCACGGTATCCAGAAGCCGCCCCGGACGGACGGCATGCATCTCCGCCGGATATACGCGCACACCGGCGACTTCGAGTTCCGCGAGCAGAGCCCCGTCAAAGACTGCGCCATGGAAACGCGCGGCCAGATGGAGTCCGGCGGCGCTGCCCAGTATATGAACCTGGTCGCCAAATGCCTGCCGTAGAGCATTCTCCAGGGCCCGGCGCTTCAGTCCGTACAGGCGCCTCATTCCTGCGGTGTGGCGCTGGTAGCGCCCCTGGCGAATGAACTCGGCAAGGGCAAGCTGGCCGGTGGTCTCGTTGTGCAGGTCACGGCGCCACTTTTCATTCCTGCCCCGCGCGATCAGGGCCGTTGGGAGGACCAGGTACCCGGAGCGGAGTGCCGGGCAGAGCGTCTTGCTGAATGTGCCGATATAGACCACCCGCTCCGGGGCGAGACTCTGGAGTGAATTGAGGGGCGGGCCGTCGAAGCGGAATTCGCTGTCGTAGTCGTCCTCGATCACCCAGGCGCCTGTCCTCTCCGCATATTCCAGCAGAGCGACGCGCCGCTGGATCGGCATGGTTCCGCCCAGGGGAAACTGGTGGGAAGGGGTGACATAGATGAAGGAGGGGCTGACTCCCTCCGGCAGCCTGTCGGTCATCAGCCCCGCGTCATCCACCTCCACCGGTTGGATTACCCCACCCTCCCCCTTGATGATGAGCTGAATATCGCGGGTGATAGGGTCCTCGAGAACGACGTCCCGTCTCTCTCCAAGGAGGAAGGAAGCGATAATGCCGATGGCCTGGGTTGTCCCCGCCGTAACCACGATCTGATCCGGGTGGCAGAGAACTCCACGCTGGGTTACCAGGTAGTCGCGGATCGCCTGACGCAGCTCGGGTCGCCCCTCCGGCAGGCCATAGGCAAAGAGATCCGCGGAAGCCCGAGAGTAGACCTCCTTGAGCATACGAAACCAGAGGCGGACCGGAAAATGACGCAGGTCCGGCGTGCCCGGCTTGAAGTTGATGACCCCTGCCGGGCCTTCGTACCCCATGGACACCTCCTCCACCTCCGGGGCTTCAGGGACCGCGGGAGGGGAATAGGCCGCGCCATCCGCGATGAAGGTACCGGAGCCGTGGCGGCCCCTGGTGAATCCTTCGGCGTAGAGAAGATCATATGCCTCGATCACCACGTTTCGTGATACCCCGAGCATTGAGGCCATGGCGCGGCTCGAAGGAAGCCTGGTTCCGGGCGCCAGGACCCCTTCGAGGATCCGCCCGCGCAGTTGTCCGTAAATCTGGCGAATCAGGGGCAGGGATGAATCTCTGTCCAGTGTTACCCAGGTCATGGAATCCTCCTATGTGGTTCCATGAAAATTGTCAATAACTGGCTCTATGGTAAACCACTATTTTCCGGTATTGTCAACGCCTGAGGGAAAAGGAGGACAATATGGTTGATTACAAAAAGTGGGCGGCCATAGGGCAACTGGTACTGGCAATGGCACTGGGCGGAAGCTCGGTTCCGGTGGGCAAGACCCTGGCCGTAACACTCCCGCTCTTCCCGACCATCTTCGCTACCCTGCTGGCTGCCTGGATGATCATGCTCCCTCTGGTCTGGGGACGGCGCGATGAGATCCGGGCGCTGACACGCCGTGAGTGGGGATACCTGTTCCTGCAGGGGCTGTGCGGCATCGTCCTTTTCCGGATATTTCTCTTTCTCGGCCTGCAACATATGGGCGCGTCCCAGGCAGGGATCATCACCGGCGCTACCCCCGCGGTGCTCACCATCCTTTCGCTCTGTATGCTCAAGGAGCGGCCGACACCCGGCGCGGTGGCGGGAGTGGCATGCGCCGTGGCGGGCGGAGTCAGCCTCGCGGCCGCCGGAGACCTCTCCCTGAAAGACGGCTCTCTCCTTGGCGGCCTGCTGGTATTCTCCGCGGTGGTCAGTGAAGCCCTTTTCACCATATGGCGCAAACGGGTGGCCACGACGGTCTCCGCCACAGTAAACACGGCCATGCTCATCTCTTGCGCGCTGGTAACTGTTCTCCCCTTTGCCCTTTGGGACTGCCGGAAGGTCACTACAGCGCCGACAGCCCTGGAACTGGCTGCGATCCTCTACTACGGCGCCGTTGCCACCGTGCTGGCCTATCTCCTCTGGGCCCGCGCCGTCGGCAGAGTCGACGGCGCCACGGCCGGCGCCACCTGCGCGGCCATGCCCGCCTCCGCGGTGCTGCTGGCGGCCCTGCTGCTGGGCGAATCACCGCGGTCCTGGCAGATCATCGGTTGCTGCGCCGTGACTGCCGGCATCGTGCTGGCGGCGCTGCCGTCGCGGCGGATGCCGGGCAACTCGAGCACGTGAAACGTGAATTGACTATTGAACCTGAAAAGACTGTCTCACGCGGGACCGTAAAGGACGCGCAGGATAATCAAGAACCAGTCAGATGTGGCCGTTAATCTGACCGGTGATACTGCTTGTTCCAAGACTATTTGAAATTATCCGCGTCTTTCCGTCTTCGAGTGATTAAATGCCGTTTCCAGCTTGAAACTCTCCCCCTCATGCCCGCCCGCTGGGACGCTTTCCCATCAACCGGAGGAAAAGGAGCGCCGTCACGGCCGCGGCCGCGCCGCCTGCCGCAAAGCCGCAAGGATAGCCGACGGTGCGGATCAGCGCCCCCAGGGACAGCGACCCTCCCATCATGCCAAGATAGACGCAGCTGTTGAACATCCCCATGGCAAGTCCCCGCCGGAAGAGAGAGACCGCCTCGGCAATCAGGGCGCCGATGGCCGTAAAGGAGAAGGCCATTCCCATGCCCAATACTACGGCACATGCCGAGAGCGACAGTGATGACTCAAAGCCGCCCAGCGCCGAAATGCCGATGGCGAGACAGGAGAGACCCGCGGAAACAAGCCGGCGGGGGTCCACCCGGTCGGCAAGGAATCCGACAGGGATCCTGCTCACGACATTGGTGATGGCCTGAGCGGCAAAAACCAGTCCTACCTGGGCAGGGTCAAGCCCTTTTCCTTTGGCATACAGGGGCATAAAGGAGAGAAAGGCGCCGAAACAGATGGAGGCGCCAAGGGTTGCCGCAAGACAGGCAAGCAAGGTCCGGTTGCGGAGCAGGGAAAGGCTGGCGGCCACCAGGTCGTGGGGGTCGGTTTTTCGTTGCGCCGGGGAATCCGGAAGTATGGTCCCCGCCAGGAGCGCAGGCAGGAGCAGCAACACCGCGGATAGATAAAAGACCTGGGGCAGCCCCAGGGATTTTCCCAGATATCCCCCAGCCGCCGGGCCAAGGGTCATGGCCGCGTAGGTCCAGGTGGAGTACCAGCCGTAGGCCTGCCCAAGCCGCTCCGGAGGAAGGGAATCCGCAATCTGGGAGAGCATGCTCGGAACAAAGGCAGCCAGGCCAGCGCCGAAGAAGAGGTAGGCAGCAGCCATCTGCAAGGGGGTGGCGCATTGCGTAATCAGGAAGGATGAGACGGCAATTGAAAGGATACCGCAGACAGCCGGACGCCTGCGCCCCAGGCGGTCAGCAAGGAGTCCACCGGGAATGGAGAAGATGCCGGCGGTCAGCATGAACGCGCCGTTGATCATCCCAACCTGGGCCGGTCCGGCGCCAAGGGAGGCGGCATACAGCGGCAGTACGGGAATACGGAGATAGGAGCAGAAAAAGGTGACGAAGCCCGTCAGACAGAGGATAAGAAAGGGTCCGTAACGCCGGATTAAGCGGCTCATGGCTGGGTACACTCTCTCACGTGGTTCACCAAAACAGGCAAGCCGCATCAACCTCACTGACAGGCGCCGCACCCAGTTGTGCGGCCGTTAAATGGAATTTCATTTCTTCGTCACCGGAAGGCACTTTTTCGAAACCAGGGAAACGGTAATGGGAATGAACACGCCGCTCTCCGGACAATACTTTTCGACGCATCCCGATGCGTCCAGGAGAAGCGCGCCCCGTTCCCGTTTTTTCGGTGCGAGGGATACGGTGCACGATGAATCAGGGTCCTTGAGAATAATGGTATTGTTGGGCAACCTGCTCTGTCCGAATCCGGTGGCGTCGATTCTGCATGCGCGTCCCCTGGGAGAGGGATCGCTGGCATAGGACGTTTCCCACGAAAGACCCTCTACTGCAGAAGCATTCATCCTGATTTCCACAAAATACCAGTAAAATCCCTGGTCATGTCCTCGGTTGTGGTAATCTCCTATACAGCGCAGAGTGTCCGCCGCCGTCAGAGGCACCGCGACGAAAACCAGAATAAAGACAAATATAGTGATGAAATTATTTTTTTTCATTGGTAATCCACATTTAGATGGAGTTGCAAAAAGACATTCCCCAAACGGCTTTGGTCGGAAATCCAGCCTGTAACATACTGAATTCATGGATGCCCGATAGAATCACTCGGATATGACGGATCCAAACTGCAAATGCATGGGATTTTTAGTCGAATCGGATTTCAGCTTGGCTGGAGCTTCCGCTTGCACCCCGGTGAACATGTGAAAAATAACAATAACCGGACCCATGGTAAACCTCTTTTTTCCAATACCTGGAAATTACACGGAAAAGGATAATGACATGTCAAGACGCCAAACACGAAAAGCAGTCCGCGAAGGATCAACAGTTCCTGGAAGTTGAGGTGGCGCCTGTCCCCCGCTAAAACACCATGGCCGCAGATTTCCCCTTGACATCTTCCAATTCATATTTTAAATGTACATTTCAAATGTTCATTTGATTACTGAGGTGTCATGGCAAAGCAAAAGGCAGGCGATACCAGGGAAAAATTGCTGAGCGCGGCATGTGACGTATTTGTCGAAATGGGTTTCCGCGACGCAACGGTGGCGGAAATCTGCAGGCGCGCCGGCGCGAACATTTCCGCCGTGAATTATCATTTCGGCAGCAAGGAAACCCTCTACCAGCAGGCCTGGCGGCACTCCTTCGCGGAATCCGTCAGGATCCACCCCCAGGACGGCGGGGTGAGCGAAGAGGCACCCGCCCGGGAACGGTTGCAGGGGCGCTTAAAGGCCCTGATAGAGAGGATCGCCGACAAAAACAACAGGGATTTCTTCATCTCCCAGATGGAATTCGTCAACCCCACCGGTCTCCTGGGAGAGGTGATGCGCACCGAGTTCATCCCTCTTCGGGAAAAAACCCTTTCGCTGATGCGAGAACTGCTCGGTCCCGACGCCTCAGAGGAAGAGGTTGTGTTTTGCGAAAGCTGTATAATCAGTATGTGCGTGCATCCGATGCTGCTGCGAAGGATAAGCCAGAAAACCGGAAACACCGGCGGCCCCCATCCTCCATTCAACCTTGAAGCATATACAAAGCATGTCGTGAAGTTTGCTCTTGCCGGTATTGCCGCAATCAAGGGAGGGAAAATTCCCGGAACCGCCCTTTACCCTTCAGTCGGGGACCGCCCATGAATCCGAGGCCAATGCATATGAAATTCCTCCTGCTCTCACGTGCCACCATAGCCCTTACAGCCTTAAGCCTCTCGGCATGCGTCACGGTGGGTCCTGATTATTCGCCTCCCACCACCGATACGCCCGCGGCCTGGAACCGCATGGACAAGACATCCCGCCCCGCGACCCCTGACGAGGATGTGGGCGACATCAGCCAGTGGTGGCGCAACCTGAACGACCCGCTGCTGACCCAACTGGTGGAAGAAGCCTTGAGGGGGAGCCCGGACCTGCGGAGCGCACTGGCAAAGGTGCGCGAGGCGCGTGCCCGACGCGGCGTCGCCTCGTCCAGGCTTTTTCCCGAAGTAACCGCGTCGGGAGACTACAGACACAGCCGTTCCAGCGAGGATACCGGCAGCGGGGACACACGCGAACTTTTCAGCGTCGGTTTTGACGCAAGCTGGGAACTGGATGTGTTCGGAGGCATTCGCCGCGGTGTCGAGGCGGCCGGAGCCGATCTGGCGGCAGCCGAGGCGAATCTGCGGGATACGCTGGTTTCTCTGGCCGCCGAAACGGCGCGGAACTACATAGAGGCGCGCACCCAGCGGCTGCTGCTGTCCATCGCCCGCGACAATCTCGCAAGCCAGTCGGAAACCCTGCGGATCACAGAATGGCGGGCGCAGGCCGGACTCGTGAGCAGCCAGGACGTGGAACAGGCCCGCACCAGCCTGGAGCAGACCAGGGCCCTTATCCCCAGGCTGGAAATCAATCTGGCCGAGGCGGAGCACAGCCTTGAAATTCTCCTGGGCAGGACTCCGGGGTCCCTCCAGTCCCGCCTCTCCGTCGCAGGAGACCTGCCGTCTCTACCGGAAAAGATTGCGGTCGGCATTCCCGCCGACACTCTGCGGCGGCGACCCGACGTCCGGGCGGCGGAACGGAAACTGGCGGCGGAAACGGCCCGGGTCGGCGTAGCGGAAGCGGCGCGCTATCCATCATTCACCCTTTCCGGCTCCGTGGGCCTGGAGGCGCTGACCCTGAGCGCGCTCGGCAACAGCGGCTCCGCCACATACTCCCTCCTTGCCGGCATAGCAACCCCAATCTTCAATGCCGGGCGTCTGAGAAGCCAAGTGGAGATCCAGGACGCGGTAAGGGAACAGGCCCTGGTATCCTATGAAAAAACCGTGCTGGGCGCCTTGCGGGACGTGGAAAACGCGCTGGTCGGCCTGGCCAGGACCACTGAAAGGGGCGAAGCGTTCGCAAAGGCCCTGACCGCTGCCCGGGCAGCAGAGCAACTGGCGCGGCAACGCTACACAACCGGACTCATCGATTTTCAGTCGGTGCTCACGACCCAGCGTACCACTCTTACCGTAGAGGAAAGTCTTGCCAGTAACCGCTCCGACGGCGTTCTGGCTCTCATCAGTCTATACAAGGCCCTGGGCGGCGGCTGGACTTCACAGGCCGTAACGACCCAGGCCGGCAAGGATACCCCATGAACGAACAGATAACCGCAAAGGAAGATCAAGGCTCGACCCTGAAACAGATCCTCGAAAAAAAGAGCGCCGGGCCGTTTCCGCGCAAATGGCTGCTGATTGCCTGCGCACTGCTGGCGGTTGCCGTCATCGGGCTGCTCATCCTCCGCTCAGGAAAGAAGCAGGACAAGCCTGTCTACGCAACCGAGCCCGCTGAAAGGGGTACTCTGGTGGTCAAGGTCTCGGCCACCGGCAAACTGCAACCAACGAACCAGGTAGATGTGGGAAGCGAGTTGTCCGGGATCGTTGATCAGGTGTACGTAGACGTCAACGACCATGTGAAAAAGGGGCAGATACTAGCCAGGCTCGACCTGGCCAAGCTCCGGGACGCGGTCGCCAAGTCCCGGGCGAGCCTCGCGGCGGCCGAGGCGCAGGTGCTTCAGGCGCGGGCGACCGTGACCGAGGCAAAAGCCACCCTTGAGCGCTATCGACAGGTGTCCCGTCTCTCGGGCGGCAAGGTCCCTTCCAAAAGCGAGATGGACACCGCGGAAGCCAACCTGAAGCGGGCCGTGGCCAATGAGGCAAACGCGAACGCCAGTGTCACCCAGGCAAAAGCAGCCCTGCAATCCAACGAAACAGACCTGACCAAGGCAAGCATCCGCTCTCCCATCAACGGCGTGGTTCTGAATCGGGAAGTGGAACCGGGACAGACGGTGGCCGCCTCCTTTCAGGCGCCGGTACTGTTTACCCTGGCGGAAGACCTGTCTAAAATGGAACTTCAGGTGGATGTGGACGAAGCCGACGTGGGACAGGTTGGCAAGGGGCAGAAGGCGGTCTTCAGCGTGGACGCGTGGCCAGGCCGCCAGTATTCCGCCGTCATAAGGCGGGTCGGATACGGCTCCCAGGAGAAAGACGGCGTGGTCTCTTACCTCACCGTTCTGGAGGTGGCGAACGACGACCTTTCCCTCCGTCCGGGCATGACCGGCGCCGCGGAGATCACCACCCTGACACGCGAGAATGCGCTGCTGGTACCCAATGCTGCGCTCCGTTTCACCCCGCGGCAGGCGGAGACGAAGAAGAAATCAGGAGGCGGGGTAGTGGGAACTCTGATGCCGAGACCGCCTAGACAGCCCCGGAAGCAGCAGCCAGCAAGCGTCAAGGGAGCTTCCAGGGTATGGGTGCAGCGTGAGGGGCGGCCCGCGCCGGTGGACGTAAAAACCGGCGCCACCAACGGCAGGATGACCGAGATCCTCGAAGGCGACCTGAAGGAAGGGACCAGGGTCATAACCGAGTCACTGGGCGGCACGCCATGAGCAGCGAACCCCTTATCCATCTGTCCGGCATAACAAAGACCTACGGCAGCGGCCAGGCCGAGTTCCAGGCCCTGAAAGGGATTGATATCTCCATCGAAGCGGGAGACTTCGTCGCCATCATGGGCCACAGCGGCTCGGGCAAGTCCACCACCATGAATATCCTGGGCTGCCTGGACACCCCCACCAGCGGCAGCTACCGGTTCATGGGCGCCCAGGTGGAGCGGATGTCCCGCAATCAGCGCGCCCTGCTCAGACGTCATTTCCTGGGTTTTATCTTCCAGGGCTTCAATCTGCTGTCGCGCACAACCGCGCTGGAAAACGTGGAACTTCCCCTCATCTATCGCGGAGAACCGGCGGCCGCCCGCCATGGCGCGGCGCGCGCAGCCCTAAAGCAGGTGGGGCTCCAGGAATGGGAACACCACACTCCCGCCGAGCTGTCCGGCGGCCAGCAGCAGCGGGTCGCCATAGCCCGCGCCATCGTCACCCGGCCGGCCGTGCTGCTGGCCGACGAACCTACCGGCAACCTGGACACCCGCACCAGCGAGGAAATAATGGAACTGATCGCCACCTTCAACCGGGAGCACGGCATCACCGTACTCATGGTAACCCACGAACCGGACATGGCCGCGTATGCAAAGCGCGTCATCAGCTTCGTCGATGGCAAGGTGGAAAGCGACACCCGCAACGGGGAGGAGGCCTGATGCTCTGGAACACGCTGCTCCTGGCGATGCGCGCCATACGGCGCAACGTGATGCGCTCTTTTCTGACGGTTCTCGGCATCGTCATCGGCGTCGCGGCGGTAATTACCATGGTCACCCTCGGCAACGGCGCAACCAAATCCGTGTCCGACCAGATCTCCAGCATGGGGAGCAACATGCTGATTGTGACCCCCGGACAGCGTTTCGGACCCGGCTCGGAAGCGGCGCCCAGATTCAAGAGCCCGGACGTGGAAGCAATCCGCAACCAGATAAACGCTGTGGAAAGGGTCGCGCCCATGGTCAACAAGACAGCGACCGCGGTTTACCAGGCCAACAACTGGTCGACCGTGATCAACGGCAGCAGCAACGACTATTTCCAGGCGGGCAACTGGGAACTGGCCGGCGGCCGCGCCTTCAGCGAGGTGGAAGAAGGGGCGGGCAAGGCGGTGTGCGTCATTGGCGAAACAGTGCGCAACAAGCTGTTCGGACGACAGAACCCGGTGGGGAGCGAGATCCGCATCAAGCAGTTCTCCTGCGAGGTGGTAGGACTCCTCAAAGCAAAAGGGCAGTCGGCCATGGGGCAGGACCAGGACGACGTTGTGGTCATGCCCCTGCGCACCGTGCAGCGCCGTCTCATCGGTAGCCAGGACATCAATCGTCTCACTATTTCGGTAAAGGACGGCGCATCCATTGATGCGGTGAAAAACCAGCTTACCCTCCTCATGCGCGAGCGGCGCAACATCAGCGAGAATGAAGAGGACGATTTCCGCGTCATGGATACCCGCCAGATTGCGGAAACCCTCACCAGCACCACCAAGATCCTCACCATGCTCCTGGGCGCGGTGGCGGCCGTGAGCCTGCTGGTGGGGGGCATCGGCATCATGAACATCATGCTGGTATCGGTGACGGAGCGCACCCGGGAGATCGGCATCCGTCTCGCCATAGGCGCCCTGGAGCGGGAAGTTCTTCTGCAGTTCCTCATCGAGGCGGTGGTCCTCTCCAGCCTGGGCGGTCTGGTCGGCATCACACTGGCGACAGGCGCTTCCATCGTGCTCGCCAGGCTGATGGGAGTGCCTTACATCTTTGACATCGGCATAAATCTCCTCTCGTTCATCTTTTCCGCGGCCATCGGCGTCATCTTCGGCTTTTTCCCGGCCCGCCGGGCGGCCGGACTGAACCCCATCGACGCCTTGAGGCACGAGTGAAGGCGCGAAAGTAATCAAAATCGCAAAATAACGGAAAAGGCGGTCCAAAGACCGCCTTTTCCGTTATTGCCATCGCCCAACCCGTTATCCGGCCCTATTTGACAAGCCTTTCGTTGGTAAGCTTTTCTATATCCTCCGTCAGCTTGGCGTCGAATGATATGCCCTGGAACCTCCATTCAGCAGACGGCTTGTACACCTTGATCTCGAACCTGAGCGGCTGTCTCTCATAACCCACCAGATAGACCAGGTGCGCATACCGGGTTCCGATCCTCTGCTCGGCTATCAGCTCGTGAAACACGTACTTCCCAAAAAGGCCCGGAACCTTGGAAAATTCAGCTTTCAGATTGGTCACCTGATCCTCGTTGCGCACCACCCACTTGTTTGTGGCATACAGGTAGTCGATTGCCTCGTTTGCCTGGCCCTGTCGCAGATAGCTGAAAAACCTGTCGGGAATTCCGCCGTAGCTCTCGGCGTACGCAGTTGCGGAGAGAATCATCATCATTGCCGCGGCCAGAATGAGCTTGCCCATTTTCTTTCTCCTTTGTCCGTCCTGCGCCGTTACCGGGCGCACGGACATGTAAAAAAAAGTACTCGATTATTTCAGGTTGTTTCTGATGCGCGCAACCGCCTCTTCCACGTTCTCCCGGTTGCCGAAGGCGGAAAGGCGGAAGAATCCCTCGCCGGAAGGTCCGAAGCCGCTGCCAGGGGTTCCCACCACGTTGCATTCGGTGAGAAGCTTGTCGAAGAAATCCCACGAACTCATTCCTCCCGGCGTCTTGAGCCATATGTATGGCGCGTTTACTCCGCCGTATACGGTCAGGCCCGCTCCCGCCAGCCCTTCACGGATAATACGGGCGTTTTCCAGGTAGTAATCGATGATCTCCTTGGTCTGCTTCCACCCTTCCTCGGTATACACGGCCGCGGCGGCACGCTGGACCGGATAGGACGCGCCGTTGAACTTGGTGGTGGCGCGGCGCAGCCAGAGCTTGTTGAAGCTGTACTTTTCGCCGGTGGAGGTGATCCCTTCCAGATCCCTTGGGACGACCACCAGCCCGCAGCGCACGCCGGTGAATCCGGCGGTCTTGGAAAAGGAGCGGAACTCGATGGCGCACTTTTTCGCGCCTTCTATCTCGTAGATGGAATGGGGGATGGACGGGTCGGTGATGAACGCCTCATAGGCGGCGTCAAAAAAGATCACCGAGTTGTTGGCCAGGGCGTAATCCACCCATTTCTTCAGCTCTTCCTTCGTGGCGACCGCGCCGGTGGGATTGTTGGGGAAGCAGAGATAGATAATGTCCACCTTCTCCGTGGGGAGAGCGGGAATGAAGCGGTTCGCCTCGGTGCAGGGAAGATACACGATGCCCCTGTAGTAGCCCTTCTCGTCCGCATCGCCGGTACGGCCGATCATGACGTTGGTGTCGTTGTACACCGGGTAGACCGGGTCACCGATGGCAACCTTGTTCTCCAGGGAGAAGATATCGAGGATGTTGGCGCAGTCGCACTTGGATCCGTCGGAGACGAACATCTCGTCCGTTTCCAGGGAGACCCCAAGGGGTTTGTATGAGTTCTCTATGACGGCGTTGATCAGCCAGTCGTATCCCTGCTCGGGCCCGTACCCGGCAAAGGTCTCCACCCGGGACAGGTCATCCACGGCGGCGTGGAAGGCCTTGAGAATGGCCGGAGGGAGCGGGCGGGTGACATCACCTATGCCGAGCCGTATCACCCTGGCCTGGGGATTAGCCTCCGCGAATGCCCTCACGCGGCGGCCAATCTCGGGAAACAGGTATCCAGCCTTCAGTTTCAGGTAATTATCGTTGATAAGAGCCATATTTCGTAAAACCTCCCATTGATTTGATAAAGGAAATGCCGCACGGAGCGGCATGGTATTCCAAACTACTGTTTTTCATTCGGAAGCAGCGGAGAGGTACGGAACCGGATATCCCGAATTAACCGTAACCATTCAGAATAGTGTCACAGTGAACCACAACCTGATTTTCCTGCGCTTCCCCTCACCCGGCCTTCGGCCACCCTCTCCCACAGGGAGAGGGTTCGTGTTTTCCCTCGCCCTCCGGGAGAGGGGCAGGGGTGATGGGAAAAAGCGCCGAATAGTTACAGTTTTCCATAATTACCACCAAAGGAACAGGAACGCCGATTTTGCGGCAAGGTCAAGGCGCCAAGGAAGAGCGCGGAGACGTAGCAACGCTACGTCGCACAAGCGATGACGAAGGCAACGCGGAGATTGCCGCAAAAGCGGCGTTCCCCTACCTAAGGCCCAGGACGTCCTGCATATCGTATAGCCCCGGCTTCTGCTTCACCACCCACTTGGCCGCCCTGACCGCGCCATGGGAGAACATGTCCCTGGTGTGGGCGCGGTGGGTGATCTCGATGCGCTCCCCCATGCCGATGAAATAGACGGTGTGATCGCCCACAATATCGCCGCCGCGGATAGTCTGCATGCCGATCTCGTCCTTCGTCCTCTCTCCGCAGATCCCCTCGCGGTGAAAGTTGGCAACCTTGGCGTAGTCCCGGCCGAGGGCGGCCGCAACCACCTCGCCCATGCGAACGGCCGTCCCGGAAGGGGAATCCTTCTTCATTTTATGGTGGGCCTCGACGATCTCCACATCGAAATCGTCACCAAGTATCTTCGCCACGTCAGCCAGGGCCTTGAACACCACGTTCACGCCCACGGACATGTTCGGGGCCAGCACCACGGGGACTTCTCTCACCAGTTCGAGTGCCAGGGCCTTTTCTTCAGCGCTGAATCCGGTGGAGCCGATGACCATGGCCTTGCCGTTCAGTCCGCACACCTCCAGGTTCTTCAGGGAAACCTTGGGAGCGGAGAAATCAATGAGGACATCGCACCCCTTCACCACTTCGTTCAGATCGTCGGTAATGGCCACGCCAAGGGCGCCGCACCCGGCGGTCAGTCCCGCGTCCATGCCGATGGAGGGGTGGAGGGGCCGCTCCAGCGCCCCGGACAGTTCCAGCAGTTCGTCTTCCTTGACGGCCGTAATATTGCGGCCGCCCATGCGTCCCGCCGCTCCGCTGACTGCAATCTTTATCATGGATATACCTCCAAATACAGGCATGGGGTTGTGCCCGTCAGTCCTTTCCCCTTTGCCATTCGCCCGGTTCAAATGAGATTGTATTCCTTCATGATTGCTATCAGCTTGTTCCGGTTCGCCTCCGACATGGGGGCAAGGGGAAGCCTGAGCTCGTCCTGGCATTTTCCCATGAGCGCAACGGCCGTCTTTACCGGCGTCGGATTAGTCTCGATGAACATGGCGTTGTTGATCTTCAAGAGCTTCAGATGGAGTCGCCGCGCCTGCTCCAGGTCGCCGGATGTAAAGGCGTCCACCATGGAGGAGATCTCCCCGGGCATGATATTGGCGGTCACCGAGATAACGCCGGCGCCGCCGCAGGCCATCATGGGAAAGGTGACGAAATCGTCCCCGGAAAGGACATCAATGCGGTCTCCACAGAGGGAGAGAATCTCGGAAGCCTGCTGCAGGGAGCCGGTGGCCTCCTTTATTCCGACGATATTGGGAATATCGGCAAGACGCGCCACGGTTTCCGGCAGCATGTTCACACCGGTGCGTCCAGGGACGTTGTAGAGGATCTGGGGAAGAGCCACTTCCTCCGCGATCATCTTGTAGTGGCGGTACAGTAAGGGGTCACCAGGAGGGCGCCATCCGCCCCCACCTGCTTGGCGTGCCGGGTGATCTCTATGGCCTCCTCGGTGGAGTTGGAACCGGTACCCGCTATCACCGGCACCCGCTTTTTCGTCTGCTGGACAACTATCTCTATAACACGATCGTGCTCTTCGTAGTCCAGGGTGGATGCCTCCCCAGTGGTTCCGCACGGCACAATTCCGTCCGTGCCGTTCTCGATCTGGAACTCGACCAGTTCCCGCAGGCTTTCCTCATCAATTTTCCCGTCTTTGAACGGGGTGATGATGGCGACGATACTCCCCTTGAACATGATGTACTCCTTCCCGATGTAAGGGGTCGGCGCCTGAAACGAGACATATCAGCGATATTCCGTCTCAATGCCCGCCCCCTCTGTTTGATTAAAGAAATGCAGGTATTTTTTCACCCTTCAGCAGGTCTTCTACCTTTTCCCGCTCCCGGACCACCTGGGAGACGGCGCCTTTCACCATGACTTCAGCGGCGCGGGGACGGCTGTTATAGTTGCTGCTCATGGCAAAGCCGTAGGCCCCGGCGGACATGAACGCAATCAGGTCGCCCTGCCTGAAGGCTGGCATCTCCCTGTCCTTTGCCAGAAAATCGCCTGATTCGCAGATGGGTCCGACGATGTCCGCGACAACGGTTCCTTCCTGATCTTTACGCACCGCCTGCACCCCGTGATAGGAACCGTACAGGGAGGGGCGGGCCAGGTCGTTCATGGCCGCGTCCACGATAACGAAATTTTTTTCCTCGCCACGCTTGGTGAAGAGGCATTTCCCCACCATGATTCCCGCGTTCCCCACCAGGTTCCTGCCCGGCTCGAACAGCAGATGGAGCCCCAGATCCTTTGTCTCCTCGGTAATGGCCTTGCCGTATTCGGCCGGAAGCGGCGGGGCCTCGTCGCTGTAGGTAATGCCGAGGCCGCCACCCAGATCGAAATAGCGGAGGGTGACGCCGGACTCCCTGAGCCCCTCGATTAGGCGTTTCAGTTTCCTTATCGTATCCACAAAAGGCGCCACCTTGGTCAACTGGCTGCCGATGTGGCAGTCGATGCCGATAACGTCGAGATTGGTCATCCGCGCGGCGCGCTTGTACTGCTCCAGGGAACGCTCGATGTTGATGCCGAACTTTGCCTTCTTAAGGCCGGTGGTGATGTATGGGTGGGTCTCCGGGTCCACGTCCGGATTCACCCGGATGGCGATACCGGCCTTTTTCCCCAGACGGCCGGCGACATGGTCGATGCGGTCCAGTTCATCTTCCGATTCCACGTTGAACATCAGGATGCCGGTGTTCAGGGCATACTCGATCTCATCGTCTTTCTTGCCCACTCCGGAATAAACAACCTTCAGCGGATCCACACCGGCAGCCAGGGCGCGGTACAACTCGCCTCCGGAAACGATATCAACCCCTCCGCCCAGGTTGAAGAATGTCTTCAGCACCGCCAGGTTGGAGTTTGCCTTCATGGAGTAGCAGATGGTATGGGGAACTCCGGCGAATGCCTCGTCCATGGCCCGGTAGTGACGTTCCAGGGTTGCGTGGGAATAGATGTACACCGGCGTACCGAATTTTTCCGCAATCTCCCTGACCGACACCTCTTCGGCGTATATTTCATTGCCCTTGTACTGAAAATGATGCATTTAATCCTCCGATATGAATACCGGCGAAGTTGGCCGGATTCATGAAAAAAGGTGTCTGTATGTAACACAGGGTCCGGAAAAAGTCAAAATACACTCTCCGCGCGCCACCATCGCCGCCTTTCCATGCAACCTGGAAACAGGTCCTACTCTTCCGTCAGTGAGAACCTTCCCTCCACTTCGTTGGAGAGCTCGCTTTCCACAAGCTCTCCGTCCACCCTCGCCACGCTCCGCACGGCATACAGGTATTTCACACCGTGCTCCATTCTCAAGTCGGAAAAACCATCGGCATCGGGAAGGACCAAAACAACGGGGTTCAGGGGCATTATCCCTTGCGCGAGTTTGCGGTAAACTGAAAAACCTTCCAGAACGGCCCCTGGAGGAAGGGGTCCCGGCTTCCATCGAAGAGTGACCCCTTCGGGGGCGGGCTCAAGGGCCAGCTGCGGAGGCATGGGCGGAGATGTAAATCTTTTACGGGCCCTGTTGGAGTCCCGGCTGATGGCGCCGTCCTTCTGAAGGGAAACTGCCTTGTACTGATAGGTGGTACCGCCGGTCAGATCCCTGTCGAAGAAACAGTAAAGGGAACCGCTACGACGGACATCCTGGAGATATTCCGGGTCAACGGTTTTCACAATGCGGTAGGCCGACGGGCATCCCTCGCAGTCCTGGTCCGGAGGAAGCACTATCCGTCTGAACACGCGGAAACCGGCAAGGCCGTCCAAGGGACCTCCCCATTCCTGCTTCCCCGGCCCGGACCAGCACACCAGGAAACCGGCGCCTTTCTGCTCGACGCGCAGGTCCTTGATGGGCGCCGGGACCAGCGCCTCGGGCGGTACCAGGGGCCCCCGCTTTCCACAGGCGGAGAGGAATAATACAAGGAAGAGAAAGAGTGCCTTTTTCATTGCTGCTCCGGACGGGAATCTGTTTGTTGCCTGATTACGGGGAGACCTGCCAGGTTTTCAAAACCTGGCAGGTCTTGTCTTCAACTTCTTTCGTGGCTGTCTTATCCCTTTTTCCGCTCCCTCTTCAGTCGCGCCATCTCCGCCTTCACCCGCTCCAGGGCGGTGCCTCCGGTGGCGCTGCGGGCATTGACGCTCGCCTCCAGGGTGATGGCATCGTAGATATCCGCGCCGATGCGATGGGAGAAAGACTTCCATTGGTCCATGGAAAGCTCTTCCAGCCGCTTGTCGTGCTCGATGCAGTAGCGGACCGACTTGCCCACCACCTCGTGGGCCTCGCGGAACGGCATCCCGGTGCGGACCAGGTAATCGGCCACATCGGTGGCGTTGGAAAAGCCGCGGGCCGCGGCCTCCCGCATGACCTCGGCCTTGACCTTCATCTCGCGCACCATGTCGGCGAAGATCTTCAGGCTCCCCTTGACCGTGTCGATGGTGTCGAACAACGGCTCCTTGTCTTCCTGCATGTCCTTGTTGTAGGCCAGCGGCAGCGATTTCATGACGGTCAGCAGGGCCACGAGGTTGCCGTAGACACGGCCGGTCTTGCCCCGCACCAGCTCCGGCACGTCCGGGTTCTTCTTCTGGGGCATGATGGACGAGCCGGTGCAGAAGGAGTCGGAAAGGTCGATGAAGTCGAACTCGCTCGTGGACCAGAGGATGAGTTCCTCGGAGAAGCGGGACAGGTGCATCATCAGGATGGAGGAAGCGGACAGGAATTCCAGCGCGAAATCGCGGTCGGAGACCGAATCAAGGGAGTTGCGGGTCACATCGTCGAACTCCAGCTCTTCGGCGACATATTCCCGGTCGATGGGGAAGGTTGTTCCCGCCAGGGCGCCGGCGCCGAGAGGGAGTACGTTGAGGCGTTTAGCGCAATCCTCCATGCGCCCCCGGTCACGCCGGAACATCTCCACGTAGGCCAGCATGTGGTGGGAGAACAGGATGGGCTGGGCCACCTGGAGATGGGTGTAGCCGGGCATGATCACGCCCAGGTTTTGTTCCGCCTGAAACAGGAGCGCGTCCGACAGAAGATCCAGGTACCGTACAACCTCCGCAATCTCGTCCCGCAGGTAGAGGCGGATATCCACCGCCACCTGGTCGTTGCGGGAACGGCCGGTGTGGAGCCGTTTTCCCGCTTCGCCGATGGCCGCCGACAGCCGCGCCTCGATGTTCATGTGAATATCTTCGAGGGAGATGGAAAAGTCGAATTCCCCGGCCTCTATCTGGGCGAGGATAGCCTCCAGACCGCCGATAATGGCAGCCACATCGGCTTCAGGGATGATTCCCTGCCTTCCCAGCATGCGGGCATGGGCCATGGAACCCCGGA
Organism: uncultured Geobacter sp.; assembly: GCA_964517595.1. Classification (GTDB taxonomy): domain Bacteria; phylum Desulfobacterota; class Desulfuromonadia; order Geobacterales; family Geobacteraceae; genus RPRC01. The sequence goes on along the minus strand of CAZFCG010000023.1, from coordinate 9,187 downwards.
TGTCCTGGCGGTACAGGCGCTTGTCGAAATCGATGGAGGCGGTGAACTCCTCGACGAATTTATCAGTGGGCTGGGAAAAACGTCCTCCCCAGAGTTTGTCCTTGCTCATGAAAATCTCCAACAAAGCAATAAAGGCAATCAACAGGATGGACAGGATTTGCAGGATGAAATTCTAAACAGCTACTTCCCTGTTTTTCCTGTCCCTCCTGTTGATTGATTTTAGTTTTACTTCTTCTTTCCCTCTTTCATCAGCGACCGGATCCTGAGCCTCAGAGCGTTCAGCCGGATGAAACCTTCGGCGTCCTGCTGGTTGTAGACCTCGTCGGCCTCGAAGGTGGCAAAGTCCTGGTTGAACAGGGAGTCAGTATCGGACTTGCGGCCCACGGTGCGGCACAGCCCCTTGTAGAGTTTCACCCTGGCAACGCCGTTCACCGTCTTCTGGGACTCGTCGATCATGGCCTGGAGCATCTCCCGCTCCGGCGCGAACCAGAAACCGTAGTAGACCATCTCGGCGTAGCGGGGGATGAGGGAGTCGCGGATGTGCATCACCTCGCGGTCCATGGTGATCTGCTCCACCGCCATGTGGGCCTCGCGCAGGATGGTCCCGCCCGGCGTCTCGTAGACGCCGCGGGACTTCATCCCCACGAAGCGGTTCTCCATCAGGTCCACGCGGCCGATGCCGTGCTGGCCGCCCAGGAAGTTCAGGTGGGCCAGGAGCTGGGCCGGGGTCATCTTTTCGCCGTCCACGGCCACCGCGTTGCCGTTCCTGAACTCGATCTCGATATACTGCGGCTTGTTTGGGGCCTTTTCCGGAGACTTGGTCAGGACGTACATCTCCTCCGGCGCCTCGGCGAAGGGGTCTTCCAGGATCCCGCCCTCAAAGGAGATGTGGAGCAGGTTCCGGTCCGATGACCAGGGACGCTTCTTGGTGACCGGCACCGGGATGCCGTTCTTTTTAGCATAGTCCAGGAGGGCCTGGCGGCTGTTCAGGTCCCAGGTGCGCCAGGGGGCGATGATGGTGATGGCCGGGTTGAAGTGGTAGCATGCCAGCTCGAAACGGACCTGGTCGTTCCCCTTGCCGGTGGCGCCGTGGGCCACGGCGTCGCACTTTTCAATCTTCGCGATCTCCATCTGGCGTTTGGCGATCAGGGGCCGGGCGATGGATGTGCCGAGGAGGTACTGTCCCTCGTAAATGGCGTTGGCACGGAACATGGGGAACACGAAGTCCCTGACGAACTCCTCCCGCAGGTCGTCGATATAGACCTTGTCCGCGCCGGTGGCGATGGCCTTGTCCCGAACCGGGGTCAGCTCGTCACCCTGGCCCAGGTCGGCGGCGAAGGCCACCACCTTGCAGCCGTACTCGTTCTTGAGCCACTTGAGGATGATGGAGGTATCGAGACCGCCGGAATAGGCGAGGACTATCTTTTTCACTTCTTTTTTGGCCATAGGGTTCTCCTTTTATTCAGGGTTCGTATTTTTCAAACGGAAATCGATTCAGGTTCCGCTGGTCGGAACTGATGTGCGCTACCTCTACGCCCCGCCCATGAGGCGGGCCATGATGGCCTTCTGGATGTGGAGCCGGTTCTCCGCCTCGTCCCACACCACGGAATGGGACCCCTCGATGACCTCGTCGGTTATCTCCTCGTCCCGGTGGGCCGGGAGGCAGTGCATGACGATTTCGGCGTTGAGCTGGAATCCGGCGAATGCCTTCTCCCTGGCCTTCTGCTCCTCTTCCTGCCCCATGCTGGCCCAGACGTCGGTATTGAGCACGTCGGCGCCCTTCACCGCTTCCCTGGGATCGTCGGTCAGCACGATGGATGACTTCCCGTGGGCGCGCGCCCATTCCAGGACCTTCCCGTCCGGCTGATAGTCCTTCGGGCAGGCGAGCGCCAGGTCGAAACCGAAGATGGCTGCCGCCTCGATCCAGGTATTGGCCATATTGTTGCCGTCGCCGACCCAGGAGAACTTCAGCCCCTTGTAGCCCCCCTTGTGCTCGATGACCGTCATGAGGTCCGCCATGACCTGACAGGGGTGGTAGAGGTCGGTGAGTCCGTTGATGACGGGGATGGAGCTGTGAAGCGCCAGTTCTTCAACGATCTCCTGACCGTATGTGCGGATCATGATCCCATCGCAGTAGCGCGACAGGGTGCGGGCCGTGTCCTTGATGGGCTCGCCGCGTCCCATCTGGGAGGTCGAGGAGGAGATGAAAAGTCCGTGACCGCCAAGCTGATAGATACCGACCTCGAAGGATACCCTGGTCCTGGTGGAGGACTTCTCGAAGATCATGGCCAGGGTCTTCCCCTTGAGGATGCGGTGCTTGTCGCCGTTCTTCTGTTTCTTCTTCAGGTCGAGCGCCAGTTCGAAGAGGCCGTCCAGTTCCTTTTTGGAAAATGCATTGAGCGCCAGAAAATCCTTTTTCATATGGTATCCCTCTGTTGTCGGCAATGTAGGGGCGCGCGGCGCGCCCTGATATCAGAAATGAGAAACGGCTCCGGGCAGGCAGATTCCGACCGGAGCATCGTCCAGATCATATCTCCACGAGAATCCCGTCAAGTATCATCATCATCTCGTCGATTTCCTCCCTGGTCACCACCAGCGGCGGGACGAAGCGAAGGACCGTGTCATGGGTACAGTTGAGCAGCAGTCCGCGCTCATGCCCCTTGCGTATGATGTCGGCCCCAGGTATGGAGAGCCCCATGCCTACCATGAGCCCGATGCCCCGCACCTCGGTTACGAAGGGGTATCTCCCCTTGAGCTCTCCCAGCCTGCCCCGCAGGTACTCTCCCATCTCCAGCACGCGGCCGAGGAATCCCTCCTCGGTGATGGTCCTTACCGCCGCAACAGCGGCGGCCGTAACCAGCGGGTTTCCACCAAAGGTGGAGCCGTGGCTGCCCGGCGTGAAGGCTGCGGCGAATTCGTCCCTTGTGAGCATGGCGCCGATGGGCGCTCCTCCGGCCAGCGCCTTGGCAAGGGTCATGATGTCGGGCTCGATCCCGAAATGTTCGTAGGCGAACAGGCGCCCGGTCCTTCCCATACCCACCTGGACCTCGTCGAAGATGAGCAGGACGGAATTCTTGTCGCAGATGCGGCGGATCTCGCGGAAATAGTCAGGAGACGGGACATTCACCCCGCTCTCCCCCTGGATGGGCTCCAGCATCACCGCGCAGGTGCGCGGGGTGATGGCTTTTTCCAGGGCTTCCGCGTCGTTATAGGGAACATGGGTGAAGCCGTGCAGAAGGGGATCGAAAAAGCGCTGGATCTTCTCCTGGCCCGTGGCGGACAGGGTGGCCATGGTGCGTCCGTGGAACGACTCGGAGGCGGTGATGATCTCGAAGCGCTCCGGACCGTATTTTTCCCGGCTGTACTTGCGCGCCAGCTTGATGGCCGCCTCGTTGGCCTCGGCCCCGCTGTTGCAGAAGAAGGCTTTCTCCGCAAAGGAATTTTCGCAGAGCAGCTCCGCCAGCTCGATCTGGGGGGGGATGTGGTACAGGTTGGAGCAGTGGATCAGCTCCCCGGCCTGTTTCCGCAGGGCCTCAACCACCCTCGGATGGCAGTGACCAAGATTGTTGACCGCAATGCCCGCCAGAAAGTCCAGGTATTCCTTGCCGTCGGCGTCCCACAGCCGGCACCCCTTTCCACGGGCCGCGACAATGGGGTATCTGCCGTAATTCCTGACTATATATTTGTCCGCCTTTTCCATCCATTCCTGGGAATTCATGATCTTATCTCCGTTCCTATACCCACGTCCGTAAATATTTCGAGCAGCACGGCGTGTTCCACCCGCCCGTCGATGATGTGGGCCTTGCCGATACCGTCCTGAAGGGCCTCCACGCAGCACGTAACCTTGGGAATCATGCCGCCGGTGATCACGCCGCCGTCTATCAGCCGGGGAACATCTGGCAGATGTATGCTGGTGAGGAGGCTCCCTTCCCTGTCTTTTACTCCCGCCACATCGGTCAGGAGGATCAGCTTTTCCGCCTTGAGGGCACCCGCGATCTTTCCCGCCACCAGGTCGGCGTTGATATTGTAGCTTTCCCCCCCCGACCCCACGCCCACCGGGGCGATGACCGGGATGAAACGCTCCTTTTCCAGGGTCTCGATGATGGTCGGGTCCACCCTGGTGATCCTGCCCACGAAACCCATATCGATACGTTCGGTGGCGCCGTTTTCTCCGGTCACTTCCTGCATGAGCTTCTCGCACAGGAGGAGACCGCCGTCCTTGCCCGAAAGCCCCACCGCCTTGCCGCCGTGCTGGTTAATGTACCCCACCACCTCGCGGTTGACCTGGCCGGTGAGCACCATCTCCACCACGCCCATGGTAGCGGCGTCGGTGACCCGCATGCCGCGCACGAACTCGGAGACGATGCCGTAGCGCTTCAGGGTCTCGTTGATCTGGGGCCCGCCGCCGTGGACGATGACCGGGTTGATGCCGATGTACTTGAGGAGGATGATGTCCAGGGCGAATGAGCGCTTCAGCGCCTCGTCGGCCATGGCGTGTCCGCCGTACTTTATAACGATGGTCTTGCCGCTGAAGCGCCGCAGATACGGAAGGGCCTCCAGCAGGGTATTGGCTTTCTCTATTAGTTTTTGCATGTAAGGTATCTCCAATCCCCACAACCGTCCTTCATGGGGGCGCCGCGTACAGTTATATCAGGGGGACGGGCGGGATGCCACGGCCCCTACGCCGCCACCAGTTCGTACAGCTTCTCCAGGGCCTGGTCCAGCATTTCCGGCTTGGCGCCGCCCGCCTGGGCCAGCTCCGGCTTGCCGCCGCCGCTGCCGCCAACGATGGGGGCCATTCCCTTGATCAGGTCGCCGGCCCGAAAGCGGGAAGTAAGGTCCTTGCTGACCGCCACCAGCAGGGTCGCCTTGCCGTCTATCTCCGCGCCGATGGCGATGACCCCGGTGCCGAGACGATCCTTGAGGGTGTCGGACAGCTCGCGGAGGCCTTTCACATCGCCCGCCTCAACCTTTACAGCCAGGGCCTTCACGCCGGCGATCTCCCTGATCCCTGCCATCAGATCCGCCGAAGCGGAGGCGTTGAGGCGGCTCTGGAGCGTATCGATCTCCCGCTGCATCTCCTTCTGGCGACCGATGAGCCGGACCACCTTCTCCAAGGCGTCCCCACCTTCGGCCTTGACCAGGGAAGCGATTTTCCTGCTTTCCTCCTCCAGTCGCCGGGCATAGCGGAGCGCTCCCAGGCCGGTCAGGGCCTCTATGCGCCGCACGCCGGCGGCGATGCCCGATTCCGAGATGATCTTGAACAGGCCGATGTCGCCGGAGGCGCGCACGTGGGTGCCCCCGCAGAGTTCTGCGCTGACCTCGCCCACCTTCACCACCCGGACCGTATCCCCGTATTTCTCGTCGAAAAGCGCCGTGGCGCCGCTCTCCATGGCCTGCTCGATACCCATTTCGAGTACCGCCACATGGGAGTTGTCCATGATGTGGCGGTTGACCAGCTCTTCCACCCGCTCCAGTTCCTCATGGGTCATGGCAGAAAAGTGGGTAAAATCGAAGCGGAGATGGTCATTGTTCACCAGGGAGCCCGACTGCTTCACGTGTTCGCCCAGCACCTCCCGGAGAGCGGCCTGGAGCAGATGGGTGGCGGTGTGGTTGCGGGCCGTGGCGCTCCGCTGCTCTCCCTCGACCCTGAGGTCCGCCGTGTCGCCCACACGGATCGCGCCTTCCTTCACCCGCGCCCGGTGGACGATCAGGTTCGGCAGGGGGCGGAGGGTGTCCAGTACCTCCAGGTGGGCCGCGCCCGTCGAGATCTCGCCGCTGTCCCCGGCCTGTCCGCCGCTCTCTCCGTAGAAGGGTGTCTTCTCGGTGATTACGTCCACCTCGTCGCCGGCATCCGCCGACTGGACCGGCTCGCCATCCCTGAGCAGGGCGGTGACGGCCGCGTATGCTGTCCGTTCGTCGTATCCCGTGAATACGGTGCGGAGTCCCCGGCCATGGAGCGTCTTGTAGACGGCAGCAACCTTTTCCTCGCCCGAACCTTTCCAGTGTTCCCGGGCCATCTCCCGTTGCCGCTCCATGCATGCCTCGAATCCCGCCTCGTCAATGGTGAATCCCTCGCCCTGCACGATGTCGGCGGTGAGGTCCATGGGGAAACCGTAGGTGTCGTAGAGGCGGAAGACCACCTCACCGGGGATTACCGCTCGCCCCTGTTCCTTCAGGGACGCCACTTCATCGTTAAGGATCCTGAGGCCGTTGTCCAGGGTCTCGGCAAAGCGCTCCTCCTCGGCCCGGACAACCTTCCTGATGTACTCCTCCCTCTGGAGGAGATCCGGATATGCCTCTCCCATGACCTCGGAGACCGCATCCACCATACGGTACAGGACTGGTTCGGAGAAGCCGAGCATCTTGGCGTGGCGCGCGGCCCGCCGCATGATGCGGCGCAGAACGTATCCCCTCCCCTCGTTGCTGGGGAGCACGCCATCACAGATGAGGAAGGTGATGGCCCGTGAGTGGTCGGCGATGACGCGCATGGACACATCGTCCTTTTCGTCCCCGCGGTAGTTCTTTCCGGACAGCCTTTCCACATGGCGGATCATACCCTGGATAAGGTCGGGGTCGCAGTTGGAGGTGACCCCCTGCATGACGGTGGCGATGCGTTCCAGTCCCATGCCGGTATCCACCGAAGGTTTGGGGAGCGGGGTCATGACCCCCTTTTCATCACGGTTGAACTGCATGAAGACGTTGTTCCAGATCTCCATATAGCGGTCGCAGTCGCACCCCACGGCGCAGTCGGGGCTGCCACAGCCGGTCTCCGGGCCATTGTCCCAGAAGATCTCGGTGCAGGGCCCGCAGGGTCCGGTATCCCCCATGGACCAGAAGTTATCCTCGTCGAAGCGGTAGATCCGCTCTAGCGGCACACCCTCCTGCCGGTGCCATATCTCGGCGGCCTCGTCGTCATCCTTGTAGACACTTACATAGAGCCGGTTCTTGTCCAGTTTCAGTTCCCTGGTGAGAAACTCCCAGGCAAAGGCGATGGCCTCTTTCTTGAAATAATCGCCGAAGGAGAAATTCCCCAGCATCTCGAAGAAGGTGTGGTGGCGGGCCGTGCGACCCACGTTTTCCAGGTCGTTGTGCTTGCCGCCGGCGCGAACGCACTTCTGGGAACTGCAGGCCCTCGTATAGTCGCGCCTTTCCAGACCAAGAAAAAGGTCCTTGAACTGGTTCATGCCAGCATTGGTAAACAGCAGGGTAGGGTCGTTCTTCGGAATGAGGTTTGAACTGGAGACAATGGCATGTCCCCGGTCAGCGAAATATTTCAGGAATCTTCCGCGCAATTCTTTGCCAGTCATTGATTCTCCCATAAATAAAGCCGCCCTTCCATGGGCGCTCCCCCTGGTCCGGATCTCCCGATGAAGGAGAGCGTTGGCCAGGGGCAAACGCCGGGGTCGGCGCAAATTGGATAAGGTTGAAAAAAAACAAGAGGGTTAATAACCCTCTCCGCCGCGGAGAACCCGGAGGATTGACGCCGGCGGAAATCCTCTCCTGAGGAAATAGCCCAGGACCCTCCGTTTTTCACGGTCATCCGCACTCCCGGAGTCAAAACCGGGAAATCTCTTTTCCAGCAATTCCCTTATGACGGAGGACTCTTGGTATTCGCTTTCCAGTCCGCCCAGGGTGTCGGCAATGATAGCTTCCGCTATCCCCCGGCGCAAAAGTTCCATGCGTATACGGAATCCGTACCCCCTCCCGTTGCGGATGGAAGATTCGGCATAATTCCTGGCAAAACGGGCGTCATACAGATATCCGGCCGCCAGGAGGCTGCCAATCGCTTTTTCGATGAGGTCAGGAGGTATGTTTTTCCGTTGCAGCTTGCGCCTGATCTCCCATTCGCTGTGGTCCCGCCTGGAAAGGGCCTGTAACGCGATGCCGATGGCGGCTTTCGCCTCATCCATCCCCGAAACGGTCGATGGGCATCTTGTTTTCCTCTTCCTCCGGTTTTTCCTTGTACTCGAACTGGTCCCAACTGAGGTCGGAGGTGGAAGAGATACCGGATATCTTCAGGGCGAAGTCGTCCGGGTTGGAAGACTGGCGCAGGGCCTCTTCGTAGGTAATGAGCTTCCTGGTGTACAGACTCATGAGAGACTGATCAAATGTCTGCATCCCGTAGGAGGTCACGCCCTGGGCGATGGCGTCATGGATCTGCTTCGTCTTTTCCTTGTCGTCGATGCATTCCCTGACCCTGGCGGTGCCGATCATTATCTCGACCGCCGGGACGCGTCCCTTGCCGTCGGCCTTGGGCACCAGACGCTGCGAGATGACCCCCTTGATGACACCGGAGAGCTGCATCCTGACCTGACGCTGGTGGAAGGGAGGAAAGACCGAAATGATACGGTTGACCGTCTCGGCGGCATCCAGGGTGTGCAGGGTCGACATGACCAGATGGCCGGTCTCGGCGGCCGTGAGCGCCGTCTCGATGGTCTCCAGGTCACGCATCTCACCCACGAGGATGACGTCCGGATCCTGGCGCAGCGCGCCCTTCAGGGCGTTGGCGAAGGTCAGGGTATCGAAGCCTATCTCCCGCTGGCTGATGATGCTTTTCTTGTCCTTGTGCAGATACTCCACCGGGTCTTCGACGGTGATGATGTTGCAGGTGCGGTTCTCGTTGATATAGTCGATCATCGCGGCCAGGGTGGTGGACTTGCCGCTGCCGGTGGTGCCGGTAACGAGGATCAGGCCGCGCTCCTCCATGCTCAGCTTTTCCAGGATGGGGGGCATGTTAAGGCTGGCGAAGGAAGGAACGCCGAAGGCGATGATACGGAACACCATGGCCACGGATCCGCGCTGCGAATAAGCGCTGACGCGGAAACGGCTCAGACCGGGAATCCCGTATGAGAGGTCCACCTCGAAACACTCATCGAAATGCTTCCTCTGCTTTTCGTTCATCATGGTATAGGCCATGTCGCGAATGGCGTCGGCGGCCATGCGCGGGGCATTGGGGATCGGCCGCAGCCTTCCGTCGATGCGCACAATGGGTTGCAGGCCCGCCTTGATATGGACATCGGAGCCCTTTGCCTTGACCGCAATGGTGAGAATGTCGTTCAGTTCCATGGGCTATGCCTTTTCTTCCGGCGCCTTTGCAACGGCTAGTCCGGCCTGTTCAAAGATCTTCGCCTCCACTTCAGCGACTATTTCCGGATGTTCCTTGAGGAAAACGCGGGAGTTCTCC
>CAZFCG010000022.1:0-45697 GCA_964517595.1 uncultured Geobacter sp. | reverse complement strand
TAAAAGAAAAGGATGAATGAGCCCATGTTTTTTCCAGCATACAGAGCCCGACGCATCAGGGGCAGGGATGTCTTCCGGCGGATGGTGCGCGAAACGGACCTCTCGGTCAACGATCTCATCTACCCCATGTTTGTCACCTTTGGCCGGGGCGTTCGGACTGAGGTGTCGTCCATGCCTGGCATATTTCAGCAGTCGGTGGAGAATATCGTCGCTGAGGCCGTTGAGGTCTGCGAACTGGGGATACCGGCGGTTTTGCTGTTCGGCATCCCGGAGACCAAGGATGCGGTGGGGAGCAGCGCCTTCCAGGAAAGCGGGGTCGTGCAGGAGGCTATCAGGGAGATCAAAAAGAACGCGCCGGGTCTGGCGGTGATTACCGATGTCTGCATGTGCGAGTACACCGATCACGGGCATTGTGGCCTGATCCGGGACGGAGAGGTGGACAACGACGCCACCTTGGAGCTTTTGTGCAAGGAGGCCCTTTCCCACGTCAAGGCCGGGGCCGACATGGTCGCGCCTTCGGATATGATGGATGGCCGGGTCCGCGCCATCCGCGAGGCCCTGGACGTAAACGCCTTTGCCAATGTTCCCATCATGAGTTACGCCGTGAAATACGCCTCCGGATACTACGGTCCTTTTCGGGAAGCGGCCGACTCGGCTCCTCGCTTCGGAGATCGCCGCTCCTACCAGATGGACCCGGCTAACCGGTTGGAGGCCATCCGGGAGGCGGCCATGGATGTGGAGGAGGGAGCGGATATCCTGATGGTGAAGCCCGGTCTCCCATATCTGGACATCGTGCGCGAGGTGCGGAACGAATTCAATCTCCCCCTGGCGGTATACAATGTTTCGGGTGAATACAGCATGGTCAAGGCGGCGGCGCGCAACGGCTGGATCGATGAGGAGAGGGTGGTGAAGGAGACCATGATTGCCTTCAAGCGCGCCGGCGCGGACCTTATCCTCACCTACCACGCCCGGGACGTGGCCCAAATCCTGCGCAAGGGGTGGTAGCAGACCGGCGCACCGGTTCTGACAGTATAGGGGGCATCATGCATCCTGAAAATATCGGCATAGCCTTTGGTCTTACCATCATGGCCGGACTCGCCACCGGCATCGGCAGCGCCCTCGCCTTTTTCGCCCGCAGGACCAACACGCGCTTTCTTTCCGTAGCACTGGGTTTTTCCGCCGGGGTGATGATCTATGTTTCGCTGGTGGAGATCCTGGACAAGGCCCGCACAGCCCTTTCCGCCCCCCTGGGGAATTATGTGGGGTCGTGGCTGGCGGTGCTCTCCTTTTTCTTCGGCATTGCCCTCATCGCCCTCATCGACAAGCTGGTCCCCTCCTTCGAAAACCCCCACGAGATGCATACCGTAGAGGAGATGGGTTCCGCTCCGCCCAACAGGGCGGAAAACGGAAAGCTCATGCGCATGGGAGTCATGTCGGCCCTTGCCATTGGCATCCATAACTTTCCCGAGGGAATCGCCACCTTCGCCGCTGCAATCCAGGACCCCTCGCTGGGCGTCGCCATCGCCGTGGCCATTGGCATCCACAACATCCCGGAGGGAATAGCCGTTGCAATCCCGGTATATTTCGCCACTGCCAGCAGGAAGAAGGCCTTCGGCTATTCTTTTCTGTCGGGCATTTCCGAGCCGGTGGGCGCCCTCGCCGGATACTTCCTTCTCAGAAGCTTTTTCAACGACCTGGTGTTCGGCGTCCTCTTCGGCATGGTTGCCGGCATCATGGTATTCATTTCCTTCGACCAGCTCCTTCCGACGGCCGAGGAATACGGCGAGCATCACCTGGCGGTATACGGCCTCATCGCGGGCATGGCGGTGATGGCGGTGAGTCTGCTGCTGTTCATGTAGCGCCCGGGATTTGTGCCTTTTTGCATGAAGCGCATGGATTACTCGCAAACGGCCACATAAGCCGGATATGTCACCACCCGCCACCCCCGCCTCCGCCGGAGCTGCTTCCGCCTCCTCCACCGCCGCTGCTTCCCGAACCGCCGGAGCTCGGCTTCGCGACCCCGGCCGCCAGGACGCCCACGGCCGCGGCCCAGGAGGCGCTGGCGCCCGCGCCGCCGAAGGTCCCGCCCCCGCCGCTCCATGGGGCCGTGTCTGCCCCTGTTCCGGATGATCCCATGCTCCCGTGGATGTTACGAGAGGCTGAACGCGCGCCGTGGACCCTGAACCAGCGATCCATCGGTTTTCCCAGCTCCAATGCGATCAGGTAGGGATACCAGTTGTCATCCAGGTTCGGCGACTTCTTCCCAAGCTCGTATTTCATGAATCTCCTCGCTGCCGCCAGATCCCTTCGAAGAAGGACCTTTTCCCTGCTGTCGGCGGTGCGCGCCTGGTTGAACAGGCTGAGGCTGAAGGAGACGAAGGAGGTTGTCAGTCCGGAAAGCAGAAGCGCGCTTTCCGGTCCGGAGGCGGCGAGAAGCGTCTTGTGGAGGGCCGTCCCCATGGCCAGGATGATGCTGATGAAGGGGATGCTGCGCGGGAAGGGCCATGTGATGCCCATGTGGTAAGCGCGGATGAAGAAGTATGCGGCAATATATGCGGCGAAACCGATGCCGAAACCCAGGGACGCCTTCCATATTTCATGATGGCGCGTGAATCCCGCCATTGTCAGGAGGGCAATGCCGGCCAGAAAGAGGATGGCGGTTAGAATCCAGAGACGCCCCGGTTTCTTCGCGGTTTCGCCCACCATGGTTTGAACCTTCTTCTGCAGCGGGTCGCTGATGCGCGCCGCCGGGTTGAAGCCGGTTGTGCTGTATCGTTTGCGGATACTGTCGCTGTTGGTGGTCTTTTCGCCGGGGCGGAAAAAGGCCCGGACGAGGCTCGCTTCGTAGCCCTTCAGGGAGTCCTGATCCACCAGCAGTTCCATGTGCAGGATATCCCTTTTGAACCAGAGAAAAATGCGCCTGGTCTCGACCCGGCTGGCGAGTTTTTTCTCGGTGACCATGCGCGCCAGGATTGCCGCCACCTCGGGGGCCCCGGTGTGGTTGTCCCACAGGTGTCCGATCACCTCAGGGGGGAAGCTGAGCGCCCTTTTTTCCAGCCAGTCACGATCGATGCGCGAAACCGGAACGAGGCGGGAAAAGCGGCCCCGGCGCCATTCACGGAAGAAAAAGAGGGCCGCGAGAAGGAGGGGCGCCGTGAAGACGATGAGGGAGAGGGCGCCGCGGACTGATGGAGACGCGCCGTAAAGCACGGCGGCGGGACGCCCCTTGCCGGCATAGGCCAGCGGGATGTCCAGGATGACGCTCTCGCCGGGCGCTAGCCTCCCCCTGGCAAGGCGCACGGGTCCGGAGTCCTGGCGCAGCCAGGAGGGATCGAATCGCAGATCCAGGGAGAAGGAGTTGATGGGCCACAGGCGATCGGGAAAGGCGAAGTCGTGATTGAGGACGAAACCCTTTTCCTTTGCGACCAGGATATTGGAGAGGGTGTATTCCAGGACATAGGTCATCCGGGTGTCCAGAAACGGGGGGGAGTTGGGAAGACGGCTGCGCCAGCGCAGGCTGTTGCCTTCACCCCAATCGTAATGATCCATCTTGCCGAGGCTTCCCCGTTTGAGTTCGTGTTCCCTTCCTGTTGCCGGATCGATGCGGGTTATCCCCTTGAAGTCCAGCTTCTGTCCCCCGGTGACGCGGAAGGTGCGTTCACCGCCGTTCCAGTCGCCGCTGAATACGATTTCCTGGCGTTCCTTCACATGAAGCCGGCCATCGGCGTCGAGGAGGGCGGTCACATCAAGGGCCTTCCAGTAGAGGGAGCGTTCTCCGGCAATCGCAAGGGTGGCGCCTGAGCAGAGAAGAGATATGGTGAAGAGGAAGATAATCAAATTGCGCATGGCGGCGCTCCTTTCCTTTTGTCCGGCTGAAGGCGGGCAATCGGCTGTTTGCCGGTTATTCCGCATGAAACACCCGTAGCACAGTATACGTTGAATCGCCTGAATATGCATCATGGGACAGAGCCGCGAAGGCGGCCCTTTTTCAGGTAACCGCGTGCCTGAAGCCTTCTCTCGAGTGCGGGGATATCCTTGTTATATCGCGCTTTGTACCGTGATAACAGGGATTTGCCGGCTGTTCGTTCCTTAAGAAAATTCGTGGAAAAAATAGCTTGACTTTTCGTTATGTCGTAGTCTATATAATGCTTCACAATTTGATAGGTTAATGTTCAACTCCGACCCGTCTTCCCTACGGTGCAAACTACGGGAACCGGGCTATGGGCGCCGCCGGAAACAGCGTCGCCTCCCGTGTTTTGGAAAGGAGTAAACACCGCTGGGTTGAAACGGCCGAGGGATGTTTATATCCTTCGGCCGTTTCCGTTTGCGGGGGTAACGGCAACTCAGGATCAGTCGGCATATGCTTTCAGACATTTATTGTGATTATTGCGTGGAAGGGTCATGGAAAAACAGGAAAAAATAATCGAGCTGCTGAATGAGCTAAAAAAAAAACAGTTTACCGGTTTCATCAGGATAAATTTCAGCCAGGGCGGAATCACAAGAATCGAAAAAAATGAAGAGATACTGAAGAAGGCGAAGATGTAGATCGAGCCTTCAATGATTGTAACGTGTTGGTCCTTTGCTGACCGTTGAAACGGACCCAGAAAGCCCAGGCGAAACCCATGACTGTGTTTGCCTGGGCTTTTTGTCTTGTTCCGCCGTTGATTTCAGATGAGTCAAAACCGACGCCAGCCGGAGCGCACGGAAAAGAAGGTTTTCCTTCTTTGGGGGGAAGCATGGAAACCGGGATTCAGCCGGAGGCGTGATAAACGCACAAGGTGGCAGATAAATATCCATACGAAAAAAATGATTATATTGGTCCTTTGCTGACCGTCAACGACGGACCCAGAAAGCCCGGGCAACGATCCTTTCGGAGATTGCGCGGGCTTTTTTGTTTCCGATGGCGGAAAAGTAGTCGGGCTTACTGAATCCAGCTATAAAATCGAGGAGATCCCTGCAATGAAGAAGATGGCGGCTGTCTGTGTATTGTCAATTATTTACGTGTTGATTTTCATGCCGATTGATTCCGGGGCAAGCGGGGTTTCCGTCGCTCTGGCCGGGAAGGCTTTCGCGGGATCGCCTTCCTCTCTTCCTTCCCTTGACGCCTTGCGGGGCGCCGGGCATATTGATCTGGGCACTCTCCTGCCATTGTGGTCGGTGATCCCCTTTGCGGGGATACTGCTGTCCATCGCTCTGCTTCCCCTGTTCGCCCCCAATTTCTGGCATCACCACTTTCCCAGAATCTCCCTTGCCTGGGCGCTTTCCTTTGCCGTGCCCTTTCTGTTTGTCTTCAAGGGTGAGGCGCTCCACGAAATCCTCCATATCTATATCATCGACTATGTGCCGTTCATTATCCTGCTCGGGGGGCTGTTCACCGTCGCCGGCGGCATCTATGTCAAGGGGACGCTCAAGGGTTCTCCGGCAATCAACTGCATGATGCTGATCATCGGGACGGTGCTCGCTTCGTGGATTGGGACCACCGGTGCGGCAATGGTCCTGATCCGGCCGCTGCTCCGTTCCATCGCCTGGCGAAGGCACAAGGTCCATACCATCGTCTTCTTCATATTCCTCGTCTGCAACATCGGCGGCGCGCTGACACCCCTGGGCGACCCGCCGCTCTTTCTCGGCTTCCTCCACGGCGTACCCTTTTTCTGGACAATGAAGGCTATCCCCGCAATGGCGTTTGTCAGCGTTATTCTCCTGCTGGTCTACTTTGCCCTGGACACCTTTTTCTACCGGAAAGAGGATCTGTCCGCCATCAATGACGGCGTGAAGGAACCGCTCAGGATCGAAGGGATGCACAATTTCCTCTTCCTTGGCGGCATCGTCGGCGCCGTTCTCTTCAGCGGCCTGGTCGAGATGGGAGAGGTCACCATTCTCGGAACTCGGCAATCCCTGCAGAACCTGGTCAAGGACGCAATCATCATTGTAATGGCGGTCCTGTCCCTGACGACAACCGGAAAGGATATCCGCGCGGACAACCAGTTCAGCTGGGAACCCATCAAGGAGGTCGCCTACCTGTTCGCGGGCATCTTCATGACCATCATTCCCGCCCTGGCGATACTCAAGGCCGGAGAGCACGGCGCCCTCGGCATGCTGGTGAAGGCCGCGGACAAGCCCTCCCATTACTTCTGGCTCTCAGGTATCCTTTCCAGCTTCCTGGACAACGCTCCCACCTACCTGTCGTATTTCAATACCGCGCTCGGCAAGTTCTTCCCGGGTCTGGCCGAGACAGCCGCAGTGCCTCAGTTGTGCAGCGCCATACCGATCCCCGGTCGCGAGGCCTTCTGCTACAGCGATTACCTGCTGGCCATATCACTCGGGTCGGTATTCATGGGCGCCAACACCTATATCGGCAATGCGCCCAACTTCATGGTCAAGTCCATTGCCGAGGAGACCGGTGTCGCCATGCCCAGCTTTTTCGGCTACATGTTCAAGTATTCAATCCCGTTTCTCGTAGTTACATTTCTCATCGTCACCTTCGTGTTTTTCTGACCGGGAAAAGGGAGGTGGACAGGTGGAAACCCTTATGGAAGCTCGCGCCGTTGAGTTCTCGTACCAGGCCGGTAACAGGGCCGGACCGGGGACAAAGGCCCTGGACGGGATCAGTCTGAGCATCGAAAAAGGCGAGTTTGTGGCCGTTGTGGGGGGCAACGGCTCCGGTAAAACGACCTTTGCGCGAATGGTGAACGCCTTGCTTGAACCCACGGCCGGCGCTGTTTTCATAGACGGCATGGATACGAAGGACAAGGAGCGCCTGTGGGAGGCTCGTCGGCTGGCGGGTATGGTCTTCCAGAATCCGGACAGCCAGATCGTCGGGACAACGGTGGAGGAGGATGTGGCCTTCGGCCCGGAAAACCTCGGACTGCCGCCGGAAGAGATTCGCCGGAGGGTCCGGGACGCTCTGCTGTCGGTCGGCATGGAAGACCATGGGGGTACCCCGCCGCATCTCCTCTCCGGAGGGCTGAAACAACGGGTCTCCATTGCCGGTGTTCTCGCCATGAAGCCGGCGTGCCTGATACTCGACGAAGCGACCGCACTGCAGGACCCCATTGCCCGGAAAGAGATCATGGCGTTGCTCCGTCGGCTCAACAGGGAGGAAGGAATAACTATCATCCATATTACCCATGACATGGAGGAGGCGGCGCTCGCGGACCGGGTAATCGTTCTGGACGCGGGAAAGGTTGCCCTTGAGGGGAAGCCCCGCCAGGTGTTTTCCCGGTTATCCAGGCTCAGGGAATCGGGTCTTCATGGGCCGTGCGTCACCGAGCTGTTCGAGGCGCTTCGTGGTGAGGGCTTCCTGCTCCCGAAGGGTGTTCTTGGCGTGGACGAGGCGGCGGCCGCCCTGGTAAGAATGTTGACCGGACAAGGCCATGCTCTCGATACACCTTGAAAACCTTTCTTACTGCTACCAGCTAGGGACTCCCTTCGAGAAGGCAGCTTTGCGGGACATAACGCTTCGCATCGAACCGGGGACCTTTCTCGGAGTCGCGGGACGGTCCGGTTCGGGGAAGACGACGCTGTTGCGTCACCTGAATGGTCTTCTGAGGCCGACCTCGGGCAGGATTACATTTGACGGCCTCCCGGTGGACGCGCATGGGGCGCGGGCGCTGAGAAGACGGGTGGGACTGGTCTTCCAGCGGCCGGAGGACCAGCTGTTCGAGGAGACCGTATACAAGGATATAGCGTTCGGGCTGTCCGGTAGCGGATTAGGTCCGGAGGAAACCGCCGACCGGGTCAGGGAGGCGCTCCACGCGGTCGGTCTCGGTGAAGAATTTCTCGAAAGGTCTCCCTTCGGGCTGTCGGGAGGCGAGAAGAGGAGGGTGGCGATTGCCGGGGTGCTGGTGATGAATCCCTCAGTCCTTGTCCTGGACGAACCGGCGGCGGGTCTGGATCCCCTGGGCCGCCGGGATATCCTGGACCATATCTGCGGGTTGTGGAGGGATCGGGGCGTCACCGTTGTTATGGCGACCCATGACATGGAGGGAATCGCGCGGTATGCCGGGAAGGTAGTTGTTTTGAAAGGCGGGAGCATCGCTGTGGAGGGTACCCCGCGGGACGTTTTCAGGGATGTCGACGCCCTGGAGAGCGCCGGTTTAGAGCCTCCCCGGATCACCCGCCTCATGATGCGGCTGAAAAAGGCGCTGCCGGAGATCGATGACGGAATAGGTACCATTGAAGAAGCCGTGGAAGAAATAAAGAGGGTGTATCGCGGGAAAGGGTGCGGGTGGCAAGGGCATGATACGGGACGCGCTCATGGGGGGATATGCTCCCGGCAGTTCGATCCTTCACCGGACGGACCCGAGGATGAAGATACTGTCGGCATGCGTCTTTATGACGCTTGTATTTCTTGCTGACGGATATCCGTCGTTCCTGCTGCTCATGCTCTTTTCCCTGATTGCGGCGGGTGCGGCGGGCAGGCCTCTCCGGTGTTCCGTGAAGGGACTCAAGCCATTCCTGCTCATCACGTTGTTCACCGTGGCGCTGCAAACCGTTGCCGTTTCGGGTATTTCCCAGGACGGATCGGGTTGCTTCAACGGTGTCATCCGGGAGGGAGCGGTTCTTTCCCTCCGGATAGTCCTGAGGCTTTTTCTGCTCCTGACAGCCGCTTCCCTGCTCACGTCCACCACAACCCCCGTTTCCCTTATGGATGGTCTGGAGGCCCTGCTGAAACCATTGAAAAGATGCCATGTGCCCGTTCACGAAGCCGTGACGATGATGGCCATAGCGTTGCGGTTCATCCCTGTGCTCCTCGAAGAGGGGGAGAAAATATATCAGGCCCAGGCATCGCGGAGCGCGGTTTTTGACTCCGGCAATCCCCTGAAGAGGGCGGGCCGGTGCGTGCCGGTCCTCGTGCCTCTGTTCGTGGGCGCCTTCAGACGGGCGGACGAACTGGCAATGGCCATGGAGTCGAGATGTTACCGGGGAAGCGGCGGCAGGACCAGGATGAGGCGGCTCTCGTTTTCCCGTGCGGACGGCCTGTGCGCGGCTGCCATGTTGGCCCTGACAGCGGCCTTTGCCTGTATCGAGTATGCGATGTGATGTCGCACGGAACCTTTTCCGAGGAAATGGAATTTGCGCCGGATGGGCGTTACACCAATCAACCAGGAGTCGAGAGAACATGAAAAAAGCCAGTTTCAAGGGCGGTATCCACCCACACGGATACAAGGAGTTGACTTGCGGAAAGGTCACGGTTCCCGCTCGGGTTCCGGACACGGTGTACATTCCTCTCTCCCAGCATATCGGCGCTCCCTGCGCGTCGCTGGTGCTGGTTGGGGACAGGGTCGGGAAGGGGCAGAAGATAGGAGAGGGGAAGGGTTTTGTCACGGCGCCGATTCATGCCAGCGTGAGCGGAACGGTATCGGCGGTTGAGCTCAGGGAGCATCCGGGCGGCAGCTTCGTCAACTGTGTCGTGATAGAGAATGACGGCAAGGAAGAGTGGGCGGAGACGGTGAAACCCCACAAATCGCCGGCGACCCTCGATTCCGAACAACTCAGGAAGATCATCTTCGAGGCCGGTATCGTGGGGATGGGCGGCGCGACCTTTCCCTCCCATGTGAAGTACAGCCCGGTGGAGGGAAAGCGGGCCGAGGTGGTGATACTGAACGGCATCGAGTGCGAGCCGTACCTGACCGCTGACCATCGCCTGATGGTGGAAAAACCGGACCGGATCGTAGCGGGCCTGCGCTACATCATGCGGAGCGTCTGCTGCGGCCGTGGAGTCATCGCCGTGGAAGACAACAAGATGGATGCGGTGAACCTGCTGGAAAAGGCGGCGGCCGGCGAGGGAGGAATAACCGTTCATGTTCTCAAGGAAAAGTATCCGCAGGGTTCGGAGAAGCAGTTGATTTACGCGTGCACCGGCAAGCAGGTGCCCGTGGGTAAGCTCCCCCTGGACGTGGGGGTGATCGTCAATAACGTGGGCACCGCAGTGGCGGTGGCCGAGGCCGTGGAGAAGGGGATTCCCCTTATCGAGCGCTACATTACCGTGAGCGGCGACGGTGTCCGTGAACCGTCGAACTACCTTGTCAGGATCGGGACCCTGTTCAAGGACCTGATTGCCCAGAGCGGCGGGTATGCCGGGAATGTGGAGAAGATCATAGCAGGCGGCCTGATGATGGGAAAAGCCGTTTTTTCGGACGAAGCGCCGGTGGTGAAAGGGTCTTCCGGGGTTGTGGTCATCAGGAATGACGCGAAACGCGAGTTCAGGGAGTCTGGCTGCGTGCGCTGCGCCAAATGCGTCGATGTCTGTCCCATGTTCCTGGAGCCGACATCCCTGGTGAAGCTGGCAAAAATGGGCGCCTGGGAGGAGGCGGAGAAATTTCATGTGGCGAGCTGCATCGAATGCGGCTCGTGCGTCTATGGATGCCCGGCCCATATCCCGCTGGTCCAGTATATCCGCAGGGCGAAACAGGCTGTTCTGGCGGCAAAGGCCAAGGAAAAAAAGTAACGGAGGGAAGGATTCAATGACAAATCAGGACAGTCTATTGGTTGTGTCGTCATCTCCGCATCTGCACAGCCCGGACAACGTTCCGGCCGCCATGCGGGATGTCATCATCGCGCTGGTTCCGGCGCTGATTGCCGCGGTGTATTTTTTTCGCCTGCCCGCCGTCATGGTTATCCTCGCCTGTGTGGTGAGCGCCTGGCTGGCCGAACTCGCCTGTCTCAAGGTCATGAAAAAAGGCGCGACGACCGGCGAGCTCAGCGCCGTGGTAACCGGCCTGCTCCTGGCGTTCTGTCTGCCGCCGACCCTGCCGCCGTGGATGGCGGTTCTCGGTTCGGTTTTCGCAATCGTGGTCGCGAAACACCTGTTCGGCGGACTCGGCCACAACATCTTCAATCCGGCATTGATCGGAAGGGCATTCCTGCTGGCCTCCTTCCCGGTCGCCATGACCACCTGGGTGACGCCCATCGACGCTGTCACCACCGCGTCTCCCCTCGGCATCATGAAAGAGGCCGGCGGCCGGCAGCTGCCCGGCGTCGCCGATCTCTTCCTGGGCAATGTGAGCGGCAGCCTGGGCGAGACCAGCGCCCTTGCCCTCCTCATCGGCGGGCTCTACCTTCTCTATAGAAGACACATCGACTGGCGTATCCCGGTCAGCTACCTGGGCACGGTCTTCGTCCTGACTTCCATTGTCGCGTCCGTGAAGGGGCACGGCATGTGGTATCCGGTGTTCCACCTGTTGGCGGGAGGGCTTTTTCTCGGCGCCTTTTTCATGGCCACCGACTGGGTGACGAGCCCGGTGACAAAGGCGGGCAGAGTCATCTTCGGTGTCGGCGCGGGAATTTTCGTGGTCCTTATCAGGCTGAAGGGTGGCTACCCGGAAGGCGTGTGTTATTCCATCCTGCTCATGAATGTGGCGACGCCGCTGATTGACCGTTACACCAAAGCCCGGGTATTCGGGGGGGTGAAGAGCCATGCTTGAGATCATGAAACTTGCCGTTTTCCTTCTGGTTGTTTCCGCTGTCGCGGCATTCGGTGTCGGCTACGTCAACAGCATGACCGCCCCTGTTATCGATAAACAGGCGCTGCGGATGAAAACCGACAGCTTCAAGGAAGTCTGTCCCCAGGGAGAAGAGGTAAAAAACGAAACGGAGCGCTTCCTGAAGAAGAACGCTAATCCTCTTATCAAAGAGGTGAATGTGGCATACAAGGGCGGGGTTCCCGTGGGTGTCATCTATACCATCGAACCCAAGGGCTTCGGAGGACCCATCAGCATCCTTGCCGGATTCGACATCGGCGCCAGGAAGGTAACCGCCATCAAGGTGCTGAGCCAGACCGAAACTCCCGGCCTCGGCGCAAAGGCAAAGGACCCGTCATTCCAGGACCGCTACAAGGGAAAGAGCGCCGAAGCCGATCTGGAAGTTTCCAAGACGCCCCCGACAAAGGACACTCAGATCCAGGCGATTACCGCGTCCACGATAACGTCCAAGGCCGTCACCAACGGCGTGAATGCGGCGCGGGATCATTTCGCCGGGAACTTCGTTAAATAGCCCCGGCGGAATCGCCGGACGAACACTACACCGGAGGTGTTTCGTATGAGTCTGCTGAATGAGTTTACGAAAGGGATCATCAAGGAGAATCCGCTGTTCCGGCTGGTTCTGGGAACCTGCCCGTCGCTGGCGATCACCACGTCGGTGGACAACGGCCTGGGCATGGGCGTCGCGTTCACCGGGGTGCTGCTCGGTTCGAACATCGTCATCTCCGCCATGCGCAAGATAATCCCGGACAGCATCAGGATACCCGTCTATATCGTGGTAATCGCCTCCTTCGTTACCATGACCGACCTGTTGATGCATGCCTATACACCGGCCATGTACAAGGCATTGGGCATATTCATTCCCCTTATCGTCGTGAACTGCATCATCATCGGCCGCGCCGAGGCCTTCGCCAACAGAAATTCGATCGTGCCCTCCGTTCTCGACGCGCTCGGCATGGGTGTAGGGTACACCCTGGCCCTGGTGCTTCTGTGTACCTTCAGGGAGGTCCTGGGCGCAGGCACCTTCCTGGGGTTCCGTCTGCTTCCGGAAAGCCGGGCGGCAATAATGATGATTCTGCCCCCGGGTGGATTCGTGACGCTTGGGTGCATCCTCGGCTTCCTGAACAAGATGCAGTCGAAAACCGCCTGAGAAAGGAGAACCCGACGTATGCAGGATTATTTCATTATTGTCATAAGTGCCGTACTCATCAACAACATCGTGCTGTCTCAATTTTTGGGGATATGCCCCTTTCTCGGTGTTTCCAAGAAGCTGAGCGCCGCCCTGGGCATGGGCGCGGCTGTTACTTTCGTTCTGGTTCTGGCCGGCCTTCTTACCTGGTTTTTCCAGGTATACATCCTGAATCCGTTCAATATCGGTTATATGCAGACGGTTGCCTTTATCCTGATAATCGGAGCCCTGGTGCAGTTCGTCGAAATGGTAATCAGGAAATACAGCCCGGGCCTGTATAAGGCGCTGGGCATCTATCTTCCCCTGATCACCACGAACTGCGCCGTACTGGGTGTGGCCATCCTGAATATCCAGAAGGATTTCAGCCTTGTGAAGACGCTTGTCCACAGCACCAGCCATGCCGTCGGTTTTTCCCTTGCACTGATCCTTATGGCGGGAATACGGGAGAGACTGGAATCCGCGGATATACCGAAGTGCATGGAAGGTGTGCCTATTTCTCTCGTGACAGCCTCGCTGATGTCCATTGCCTTTCTCGGCTTCAGCGGGCTTATCTGAAAAATATATGGAGGAATAAAGAATGTTAGCTGCGGTGACAAGCCTGGCGGTAATGGGCGCGGCCTTCGGGGGCGTTCTCGGAGTGGCAAGCAAGAAATTCATGGTTGAAGTTGAACCCAAGGTCGAGGAGATACTATCCGTGCTGCCGGGGGCGAACTGCGGCGCCTGCGGCCAACCCGGATGCGCCGGTTTCGCCGAGGCGGTCGTAAACGGTGATGTCAAGCCGAACGCCTGCGCGCCGGGCGGCGCTTCTCTCTATGAGAAGATAGCCGCCATCCTTGGCACGGAGGTGTCCGACTACGAAGAGCGCAAGGTGGTCCAGGTGCTCTGCCAGGGAGGGGCCGGGCAGGCGAAGATGCTCTATCGCTATAAGGGGATAGAAGACTGTCATGCGGCGCTGGCGGCGTTCAAGGGGCCCAAGGCGTGCAATTTCGGCTGCATCAGGCTCGGCTCCTGCGTCACTGTATGTCCCTTCGGAGCGATTGAGCAGGGCGCGGACGGACTTCCGGTCGTGGACTGCTACAAGTGCACGGGATGCAATAAATGCGTGGAAGAATGTCCCCAGGGAATCCTGAGGCTGGTGGGGGTATCCCGTCTGGTCAACGTCCGATGCGTGAACACGGACAAGGGCAAGGAGGCCAGGGCCGTGTGCGGGGTCGCCTGCATCAAGTGCCGGCTGTGCGAGAAGAACTGTCCCGAAGGGGCCGTGCATGTCGTTGACCGGGGAACGGGATCGGTGGCCCGGATCGATTACGAGAAATGCGTCAACTGCGGCATATGCGCCACCAAATGTCCTACCAAGGCCATTGACATGATTTCGCCCATCTCCGAGGAAGTCATCCTGGAGGCCAGGGAGCATGCAAATGGGGGCTGTCAGCGGTGCGAGGCCTGTCAGCGGTAATGGGGCGCCCGTCCCGCGCATGGCTTACCCTGATCCTTGTCCTGCTGGGCGTCGTCGGTTTTTCCCTCTATCCCCGGCGACCGGTGGAGTACAGGAGCGACCGGTTCCTGATGGACACCCTGGTGAGCATCAGGGTGTACGGCAGGGATGGAGAAAAACTGCGGAAGGCCGTGACGGAAGCCTATGCCGAAATGCAGCGCATCGCGGACCTGACGAGCCGGTTTCCCGCCAGGGGGACGGCTGAACATGCGGCGAGCGATGTCTGCCGCATCAACGACATGGCCGGTATCAAACCGGTCACGGTGGATCCCGATGTCTTCGCTATGCTGGAGCTGTCCCGTACCTGGCGCCATTGCACCGGCGGCGCGTTTGACGTAAGCATCGGGCCGGTGATGGACCTGTGGGGATTCGGGGGGAAGCATCCCCATGTGCCGAAGTATGGTGAAATCACGGCGCGCCTCGCTCTGGTAGACAGCGACCGTTTGCTGCTGAAACGGGAAGGACGGACTGTATTTCTGGTGAAAACAGGCATGGGCCTGGATCTGGGAGCGGTGGCGAAGGGGTATGCGACGGAAAAAGCAGCGCAGGTCCTGAAACGGAACGGGATTGAGAAGGCCATCATCGACGCCGGCGGCACGATAAGGGTCCTCGGTAAGAACGCTGAAGGCGCTGCGTGGAGGATAGGGATAAAGAACCCAGCGAATTCGGGTGGCATTCTGGCCGTACTCGCGCTTGAGGACTCAGCGGTGGCGACATCGGCGGGGTATTACCGGTTCTTCGATTCCGGGCGGAGACGGTATCACCATATTCTCAATCCCGGCACGGGCTATCCGGCAATGGAGAACGCGAGCGTAACCGTGGTTGCGAAGGACGCCGGTATGGCGGATATCCTGTCCACGGCGCTGTTCGTCCTGAAACCGGAGAAGGCCCTGGAAACGGTGAAACAGCTGGATGGCGTGGAGGTGTTTCTGGTAACCGCCGATGGGCGAACACTTCGCGGCAAGGGCCCGGCGGGCCGGTCGGCTGCGCATCCCGGAGATCCGGAACACCATGCGCAAAGCCGATAGCTGTCTGGTTGCCGGAGTCCTACTCGTCGCGGCGTTATCGGCAATGATGTATTATCGCGGTATTCTTTTCCGGTCGGATGAAGCAGGCGACACCAGGGCGGTGATTACGGTGCGGGGCTGTATTGTCCGAATCATCGATCTTTTCACGGACGGGAAACAAGCCGTGTATCAGGTCCCGGGCTCGATCGGGCGCGCACTTGTGGAGGTCGAGGGAAACAGGGTCCGCATGCGGGAAGCCCCCTGCCCGGACCGCACCTGTGTCCTGCAGGGCTGGATAGGGAGGCCCGGTGAGAGCATCGTCTGTATTCCCAACCAGGTGGAAATACGCATTGAAGGCGGGAGCGGACTCGACGCCGTAACCCGTTAAACAAAGGCAAATTATATGTCAGGCACGCGAAAAATGGTATTCCTGTCGCTGTTGGTGGCGCTGGGAACGACCCTGCATGTGGTGGAGGGGATGATTCCCAACCCCTTTCCCCTTCCAGGGGTGAAACTTGGATTGGCAAATGTGGTGACTTTCATCGCCGTATACCTGTACGGCCTTCGCAGTGGTCTGGCCGTCGGTGTGTCGCGGGTGATACTCGGTTCCCTGGTGGGAGGCGTTTTCCTCTCGCCCTCTTTTCTGCTGAGCATGAGCGGGTCCGTTGCCAGTACGCTTATCATGGCGTTTCTTCTGAGATTCGCTCCATGTTTCAGTATACGGGGTGTGAGTGTCGCCGGGGCCGTGAGTCATAATGCCGGCCAGCTTCTCATGGCGGCCCTGATTATGCGGAGCTGTTTCATATTCTACTATCTGGCTTTTCTGTTGCCGGCGGCGCTGGTGACCGGCATGATCACCGGCCACCTTTTGGAGAAAGTTATTGAGAGGCTTGAGCAGTCAGATGTAATTAGAGTTGCCGAGCATCCCCTTATCGAAGCTGAGCAAATAAAGCTTGAATTGTAGACGTTGTGTCATTTGTGTTTCATCCAATCCAATCAAAAAAACATTATACAAAAAAGACTTGACATTATGCCGACTCTCATCCTATATAGTTAAAAGCGTAACAATTAATTATAATACTAAATATTTGCTCCGACCCGTTATTCCTGCGGCTTATGCTATGGAAGCCGGGCTGTGGGTATCGCCGGAAACAGCGATGCCTCCCTTGCTTGGAAAGGAGTAAACATTGCGGGCTTACAGGCCGGTGGATGTTTATATCCATCGGCCGTTGTTATTAATGCCAGTGTCATAGTCAACGGCAGTGAGTGATTTGGAATATTGCAAGTCCGATACACTTTTCTTATAAAAATAACTATGAAGTAATCTCATTTCATTGTTGGCCCTTTACTGACCGTTGTACGGCCCCAGAAAGCCCAATGAAAAGCCGGCGCGCTTTTCCTTGGGCTTTGTTTTTTGCGGGAACGGGAGACCCATGCGTCCGCTTGTTATTACGGAGGCAAGTAAACATATCATTCAGGTAACAGATGTCGCGCCAATGGGTGGATTGCGGCGTCTGTCACAAAACTACATAATGGAGGTGTGTCATGGCGGACGTTGTACGGAAGATTGATGAACTGGTAGCAAAGGGACGAAAGTCAGCCGATGTCATGAAGGAGATGACCCAGGAGCAGGTTGACAAAATCTGCGCGGCCATGGATGCCGCATCCGTGGCCAACGAGCAGAAACTGGCCGAGATGGCCGTGGAGGAAACGGGAATCGGCAGGGCCGACCACAAGGCCATCAAGAACCATCTGGGCGCGCACATCGTCTACGAGTATTTCAAGGACAAGAAATCCGTGGGCATCATCAAGGAAGAATCCGGCGTAAAGTACGTTGCCGAGCCGTTCGGCGTCATCGCTGCCGCGACCCCGACCACCAACCCGCCTTCCACGGTCATGTTCAAGTCGCTGATCGCCCTTAAGTCGCGCAACGTCATCATCTTTGCCGCTCATCCTCGCGCACAGAAGGTCAGCGTCGAGGCGGCGAGGATCATGCATGACGCGGCAGTGAGCGCAGGCGCTCCGGTAAACTGCATCCAGTGGATCGACGAGCCTTCCATTGAGGCAACCAACCTTCTGTTCAAGCACCCGGGCGTGAATCTGATCCTCGCTACCGGAGGCGGCGCCATGGTCAAGTCCGCATACAGCTCCGGTCACCCCGCCATCGGCGTCGGCCCGGGCAACACCCCGGTCTTCATTTCAAAATCGGCAAAACTCAGCGTAGCGGTGAACAATGTTATCGCCTCCAAGACCTTCGACAACGGCACCATCTGCTCCTCCGACCAGTCCATGATCTTCGACGACAAGGAAACCTGCGACAAGGCGATCAAGATGATGACCGAGCGCGGGGCCTATCTGGTCAACGCGGAAGAGAAGAAGCTGGAATCGGTCATGTTCGACAAAGTGCGGGGCGTTCCGGCGGTCGCCATAGTGGGCAAGTCTCCTCAATACATCGCCAGGCTGGCGGGCTTCGAGATTCCCGAAGACAGCAAGCTGCTCCTGGTGCCCCTGACTACCATCGGTCCTGAGGACTGGTTCAGTCATGAGAAGCTCTCCCCTGTTCTGGGCTACATCTGCTTCAACAGCACCGACGAAGCTATCGCCGCTGCAAAGAGCCAGCTCCGCTGGGGCGGCGCCGGCCATACCGCCGTTATCCATGCGCAGGACGACAACATTCTCAACAAATTCGCCGTAGAGATCCCGGCCAACCGTCTGCTCCTCAACCAGCCCGCGGTTCACGGCAGCGTCGGTCTCATCTACAACGAACTGCCCCCTTCGCTCACCCTGGGCTGCGGCACGGACGGCGGCAACTACCTGGGTAACAACATTAACTACTCGGACCTGCTGAGCATAAAGACGGTTGCTCAGCGTATCGTTGATTACGAACGTGATCAATAGATAGTTTCCATCCGGAAACTCCGGATGGAAACTATTGGTTTCCAATTCGGAAACGAGGAATTTTTTGACCTGGCAAAGAAATCAAGGGGTTGCGCGGAGGCGTACATCGGTACGCCGCACAAGCAACCCCGATGATTGACACCGCCAGGGCGAAAAAGAACCGTTTCCGGATGGAAACTAGATAAGTACCGGCCCGCAAAGGAGAGCTGTCTCCCTTTTTCAGATGTCATCCTCCCCCATGTCATGTCATTGGCTGCCTGCCGGAAGGCCGGCAGCCTCCCTTCCTTGAAAACGATGACATGTCCGGTCGTACCAGCATGAGGGAGGATAGAAAAGGGGTGGGAAGAGAGACGATCGAGGAGGAATTTTATGGATGTGCTTGATGGCGCGCTGCGGCATGAAAAGGATGCAATCAAATTATATGCGTATCTTGTGGAGCAGGCTTCCCTTGACAGTGTGAAGAGGTTGTTTTCGTCCTTGTTGAAGGATGAGCGGAAGCACCTTGAGAGGATAGAGAACTTCAGGGCATGTCGTAACGACCTTGTTGCGTGTCGAAACGATAGCTTCGAATTTTCAAGGCTTTTTCCACACATCGTTAAAGACCCCGGTGTTGAAAGCTTGTGCAGGGAGGAAGTCAATTTCTACCGGGAAGTAATGGATCGTGAAAAAAACGGAATAAACGAGTATGAATATTTCCTGCAAAATTCGAGTGATGAAAAATCCAAACTACTGTTAAACGCTATAATAGCGCAGGAGATAAAACACTTTGATATTGTAAAGGGGTTATGTGTTTTTATTTCAGAGCAACAAAGTTATAAGTAGAAAAATCCTTCTATAGGATAGCAAGGTGAAGTCATGTCATCACAGCAGCCATATGAAATTGACAATAAGATAAAACGAAACCATGGCAACGAATACTATAGGTATAATGTCGGTGAAACGCTAAAGAAATTGCGATTGTCGAATAATATGACCCAGAAATTCGTTGCTCGCGAAAGCGGCCTGTCTTCCGGAATGATTTCCTTGATCGAAAGCAACAGCATTTCCGCTTCCATATCGACGCTTTCCAAGCTGATGAAATTTTACGGCGTCAAGATGAGCTGGTTGTTCGATGATGAAAATGAAAACAAGAAGTATGAAATAATAAGAAAAGAAGACAGGAAGGTGCTTTCAAAGATACTCATACAAAACGGAAAATGTAACGGTAATGGATTTTATTGCGAGTCACTGTCACAAATGAAACATAAAAAAATGCAGCCGTACATCATTAACCTGACTGATGATATCGTAGGCGATAATTTTTATATGCATTACGGAGAAGCGTTTATGTATGTCCTGAAAGGAGTGTTTGAGCTCACGATAGGTGATAATCAAGTCGTGTTAACTGAAGGTGACAGTATTTACATGGATGCTTCCCTGGAGCACAGGTTCCGTTCGGTCAACGGTTCCGAGGTAACGGTTCTTGTTGTCAAGATGGTATCAGCGTAGGAACCCGCGCATATTTCGTCACCCGCGTACGTCGCGGGCTTAACGAAACTCGCGGTAAGGTCGTGCGCTTATTTCGTCCCCTATTTCCTCCATAGGACCAACGAAACCCGCATGATGGTTTCCTGATTGTAGCGTCGCTACATTTTTTTCCACAAAAGACGGTGATTGAAGGTATGGCAGGGATAGGACAAGAGTGTGCACAATGCGATACTTCCGGCCGGTATGGCTGAAGCGCTGTTTTTCATGGGAGGTCTATGGAAAAAGAAGAAAGGATTGTCGAGTTGCTTAATAAGTTGAAAAGCGACAGTTTTACCGGCTTTATCAGGATCAGTTACGATCTGGGCGGCATCAACAGGATAGAAAAAAACGAGGAAATTCTGAAAACACGGAAAGCATGATGTTTGACGTGGCGGTCCGCACTATCCCAAGAGGCATAATTGCGTCCGGAAACCGGCTTCAGGGCCTTCATAATCAAGAGAATTTGGTGGCAAAACAATCTCGGAGGATGTGCATGGATATTCTAGCAATCAACTGTGGAAGCTCCTCAGTCAAATATCAGCTCTTTGACTGGGACAGGAAAAAGATCGTCGCGAAGGGTCTGGTGGAACGCGTTACCATTGGCGGTTCATTCATCGTTCAAGAGGTACCGGGACGCGAAAAGTACAAAAGGGAATTCGAATGCCCGAATCATACCGTGGCCATGGACCTTATCATCCGGACCCTGACGGATCCCGTGCACGGGGCGCTGAAAGACATGAGCCGGATTTCCGCCGTCGGTCACCGGGTCGTGCACGGCGGCGAAAAGTTTACCCGCTCCGTCCTGATCGACGAACAGGTCCTGGATGCCGTCAAGGCGGTCCAGCACCTGGCGCCGCTTCACAACCCGCCCAATATCGCCGGAATTGAGGCTGCCCGAGCGGTGCTTCCCGATGTGCCCCATGTGGCCATTTTCGACACGGCATTCCACCAGACCACGCCCGAGCACGCTTACATTTACCCCGTGCCGTACGAGTGGTATGAAAAGTACGGCGTCCGGCGCTACGGTTTCCATGGAACGTCCCACCTGTACGTTTCCAAGCGGGCAGCCGCGCTGCTCGGAAAGCCCGCGGCGGAGTGCAACATCATCACCATGCACATCGGAAACGGCGTTTCCCATGCCGCCATCAAGAATGGCGTGTCGGTGGATACCAGCATGGGGCTGACCCCCCTGGAAGGGGCGGTGATGGGAACCCGTTGCGGAGATATCGACCCGGCCATTCCGGCCTTCATGATGCAGATGGAAGAACACACTCCCAAGGAGATCGACACGATCCTCAACAAGAAGAGCGGGGTGCTCGGTATTACGAAGAAGTACACGGACCGGAGAGACGTGCTGGAAAACGCCCTGAAGGGGGACAAACTCTGCTCTCTTGCCCTGGAGATTGAGGCGTACCGGCTGAAGAAATACATCGGCGCATATGCCGCCGCTCTCGGGAGGCTTGATGCCGTTGTCTTTACCGCGGGGGTCGGCGAGCGGGCCTGGCGGATACGGGAGATGGCCCTCAGCGGGCTTGACAATCTCGGCATCCGGCTCGATCAGGGGAGGAACAGGGAGGCGGTCAATGGGTGTGAATGTATTGTTTCCACCGAAGATTCACCGGTAAAGGTGTTTGTCGTGCCAACTGATGAGGAGCTGGTCTTCACCGAGGACGTTGCCGCGATCCTGAATGGCACCTATGCGGACCATATGAGCTTCGAATACTCGTTCGCCAAATCCGGATTCAAAAGCGCGTAACATGCGGGAGGCATGGGAAACCGTCCCGCGCCGGCAGGCCATTCTGACATCATTGTCGTCCGCTCTTTGAAAACATGGTGAAACACGCTTCGCAAGAGGGGCGGCGGTGAAATCTCTCTGCTCGAAAGGGGGAGTCCATCGCCGCGCTTTTTCATCACATCGTGAAACATCCATGAAACACAAGGGATGGCGCGCTCAGAAAACACTTCTATAATAACGGGTTTTGTGGTACGTTCCACCAGAAAAGTTCCTTCTTACACCCATCCGGGCGCGTTCTCCTGAGGCTTGCGCCGCCCGCGAGAATCCGAAAATCCAATGGCAAAAATAATCTGTATCGCAAATCAGAAAGGCGGGGTGGGAAAAACCACCACGGCTATCAACCTGGGCGCCTCCCTTGCCGTCGCGGAGCGCAGGACGCTTCTGGTGGACATGGATCCCCAGGGGAACGCGGGAAGTGGCGTGGGCGTCGAAAGGGGCGTGCTTCGCGAGAATATCTACAATGCCCTGATTGACGACGCCGAAATGTCGGGCGTTGTCAAAAACACGGAGATTCCCCTCCTGGACGTAATACCTTCCAGCGACGACCTCGCCGGGGCCGAGCTGGAGCTGGTCACGATGCCGGAACGGGAGAGAAGGCTGGCGCGCGCCCTTGCATCAATCGCCGATGACTACGCTTATATCCTCCTGGACTGTCCCCCTTCCCTCGGCCTTCTGACCCTGAACGCCATGACGGCCGCCCATTCGGTTCTGGTCCCGCTGCAGTGCGAATTCTACGCCATGGAGGGCCTGTCCAAGATCCTCAACACCATCCGGCTCGTAAAAAAAGGATTGAACCCGGCTCTCGCGGTGGAGGGAATCCTGCTGACCATGTATGACGGCAGGAACAACCTGTCCCGTCAGGTGAGTGAGGAGATCAGGAACCATTTCGGCGAGACGACCTTCAGAACTGTAATTCCCCGGAATGTCAGATTGTCTGAGGCGCCGAGCCATGGCAAGCCGATACTTCTCTATGATATTAACTCGCGTGGCGCCGCCGGATACCTGGAGCTGGCGCGGGAAATCGTGGAAAGAGAGGTAAGGAATGGTTAGGAAAACCGGCCTCGGCAGGGGAATAGCCGCCCTGCTTCCGGTGGTGGAGGAAGAGGGCAGAAGTTATTTTTCCTGTCCCATCGAAGATATCCGTCCCAACAGGGATCAGCCCCGCAAGCGGTTTTCCGCCGAAAAGATGGAGGAGCTGGCGGCGTCGATCCGTGAAAAGGGGATAATTCAGCCTCTGGTGGTCCGGAAGATGTCCGAACACTACGAACTGGTCGCCGGGGAGCGCCGCTGGCGCGCTGCGCAGAAAGCGGGACTACTGTCCGTTCCGGTGGTCATCCAGGACATCTCGGACGATACGGCCCTGGAGATGGCCCTGATCGAGAACATCCAGCGGGAGGATCTGAACGCCATCGAGCAGGCGGAGGCCTTTCACTCCCTCATCGAAAAGTTTCACCTCTCCCAGGAGGAGATGGCCAGGAGGGTCGGCAAGGACCGGTCCACCGTCGCCAACTCGCTGCGACTCCTCAGGCTTCCCGAAGAAATAAAGAACGACATTCTCGAAGAGCGCCTGAGCATGGGGCACGCCCGCGCTCTGCTCGCCCTGGATACGCGGGAACTGATGATGCAGGCGCGGGACGAGGTGCTGAGAAGGAATCTCTCCGTCCGTGAGACCGAGGGCCTGGTCAAGAGGATGAAGATGAAGCGGACGGTCAGGCCGAAGAACGCGCCCGGCCCCGAAATCAATGCCGTAGTCGATCGCCTCAAGCGACGCTTCATGACGCGGGTGGCCATCCGGCAGAGCGGCAAAGGGGGCAAGATCGAGATCTCGTATTCAACCTCCGATGAGCTGACCCGGCTGATCGATATCCTCTCTTCCTGAAGTATATGCTCCATTGTCCGCTTACTCCCGTTTTTCCATTCCCCCAAAGACTTCAGGAAAGTGTAAATATTCAGAATAGTTTCACAGCGACCCAAACTTGCTGTTCCTGCATTTCCCCTCACCCCTGCCCCTCTCCCACAGGGAGAGGGTTCGTGTTTTCCCTCGCCCTCCGGGAGAGGGGCAGGGGTGAGGGAAAAAGCTGTGCTGGATAGGTTGCAGGAAAGTTTTCCTTTCGAGTAAATATTTTTATTAAGACTAAAATTGTCGTTGACAGAGTGTTGCCTCTATGATAGGTGTCATATGTTTTACGGTCTGACCATACCACATCGCGAAAATGGGTCAGACGGGCAAGAAGGGGTTCAGGCATGATTAATATCGACATTGTTTTGCTGTTTCAGGCGGTCAATTTTCTGCTGCTCCTGTTTCTCCTGAACATGCTCCTGTACAGGCCGATCCGGAAGGTCATGGCCGACAGGGCCGCCGAGCTCGAGGCCGCGCGGGGAAAGACGGTATCGGTTGATTCCGATGTGCGGGACCGGATGGCCGAGTATGAACTGAAACTGCGGGAAGCCAAGACGGGCGCCAATGAGGAGAGGGCACAAATGATTGGCGCGGCCCGTTCCGAAGAGGCCGCGATCCTCGAGGACGCTCGCCGCGATGCCGCTTCCAGTCTTGCGGAAATCCGCGCCGCCATACAGAAGGAGGCCGCCAAGGAGGAAGGCCGTCTTCGCGCACGGGCGGAAGAGCTTTCCCAGGTTATAAGCGAAAAGGTCCTCGGAAGGAGCCTGTCATGAAAAATACGACCCGGAAGTCCGTTGTGATTAACCGTATCGCTCCGGCGCTCACCGCTCTGGCTTTCCTGGCCGTATTCGCCTCTGTGGGCTGCGCGGAGGAAGGGGCTCATCACGCGGATTCGTCGGCGCAACTCAAGGATTTCGGCTTCCGTCTCTTCAACTTCGCCATCCTGGCGGCTATTCTCTTCTGGGCCGCCAGAAAAGCCGACATAAAAGGGCTTCTGGCCGCCCGTCGGGCCTCGGTGGAAAAGGCCCTGCGGGAAGCGGAAGAGATACGGGAAGAGGCGGAGAAAAAGCTTGCCGAATATAGCGAGAAGCTGGAAAAGGCAACCCTGGAGATTGAGGACATCCGCGCTGCCATCAGCCGGGATGGCGAGGCCGAGAAGCAACGGATCATAGAGGAGGCGCGCAATACCGCCGAAAGGATCCGGGAGCAGGCCAAGGCCGCGGCGGGTCAGGAACTGGAGACCGCCAGGGCGCGGCTCAGGGCGGAAACCGCCCGGCTTGCCGTGCAGCTGGCGGAGTCGACTTTGAAGCAATCCGTTACAAGGTCCGATCAGGATCGTTTCGTGGATGAATATCTGAGCAAGGTAGTGGAGGCATAGTGAGCACGAACGCCATTGCACGAAGGTACGCAAAGGCCCTCATCCAGTTGGCCGCGGAAAAGGGGGTCATCGAACAGTACCATGAGGAGCTGACGCTTTTTTCGGGAGCGCTTGAATCGGCCCCCGAGGCGTATGCGATTCTCTCGGCCCCGGGGTACGGGATAGAGGCGAAACGCCGGATACTGAACGAACTGACGGCCCGGCTGGGCATTTCCAGGACCATGGGCGATTTCATGCTGCTCCTTCTTGACCGGAAGCGCATCGATCAACTGGCCGGTATTGCAGACTGTTACAGGTCCTTTGCCGATGAAGCCGCCGGCATCCTCCGCTCAAGTGTCACCTCGGCCCTCCCCCTTACCGAACAGCAGGTCCGGGCGATGCGGGACGCGTTGGAGAAGGCGACGGGCAAAAAGATCATTCTAAGCGTCAAGACTGACCCTGTGCTGATTGGCGGTGTCGTTACCCGCATCGGCGACAAGGTCTTCGACGGCAGTATCAGAACCCAGTTGACGAAGATACAAGATATATTACAGAAGGGGTGAGAAGCGCCTATGGAACTCAGAGCGGAAGAAATCAGCGAGATTATCAGGAAGCAGATTGAGGGCTACGGTAAGGAGATCGAGGTCGCCGAAACAGGCACAATTATCTCCGTAGGGGACGGGATCGCCCGCATCCACGGACTGGCGCGGGCCATGGCGGGCGAACTCCTGGAGTTCCCTGGCGGTGTTTCCGGTATGGTGCTGAATCTCGAAGAGGGGAATGTGGGCGCCGCGATCCTCGGTGAAGATAATGATAACATCAAGGAAGGCGCCGTGGTGAAGAGGACCGGCAGGATTGTCGAGGTTCCAGTAGGGGACGCCCTGGTGGGCCGCGTGGTGAACGCCATCGGCCAGCCGGTAGACGGAAAGGGTCCCATCGCCACCAAGGACTTCCGCCAGGTGGAGGTCAAGGCGCCGGGCATCGTCAAGCGCAAGTCGGTTCATCAACCCATGCAGACCGGGATCAAGGCGGTGGACTCCATGGTTCCCATCGGCCGGGGCCAACGCGAGCTGATCATCGGCGACCGCCAGACCGGCAAGACCGCCATTGCCATCGACACCATCATCAACCAGAAGGGCGGCGACGTCATCTGCATCTATGTGGCAATCGGACAGAAGCTGTCCACGGTCGCGCAGGTGGTGAACAAGCTGCGGGACCACGGCGCCATGGACTACACCATTGTCGTCTCCGCTTCGGCCGCCGAATCAGCTCCCCTGCAGTTCATAGCCCCCTACGCCGGCGTTACCATGGGAGAATACTTCAGGGACAACGGCCGTCATGCCCTGATCATCTATGACGACCTTTCCAAACAGGCGGTTGCCTATCGTCAACTGTCGCTCCTCCTGCGCCGTCCCCCCGGACGCGAGGCCTATCCCGGCGACGTCTTCTATCTCCACAGCCGACTGCTGGAGCGGGCCGCCAAGCTTTCCGACGAATGCGGCGCGGGATCGCTTACCGCCCTGCCCATCATTGAAACCCAGGCGGGCGATGTCTCGGCATATATTCCGACCAACGTCATTTCCATTACCGACGGTCAGATCTTCCTGGAGAGCGACCTGTTCTATTCCGGGGTCCGTCCGGCCATCAACGTCGGTCTTTCCGTTTCCCGCGTCGGCGGCGCCGCGCAGGTAAAGGCCATGAAGCAGGTGGCGGGAACCCTGAAGCTCGACCTGGCCCAGTATCGAGAACTGGCGGCCTTTGCCCAGTTCGGGTCTGATCTGGACAAGGCGACCCAGATGCAGCTTGCCCGTGGCGAACGCCTCGTGGAGATCCTCAAGCAGCCCCAGTATCGTCCCCTGCCCTTTGAAAAGCAGGTTCTCATTATCTTTGCCGCGAACAACGGCTATGTGGACGACTATCCGGTTTCCGCCCTTGCCCGGTTTGAGGCGGAACTGAATTCCTTCTTTGACCTGCGCAAGTCGGAAGTTCTCAATGAAATCCGTGAGAAGAAGGCCATAGACGACGCGCTCCGGGGCAAGATTGTCGCCGCCCTCGATGAATTCAAGAAAGAATTCGCAGCCTAGACAAGGACGGTATTTTCTTCATGGCAAGCCTGAAAAGCATTCGAAAGCGGATAAATTCGGTCAAGAACACCCGGCAGATAACCAAGGCCATGAAAATGGTCGCGGCGGCCAAGCTGCGCAGAGCCCAGGAAGGCGTCCTGGCGGCGCGTCCCTACGCCGAAAAGCTGGGCGAGGTTCTGCGGCGTCTGGCTGTGAGCGGCGGAGAGGGTGTCGGGCCGCTGACTCGGAGGGAAAAACGGGACAGT
Organism: uncultured Geobacter sp.; assembly: GCA_964517595.1. Lineage (GTDB taxonomy): Bacteria > Desulfobacterota > Desulfuromonadia > Geobacterales > Geobacteraceae > RPRC01. The sequence continues at coordinate 18,741 of CAZFCG010000022.1, read as the reverse complement.
GGGGAGAGGGCGCTGCTGATCGTCGTCAGCTCCGACAGAGGTCTTTGCGGGGGATTCAACGCGAATATCTCCAAGGCGGCGGAGGCCTTTATACGGGAGAACAGCTCGCGATATTCGGAGATCTCCCTCGCTACCATCGGCAGGAAGTCCCATGAATACCTCCGGAGCCGGGCCGACATCAGGAAGAATTACGCCAATGTCCTGTCCACGCTGAATTATCAGACGGCTGCACTCATCGCACAGGAACTCATAGACGGATTTCTCGCCGATGAGTATGATGAGGTCTTTCTTCTCTACAATGCCTTCAAGAGCGTCCTGACCCAGACCATCACCCTGAAGCAGTTGCTGCCCATCAGGCCGGAGGAGGGTACAGAGGAGCAAGCCGGCCTCGAGGCCATATACGAGCCTTCCAGGGAGGAACTCCTTACCGAACTCTTCCCCAAGCACATCGAGGTGCAGTTGTTCCATGCCATGCTGGAGTCTCTGGCTTCCGAACACGGCGCCAGGATGACCGCCATGGACAGCGCGACCAAGAATGCCAACGAGATGATCGGCAAATTGACTCTCCAGTACAACCGGGCCAGGCAGGCCGCCATAACCACGGAGCTGATGGAGATCATCTCCGGCGCGGAATCCATAAAGGGATAAAACTGAACAGGCGGCTGTCGGTAATCCTGCTGCCGCTGTCGGAAAAAGATTATATACATTACGGTCCGCCGGGCGGGCCGCGGGAGGAAAAGTCCAGATGAGTCAGAATCTTGGGAAAATTTCGCAGGTAATCGGTGCGGTAGTTGACGTCGAATTCGAGCCGGGAAAACTGCCAGCCATCTATAGCGCTCTCCGGGTGACCAATCCGGCCATCGACGATCGGGAAAACAACCTGGTGCTGGAGGTGGCGCAGCACCTGGGGGAAAACACCGTGCGCACCATCTCCATGGATTCTACGGACGGACTGGTCCGGGGACAGCAGGTGCTGGACACCGGCAAGCAGATTGTCATGCCGGTGGGCCGCCAGACCCTCGGAAGGATTCTGAACATCATCGGCGAACCGGTTGACGAGATGGGTCCCGTCAACGCGGAAAAAGAATATGAGATCCATCGCAAGCCGCCCGAATTTCTCCAGCAGTCCACCAAGGTGGAGGCCTTCACCACCGGCATAAAGGTCGTTGACCTGCTGGCCCCATATGCCAGAGGCGGCAAGATCGGACTGTTCGGCGGCGCCGGGGTCGGCAAGACCGTCATCATTATGGAGCTCATCAACAACATCGCCAAGCAGCACGGCGGCTTTTCCGTCTTCGCAGGCGTGGGCGAGCGCACCCGAGAGGGGAACGACCTCTGGAACGAGATGAAGGAATCCGGCGTCCTGGACAAGGCCGCGCTGGTGTACGGCCAGATGAACGAGCCTCCTGGCGCCCGCTCCCGGGTTGCCTTGTCCGCCCTTTCGGTGGCCGAGTATTTCCGTGACGAGGAGGGGCAGAACGTGCTCCTGTTCATCGACAACATCTTCCGTTTTACCCAGGCCGGTTCCGAGGTCTCTGCCCTCCTGGGCCGCATCCCGTCCGCGGTCGGTTACCAGCCGACCCTGGCCACCGAGATGGGCGAGCTTCAGGAGCGCATCACTTCCACCGACAAGGGCTCCATCACCTCTGTCCAGGCCATCTACGTCCCGGCCGACGACCTGACCGACCCGGCGCCGGCAACGGCCTTCGCCCACCTGGACGCCCCCACGGTTCTCTCCCGCCAGATTGCCGAACTGGGAATCTACCCGGCGGTCGACCCGCTGGACTCAACCTCCAGGATCCTTGATCCCCAGATCATAGGCGAGGAGCATTACGCCATTGCCCGCGAGGTGCAGTACGTGCTTCAGAGATACAAGGACCTTCAGGATATCATTGCCATTCTCGGCATGGACGAACTCTCCGAGGAAGACCGTCAGGTCGTCGCCCGGGCCAGAAAGATCCAGCGCTTCCTTTCACAGCCTTTCCACGTTGCCGAAACATTTACCGGCACTCCGGGCAAGTACGTGGAACTCAAGGACACCATCAAGGGCTTTCAGGAGATCGTCTCGGGCAAGCACGACGACATCCCCGAACAGGCTTTCTACATGGTCGGCACCATCGAGGAGGCCCTGGAAAAGGCGAAGAAGCTGTCGGCGTAACAGGACGCGGTCAATGCTGACCGCACTGACTGGGCGAGGCCCGGACCTGAAGGATTGCGGAAAAGGATCATAAGATGGCCGAAAAACTACATCTGGAACTGGTTACACCCTATAAGAAGATCCTGTCCGAAGAGGTGGATATGATAACCGCCTCGGGCAGTCTCGGAGAATTCGGCGTGCTGCCTGGTCACGCATCGTTTCTCACCTCGCTGAAAATCGGGGAATTGACCTACGTGAAGGACGGTACTGCGTATCATCTTGCCCTTGACTGGGGATATTTCGAGGTGGCGGACGACAGGGTGACCATCCTGGTCGAGACGGCGGAAAGGGCTGACGAGATAGACCTGGAACGCGCCAGGGCAGCCCTTGGCAGGGCGGAAGAGGCCTTGCGGATCCTTACAAGGGAAGACAAGGATTTTATCGCCCAGGAGGCGGCATTGCAGCGCGCCCTTGTCAGGATGCAGGTGGCTTCGAAGGAAGCGCGAAAATAGTTTATTCAACAGGCAGATGAGACAAAAAAGGGGAGCCGGGAAACCGGTTCCCCTTTTTTGTCTCATATTTTCTGATGTTCCTGCCGGTCGACGGCCGGCGCAAAATATCTCCAGAATGAATCAAACTCATTAATTCAGAATGCTTGAACTGTAATATTTTTTGTGATAAACAAGGATCGCGTTACTGTATTAATGAAAAACAGCCTTTCATGCAGGAACCCCGCATCAATGGCCACCGGGGCCGCGGGCTGCGTCAGGGATTCGGAAAAAGCTGATATACCAGGTTTTAAGCTCAGATTCGGGCCGCATTTGTCGTTCCTGATTGAGCAAAACCACAGGCGTAGCAGGGCTACGTTGAGGATTTGGTGGTTGATGTTCGGTCAAAGATGACCTGAAGATGAGATGCAAGATGCCCATGTTATTTGTTTACAGTTCCTCAGGAGTGCATAGGGGTGTGGCGAGACGGAGGAAATGAAAACGAGTTTTGCGCCTCCGGGCAGGAGGCGGGGGGGCGGTCCGATCCGTCAAACCGCGATGGGATTCCCCGCGATGTTGCCAGAAAACACCTCGTCAACAGGCTTAACTTCCTGAATTTCAAAGAAGAAAGCATCATAATTAACCTGCTTCACAGGAAGTTCGGCTCCGCCATAACCCTGCGCGCAAAACCTCTCCCCTGTGTCGACTCTACTCTGGAGTGTGTCTGGGAAGACCCCTCCGGGATAGCCCGCAAGCTTAAGTCGTACCGGATCATAAACTTTGTCGTGCCCCATGACCACAATGCCTTACTGGTGGAACCCGACCTCACCGAATCCGCCGGAGACCGGATTCTCTTCCATCTCCCCGATTCATGCCGTGAAATAAGTTCCCGCAAGATCAACAGGCACCGCTGCTTTGGTGTCAACGTCCAGTTTTCCCAGAACGGCGCCCTGTTCCACGGGGAACTGGTTGATTTTACCCCGGTCTCCTTCCGGGCGGAGATTACCAACGTCCCTCCCCAGTCTTTCCTCTGGATTAACCAGGAATTTCCCGTCCATGTTGTCTTCAGCAACAATACAGGCATCCTCTATTCGGGAGACTGCGAGATCATCAAACATAATTGCGGACAGGTGAAGCGATCTTATATTCTCAGGCCCCTTGCATCGCGAATCAGCCGCTTCAAGCCCAAGCAGTTCCGGAGCATCCGGCGCCGGCTCGTGCCCTCGCCCAACATCATATTCACCGATCCTCTAACGGGAAAGTCCGTTAACCTGAAGGTGGTTGACCTCTCGGGTTCGGGATTCAGCGTCGAGGAGAGGGTGGAAGATTCCGTCTTATTGCCCGGCAGGGTGATTCCCGACCTCAGCATTGATCTTGCCAGCAGCATGAGCTTTCGCTGCAGCGCCCAGGTCGTATACCGGAACGAGAACGCGGATGCAGGCGAGAGAGGTCTGGTCACATGCGGGCTGGCTATCCTGGATATGGATGTCAGCGACCATGTGCGCCTGCTGGCGCTGCTTCAGCAGGCCACGGACGGGAACAGTTATGTCTGCGCCAGGGTGGATACGGATGCCCTCTGGGAGTTTTTTTTTCAGACGGGCTTTCTTTACCCCCGGAAGTATCTCCATGTACACGCAAGCAAGGAGATGTTCAAGAAGACCTGTGAAAAGCTCTACACACGGAATCCCCATATCGCCAGGCACTTCACCTTCCAGAAAGACGGGCGTATCAACGGACATATCGCCATGATCCGGTTCTACGAAAACACATGGCTGGTCCATCATTACGCCGCGTGCGGATCGGCCGGCCTCAGGTCCGGTCTGGCCGTGCTGGAGCAGGCGGGAAGGGCAATCAACGATTCCCATGGACTCTATTCCAGCCACATGCATTTCGTCGCATGCTATTTCCGGCCGGACAAGAGCTTTCCCAAGAGGATCTTCGGCGGGATTGTCGACATGATCCGCGACAGGCAAGGTTGTTCCTGTGATGCCTTTGCCTATCTTCACTTCCGCAAGACAGCGTCCGAGGAATGGGACATGACCGGACCCTGGTCTCTGAGGAAGACGAGCTCCGAAGACCTGAGGGAGCTGGAGAGCTTCTACCGGCATGCGTCGGGAGGGCTGCTCCTCCATGCGCTCGATCTGTCGCCTGACATGCTGGAGCAGAACGGGGTCTCGGAGGAGTTCCAAAAGGCCGGGATGAAAAAGGAGAGACACCTCTTTTCCCTGGTGAAAAACGATAATCTCAAGGCGGTCTTCGTCATCAGCGTCTCCGACATCGGGCTCAACATGTCGGAGCTAACTAACTGCATCCATTCTATCATTATCGATGACGAGGATTTCCCGCCGGGAACCCTGTTCATGATGCTTTCCCTCCTTTCCAAGTATTATGCGCCGGAGGAAATACCCGTGTTGCTCTATCCGTCCTCCTATGCCGAAAAACACGGAATAGCTTATGAGAACATATATAACCTCTGGATTTTGAACTTGCGGCATACGGACAGCTATTTCCGGGCCATTGAAAAGATGCTCCGTCATGGAAGGCCCTGAAACGAACAACAGACCGGACAGTGTGGTGACAATGAGATCGGAACAGCGAAGATTGCCCCTGTACAACAGCAGAATTATCGACACCTTCATCAAGCTGCTGAAGAGAAAATACAGTCATGTCAATATCGGAGAACTTCTGAGATATGCGAAGATGGAGACATACGAGGTAGCGGACCAGGGGCACTGGTTCTCCCAGGAGCAGATAGAGCTTTTTCACGAAAAGGCGGTGAAGCTTACGGGAAACGAATTCATCGCCCGTGAGGCAGGCCGTTACGCCGCTTCTTCGGAGTCCATCGGCGCCATGCGCCAGTATGTTCTCGGTCTGGTAAGCCCCACCAGGGTCTACGAGCATATCGGCAAAACCACCAGGAATTTCACCCGGTCCTCCCTTTACGAGTCGAGGGTCCTTGCCTCGAACCGTGTGGAGATCGTCGTCACTCCCCTGAAGGGGATACGCGAGAAACCTTTCCAGTGCGAGAACAGGATGGGTTTCATAGAAGCGATTGCGGATATCTTCAACAACAGGATGCTGCACATAGAGCATCCGGAGTGCATGTTCCGCAACGGATCGGTCTGCCGTTACATCATTTCCTGGGAAAAGCCCCCGTCAGTGTGCCTGCGCAAGGCGAGGGACTATGGAGTTCCTTTTGCCCTGGCGCTGAACCTGGCGGCTTTTTTTTCGGGGGGGTGGCCGTGGATTTCCATTACCCTGCCCGTTTCCCTTGCGGCCCTGCTGGCGCTAAGCCTGCTGACGTCGAGGTCCGAGAAAAAGGAGTTCACCGAAGCCATTGAGAGTCTCCGCCAATCCACCGACAAGCTCCTTGAACAGATAAACGTTAACTACAATAATGCACTCCTTACCAATGAAATCGGGCAGGCCATCAACAAGCAGCACGACATCGACTCAATTCTCGGTAATGTGGCCCTCGTGCTGAAGAAACGGCTGGATTATGACCGGGGCATGATCCTCCTTGCTGATGCGGGCAGGAAACACCTGATTTTCCGTTCCGGATTCGGCTACACGCCTGAGCAGGAAGAGTTCCTGCAAAAGACGGCGTTTCACCTGACAAAGCCGGAATCCAAGGGTGTTTTCGTCATTTCCTTCCGCGAGCAGAAGCCTTATCTGGTTAACGACATTGAGGAAATAAAGCCGACCATTTCACTGAACAGCCGGGTGTTCGCGAAAAAACTCGGCGCACGTTCATTCATCGTCTGTCCCATTGTCTGCGACGGAAAGTCCATCGGGGTGCTGGCGGTGGATAATATTGTGAGCAAGAAGCCCCTTGTGCAGAGCAACATGAGTCTCCTCATGGGAATCGCTACCGTCATCGGCATCAGCATCAGGAACGCCATGCTCAACGAAGCACAGGAGCGGCAATTCAAGTCGACGCTTCAGGCCCTGGCCGCAAGTATCGACGCCCGGGACGCCATGACCGCCGGGCACGTGGAAAAGGTGACCAAATATGCCCTGGGTATCTGCTCCGAACTGGGGATTTCCAAGGATTACAGCGAGATGATCCGGGTTGCCTCGCTCCTGCACGACTATGGAAAGATAGGCATATCCGACGCTGTTCTGAAGAAGGACGGTCCGCTGACGTCGGACGAATACCGGCAGGTGAAGGCCCACGTGGAAAAGACGGGAGAGATACTGAGACAGATAAACTTCGAGGGGATTTACCGTCATGTGCCCGAGATTGCCGAGAGTCATCATGAAAAGATTGACGGTACAGGCTACCCGCGTGGGCTCATGAGAAATGAGATACCCTTCGGGGCAAAGATCATTGCCGTGGCCGATTTCTTCGAGGCGATCACCTCCAAGCGCCATTACAGGGACCCGATGCCCCTTGTTGAGGCGAAGAGGCTGCTGAAAGAAAAGAGCGGCGCCCACTTTGAGAAAAAGGTCGTGAATGCGTTTCTCTCCTATCTGGAGAAGAGCGGAGAGATGGCGCGGGAAGCCGACCTGGAAGGAAGCCGCCGGGATTACCGTTCCAGGAGAGTACCCTGCAGAACGCCTGTTTCCATCCGCGTCAACGGCAGAACGGCCGCCGGGACAAGCTCGGACATCAGCGCCAGAGGGATGTACGTGGCCGGCGGATACGATATTGAGAAGGGTAGCGCCATCGAGCTTACCTTCTCCTTGCCGGATTTTGACGCCGTGACGTTGCGTGCGCAGGGCCGCGTGGCGTGGATAAACGACGACAAGATGAGGAAGAAACCGGTGTTTCCCTCCGGCTTCGGGGTGGAATTCCTGCATGTGGAACCCACGTGCGCCCCTCTGCTCGCCTTTGTAGGTTCATAATTCGGTTCCATGGGACCCCATGAGCTCCTCCCTGCTTCCCGCCCGGTTTTCAGCTACCCTCAAGCACGCGGCGGTAGTGAAATTCTGATTGCTTTTTTGGATCAAAATGCCGTACTAGTAGATTCTGTCGGCCGGGCCGCCCGTTTTTTTCGCTGTCCGGCGGTGTATCTATTTCGATGGAGGTGCAGGTAATGTCGGAAAACATCAGGAATATTGCCATGCGCATCAGGGAGCTGCGGGAAATCGCGGGGATTTCTCCGGAGTCCCTTGCCCATGAGCTGGGTGTCTCGCGGGACGCCTATCAGGGATACGAAAGCGGAGAGACGGATATTCCGGTGAACTTTCTCTTTCAGGTCGCAAACCGCTTCGGGGTCGAACTCACCGACCTTCTTACCGGCGAGAGCCCACGCCTCCATGTCTATTCCCTCGTCAGAAACGGCGCCGGGGCTGCTTTCGAGCGCAGAAAACAGTACCAGTACCGCCATCTGGCGTACAATTTCAGCCACAGAAAGGCCGAGCCGTTTCTGGTGACCGTGGCGCCTGACGCCCCTGACGCGCCGGTCAGCCGCAACAGCCACACCGGTCAGGAGTTCAATTATGTGCTTGAGGGCAGGTTGAAGATAATCATCGACGACCATGAACTGGAACTGAATCCGGGCGACTCCCTCTATTTCGATTCCAGCCATCCCCACGGCATGAAGGCCCTGGATGGCGCGGAGGCCAGGTTTCTGGCCATGATTTTCTAATATACACAGACTCGCCGGGTTTCTGAAACCCGGCAGGTCTTCTTATGAGAGGTGCCTTCTCCATGCTTGATACCTTCCTTACCAGAACACGGTTCGAGTCCTACGAGGACTTTGTCGAGAACTTCAGCATCAATGTCCCTGAATCATTTAATTTCGCCTATGACGTGGCCGACGAGATCGCCCTGCGTGACCCGGACAGGACCGCCATAATCTGGTGCGACGACAAGGGCGCTGAGGCCGTTTTCACCTTCGGTCAGGTGAAACGGTACAGCGACAAGGCCGCGTCCTTCTTCCGCTCCGCGGGCATAGGCAAGGGCGACCCGGTGATGCTCATCCTGAAGCGCCGCTACGAGTTCTGGTTCTGCCTCCTGGCTCTCCACAAACTGGGCGCGATCGCCATTCCCGCCACCCATCTTCTGACCTCCAAGGACATCGTCTACCGCTGCAACGCCGCGGACATCAAGATGGTGGTGGCGGTGAACGACCCGGATGTGATCCTCCACGTGGAAGAGTCCCTGGAAAAGTCGCCCACCCTGCGTTGCAAGGCGGTTCTGGGCGCCGACCGGGACGGCTGGCTTAATTTTTCCGCGGAGCTGGAAAAGGCGCCGGAAGATTTTCGAGCGCCGGCGGGAGAAGACAGGGTGAGCAACGATGATATTTCGCTCCTCTATTTCACCTCAGGGACCACCGGTATGCCGAAGATGGTAAGACACGATTTCGTCTATCCCCTAGGTCACATCCTGACCGCCAAGTACTGGCAGTGCGTCCGGCAAGGCGGCATACACCTGACCATTGCCGACACCGGATGGGCCAAGGCCGTATGGGGGAAGATTTACGGCCAGTGGCTGAGTGGGGGAGCGGTGTTTGTCTATGATTACGAAAAATTCACCCCCCGGAACCTGCTGGAGGTTATCGCCCGCTATGGTGTCACCACCTTCTGCGCCCCTCCCACGATATACCGGTTTCTCATCAAGGAGGATTTCTCAGGCCTGGACCTGTCCCGCCTTCAATACTGCGTCATCGCCGGCGAGCCCCTCAATCCGGAGGTATACAACCAGTTCCTTAAAAAGACCGGTATCCGCCTGATGGAAGGGTACGGCCAGACGGAGTGCACCTTAGCCATCGCCACATATCCCTGGATGGAGCCTAAACCCGGTTCCATGGGCAAGCCCTCCCCCATGTACGACATGGATATCGTAAATGATGAACTGAGGTCGTGCGAGGTGGGCGAGGAAGGGCAGATAATCATCAGGACCGCCGCGAGGAAGCCGGTGGGGATGTTCAGCGGCTATCACCGGGACGCGGAGATGACGCGCCGGGTCTGGCATGACGGCATCTACTACACCGGGGACATGGCATGGCGCGACGAGGACGGCTATTACTGGTTCGTGGGCCGTTCCGACGATGTTATCAAGAGCTCCGGCTACCGCATCGGTCCCTTCGAGGTGGAAAGCGCCCTCCTGGAGCATCCCGCGGTCATGGAGTGCGCCATCACGGCGGTCCCTGACGAGATCCGCGGCCAGATAGTCAAGGCCACGGTGGTCCTCACCAGGGATTACTCTCCCGGCGACGATCTGGTGGAGGAGCTGCAGGAGCACGTGCGCAAGCTGACGGCGCCGTACAAGTATCCGCGCATCATCGAATTCCTGCCGGAGCTTCCCAAGACCATCAGCGGCAAGATCCGCCGGGTGGAGATACGGGAAAAAGACAAGGGCGACGGCGGGGGCCCCGGCCTGTGAGATTTGACCATGAACAATCCTTCTGGGGAGGGATTGTTAAGTCCATGGGGCTGGTGTTCGGCGATATCGGCACCAGCCCCATATATACTCTCACCATCGTTTTCGCCCTGACCCGGCCCACCATGGCGAACGTCCTGGGTATCCTGTCGCTGGTATTCTGGACCATGACGATCCTGGTCACGGTAGAGTACGCATGGCTCGCCATGAGCCTTGGCCGCAAGGGACAGGGCGGCGAGATCGTGCTGCGGGAGATCCTGATAAAGATCCTGAAGAAGGGGCGTCTTCTCTCCTTCGCCGGCTTCCTGTCGTTTCTCGGGGTGTCTCTGCTGCTGGGCGACGGCGTCATAACCCCGGCCATCAGCATCATGTCGGCCGTGGAGGGGATGCTGCTGATTCCCGGTCTCGGCCAGATGCATCAGGGAACCCTGACCCTCATCGCGATTATTATCACCGTCGTCCTGTTCATAATGCAGTACAAGGGAACGGACAAGGTCGCCGGGGTCTTCGGGCCGGTGATGGTCCTGTGGTTCGCAACCCTGTTTGTCACCGGCATGGCGTCCCTGGCGAAGATGCCTTCAATACTTGGCGCGGTAAGTCCCCACCACGCCATACGATTCTTTCTTGAAAACGGTTTTTCCGCCTTTATCGTGCTGTCCGAGGTGATCCTCTGCTCCACGGGGGGGGAGGCCCTGTACGCGGACATGGGGCACCTGGGCCGCCGTCCCATCATAAGGGCCTGGTACTTCGTCTTCTTCGCCCTGATAATCAATTATCTCGGCCAGGGATCATTTATCCTGAGGCATCCCGAGGCGAAAAACATGCTGTTCGGGATGGTGCAGTCCCAGGCGCCGTTCCTCTATATCCCTTTTCTCATCCTGACCATCATGGCCACCATCATCGCCTCCCAGGCGGTCATAAGCGGCGTGTTTTCCATCATCTACCAGGGAATAACCACCCGCCTCATGCCCCTGATGAAGGTCGACTATACCTCTCAGGTGCTGAAATCACAGATATACATCGGATTCATAAACTGGTCGCTCATGTGTTCGGTGATATTCATCATGCTCATTTTCCGGAAGTCGGCCAATCTGGCGGCCGCCTACGGCATGGCGGTGACAGGCTCCATGACCATCACCAGCCTGATGATGATCATCATATTCGCCCACACCAACAAGAAGTGGAAGGTGCCCATAGCGGTTGCGGTGTGCATCTTTGATTTCATATATCTTGCCTCCACCCTGACCAAGCTTCCCCATGGCGCCTACTGGTCCCTGGTCCTGGCGTCCTTTCCCTTCGCCACCATCCTTGTCTGGACCAAAGGCCAGCGAAACCTGTACAAGGCCATCCGGCCCCTGGACATGGACACCTTCAAGACCAGCTTCGAGCAGATATACGCCGAGGGGCGGGTCTTGGCCGGCACGGCCCTGTTCTTTTCCCGCGAGTGGAACGTTATTCCTCCATACATCATTCACTGCATCATCCGCAGCAACATCGTCTACGAGAGAAATATCCTGATCTCCATAGTCAGGACCGATGAGCCGTTCGGGATGCGCAGCTGGATGCGGCAGGATATCTCTCCCGGCCTGGAGGCCCTGGAGATCCATGCGGGCTACATGACCGTCCTGGATATCGAATCCATTCTGAATTCGCATGGCATCAGGGAAAAGGTGATCTTCTACGGTATCGAGGACATCAAGACGAGGAATCCGGCGTGGAAGATATTCAGTGTCATCAAGAAGCTCACGCCCAACTTCGTGCAGTTCAACAATCTGCCGGCCAGCCGTCTGCACGGGGTGGTTACCAGGGTGGAGATGTAGTAAGGCGGTTTTTTAACATAAAAAAGGGGCGACGCCTTCCGGCGACGCCCCTGTATCTTTCCCTTGCGGCCCTTATGTCTCTTCCTCTTCGCCGAAGGATATCTCGTGGTATGTTCTGTCTTCCTCAACACGCCTGGTCTGAGCCTGCATCTTCTCCAGGTCCTCCTTGCATTTGACACAGCAGTGGGCGAAAGGCATCACACGCAGCCTGCCGATGGGGATGTCGCAGCCGCATTCCTCGCAGATGCCGTATTCCCCTTCCGCGATGCGAAGGAGAGCCTCGTCGATATTGCGCAGCTTTTCCCTTTCCCGGTCATTCAGCAGCAGCCCCAGTTCCCGGTCCCGCTCGCTGGACGCCTGGTCGTAGATATCTCCGCTCGGTTCGCCACCGGCATTGCTGGATGTGGTCTTCAGCGTCTTGGCAATTTCCTTCAGGGTCTCTTCCTTAAGTTTCAGGAGGAGGGCCTTCATTTCCTTATTTCTTTCCGCCATCGAAACCTCTCAGTGCGCTATTCTTTGTACCGCCGATCAAGACTGGACATAATAACGAAGTTTGTCCTCTTGTCAAGAAAAAAGGCCTGCCCCGCAACGCCGTTCAAACAGCTTCTCATTCCTCGTCCGGGTCGATAATCTCTCCTATGAGATCATAATCGGAAGAATCGGTAATCCGGAGCCTTACGATATCTCCCACGTTTGCCGTTCCGGAGGTGATATAGACCTGGCCGTCGATATCGGGGGCCTGGCGGGAGCAGCGTCCCTTAAGAAGGAGCTCGGTTTCTTCGCTGTACCCTTCAACGATAACCTCTTCCGTGGTTCCCACAAGCCGGCGATTACGCTTGAAGGAAAGGCGCGCCTGGGCCTTCATGATCTTGTTGTATCTTTCTCTTTTCACCCGCTCCGATACCTGGTCCGGCATGTCGGCCGCGGGTGTCCCTTCCTCGCGGGAGTAACAGAAGACCCCGAGCCTGTCGAACCGGACCTCTTCCACGAACTGGAGCAACTGTCTGAAGTCTTCATCGGTTTCGCCGGGAAAACCGACGATAAGGGACGTGCGCAGCGCTATGTCCGGAATCTCTTCGCGCAATCTGGTGATGAGCGTCCGTATCCCGGCGGAGGAGCAGCGGCGGTTCATCCTTTTCAGGACGGGATCGCTGATGTGCTGCAAGGGAAGGTCCAGGTATTTGCAGACCTTCGGTTCTTCCTTTATCAGTCTGATCAGGCCTTCGCTGATGCCCTGAGGATAGGAGTAGAGGAGCCGGATCCAGGAGAGGCCTTCAATTCCGGACAGCCGTTTCACCAGTTCTTCCAGGGAGGCGCCTTCACCAATATCCTCACCATAGCGGGTGATGTCCTGGGCGATGATGTTCAACTCCCTGGCGCCGCCTGCCACCAGTCTCCGCGCTTCATCCATGAGCCCGTCCATGGGGCGGGAGCGGAACGGGCCCCTGAGGTCCGGTATCACGCAATAGGAACAACGGTTGGAGCATCCTTCCGCAATCTTCAGATAGGCGGAATAGAGAGGGGAGGAATTGAGGCGGGGCGAATTTTCGTCAAATACGAAATCAGGGTCGCCGATACAGAGAAGCTGTTGGGATGCGCCGTTCTTTTCGGCAATTATACCGGCGATGCGCGGATAGTCCCCGGTGCCGATGAATATGTCCACTTCCGGCAACTCCCGGGCCAGTTCTTCCTGGTAGCGCTGCGGCAGGCAGCCGGTGACTATGAGGAGCCTGCATCGCCCGTCGCGCTTGCGGTCGGCGAGATCGAGGATGACGTCGATGCTCTCCTGCTTTGCTTCCTTTATGAAGGAGCAGGTATTGACGATAATGATGTCCGCGGCCTTTTCATCGGTGGTGATCTCGTATCCCTCGCGATGGAGAAAACCGAGCATGACCTCCGCGTCCACGAGGTTTTTCGGACAGCCGAGGCTTACCATGCTGACCTTTTCACCAAGGCTTATCTTCTCATGTCTTCTGTCCGTCACTTTTGCCCCTCTGCCTCTCTATTGCCTGAAGTTGATGTACTGCAGATCCAAGCCCAGGTCCTTTCCTTTCAGGAGCCTGATAATTTCCTGGAGGTCGTCGATGTTCTTGCCGGTGACGCGCACCTGGTCTTCCTGTATCTGACCCTGGACCTTCAGCCTGGTCTCCTTTATAAGGGCTATCACCTCTTTTCCCTTTTCCTTGGATATCCCCTGCTGGATGGTGACCATCTGTCGGACCATGCCTCCTGACGCGGACTCCGGCGTGCCGAACTTCAGTGCCTTGATGGAGACCCCCCTTTTGATGCACTTGGACTGGAGGATGTCGACAATCGCCTTCAGGCGGAAATCGTCATCCGCCAGTATTTTGATTGACTCTTTTTCCAGGGTCACTTCGCTCTTGGATTTCTTGAAGTCATAGCGTTGGGCTATCTCCTTTACGGTCTGGTTGACGGCATTGTCCACTTCCTGCATGTCCACCGTTGAAACGATATCAAATGACGGCATGGTATGCCCTCCTTTGTTTATGTTATTGCATGCGCGGCCGCCAGGATACGGGCTACCACGCCGGGGCGCCACTACTGCCGGATGATCTCGACGCCTTTCGGGGCCTTGAAGGTGAACAGCGAGGCGCGCAGACCCCGGTTCACCTTGATATTGCTGAATTCGATGGCTGTTCTGGAGCCGAAGGGGTCGAAGACCACCGACGCAAGGATGGGGAAGGTCCGCGGCGCTTTGCCTTCCCGGGTGTAGTGCTCGACCGCTTCCGCTGAGACCGTCAGATGAAGTTTCGCCAGGTTGCGGCCGGGTTTTTTGGGTGTCAGCTCCAGAAGATAGTTGCCGGCGGTGTCCCGGCCACCCTGAAGAGGCTTGATGACGAAGTCCCGGGAGATACGGCCGATCCCGGTAAGGTAGTTGAGGGTAACGCTGTTTTCCCCCTCGAACAGCTTGTTTACCTCGGTCTGCATCACCTGTTTGTTTTCCGGCAGATAGAACCAGACTGTCTTGCCGTCCGAGACAATCAACTGGCGGGGCCTGGTGTAGTCGAAGCGGAACATGGCCGCTCCACCCCGGCCCTTCCTGAGGGACAGGGTTCCGGCCCCCTTCTGTTCCTTCTTTACCGAAGGGAGAAAGGTCGTCTGGGAAAAGGATGCCTGAAGGTCGGTGAGGGAATTATGGCTCTTTTCAACGGCAGCCACGACATCCTTGAGCGCCGCTTCGGCCCGTGCGTCCTCGGGCGCGGAAAAGAAGGCGGCCAGAACGAAGAATACGGAGATAAACGGGAAAAATCTTTTCATAATCATTTCCTTTCCTTGAAAACGCGGCTGATACTGCCATATATGGCGGTAAAGACGCAACATTTTTCCGTTGCCCGTTATTTGTTAACGGTGGAACAAGCATTGCTGGAATACTGAAAACCCGCGGGAATCTTTTCAGGCCGACAACCACGGAGCTGGTGGAGAACACCGGGAAAGTGAACCGGAGATGCTCCGGACTTGAATCAGCCCGGCTGCGAGATTCAACATATCACATTTATCAGCTTCTGATCACGGAACTCAGTACCGGCATGATACATTCATCAAAGAAATATGGAGCGCGAAGGGATGCCCACGCGCTTCAGTCGTGGGCTTCGCCCCTTCCCGCCGCTGTGAAGCTCAAAATCCCGTCGGCGGGACGCTGCTTTCCGTAAACCTCCTTCCTTGCGGGAAAAGGCCGCCGAAGGCAATGCGGGGACGCAATGGGGCGATTCATCCACCCTGCCTGTGCGATATATATTCTTGATTATAGTGATGGTCTCGGTTACAATTCGCGTCGCCTCGCTAAGGCGACGCGAATTCAGGGGATGCCCCGAAGGAGTCGTGGAATGTGGAAGATGGGAGATGATGGTATACGAGAGTATCGAATGGGAAAGAGCGACTGGTCCGGAGCGGCCAGGGCGGCCGGACTGTGCAGGGTCTTTCAGGAAGATGTGGAGGAGGAGATTGTCGCGGACGACCCCGTATCCTGCTATAACTGCCGGTTTCGCCGCTGGACCGAGACCTCTTTCGCATGTTTCCATCCCGGGAACGGCCATTTGGTCTGAAGGATTCAAATCTCTTCTTCCACCTCGCATCTGCGGTATTCAATTCCGCATTTGACACATCTCTTTTTCTTTTCGCCGGGGAGAAAGACGTTCATCCACCCGCAGATCTTGCACGAAATGAGAACCGGATCATCCTTGTGCAGGTAACAGTTGTTATACCACTCCCAGTTCATGTCGGTTATCTTTTTCAGCTCTTTCTCCGTCATGGGCCTTCTGGCGAGCTCGTAGTGCATGGCGCCCTTTCGGGATGATTTCGGCTTCTCTTCCTTGTCTCTTTTGTTCTCCATTATCCCATTCCTTTCCCCGGTAAAAGGTTGCGCCGCAGGTATCCATACTTGCGGCGGGCGCCGCTGTTATTACATTTTCTCCTCGATTGCCGGATAGTCAAGGCGCCTTGGAAAGAGCCGGGCCGGCGGCCCCCGGGAAGGTGATTTCCGGAAACGCCGGGAGACGGGGGTTAAAGGGTGTCCACTGGGTCTATATCCACATTGGTCCGGATGATGCGGGAGGGATTCCAGAGCGTTCGAAAACCGGTCAGCGCCTTTTTCATGTCAGCGCGGTTGGCGGATTTCAAGAGTATCTGCCGGCGGTAGCGTCCCCGGACCTTTGCCAGAGGGGCCGGCGCGGGGCCGAGGATCTCCATCCTCGCCCCCATGTCCCGGCGCAGATCGCGCAGGATGCGCGCCGCCTCAAGGGCCGCCTCTTCCAGGGGTTTTTCCGTCGTGCAGGAAAGGTTAAGGAGCGCCAGATGTGAATAAGGGGGGTATCCCGTCTCCTGGCGAAAGCGCAGCTCGTCTTCGTAGAATCCTTCGTAGTCGTGTGAAGCGGCCCTGACCAAGGCGTAGTGGTCCGGCGCCATGCCCTGGATCAGCACCTTGCCCGGCGCGTCGCCCGCCCCATGACCTGGGTGACAAGCTGGAAGGTGCGCTCCGCGCCGCGGAAGTCGGGGAGGTTGAGGGTCGAATCTGCGCAGACCACCCCCACCAGCGTCACGCCGGGATAGTCGTGTCCTTTGGCGATCATCTGGGTGCCGATGAGTATGTCGATGGCCCCTTCCTCCAGTCGTTTCAGGATTCTGGCATGTCCGCCCCGGCCCGTGGTGGTGTCGCTGTCCATGCGGGCGACCCTGGCTTCGGGGAACAGCTCCTTCACATCGTCCTCCAGCCGCTCCGTCCCTTTGCCGAAAAGTCCGATGTCCGTGCCTTTGCAGCCGGGACAGACGGAGGGCGCCGGGATGGAGAAGTCGCAGTAATGGCAGAAATGGCGCTGTTTAGAGCGATGGTAGGTCAGGGTCACGGAGCAGTTCGGGCAGCGGAAAACGTGTCCGCAGTCGCGGCAGACGAGAAAGGTCGCGAATCCGCGGCGGTTGAGAAAGAGCAGCGACTGCCCCCCCTCCTCCAGGTTCCGGGCAAGGGCGTCGGCCAGTTCCGGGGATAATGCCGCATTCTTCAGCCTGCGCACGTCCAGGATGCGGGTTTCCGGAAGGGAGAGGCCACGCACCCTCTCGTGGAGGCCAAGATAATGCAGTTTTCCATTCCGGGCCGCGTGGAAAGTTGTGATGAGCGGTGTCGCCGAGCCGAGCACAACCGCGGCCTTTTCCATTTTGCCCCGCACCAGGGCCAGGTCCCGCGCGTTGTACGTCACCCCTTCGGACTGCTTGTAGGATGCCTCGTGCTCCTCATCCACCACGATAATGCCCGGATTCTCCAGGGGAGCAAAAATGGCCGAGCGGGCGCCGATGACGATGGAGACCTGACCGCGCCGGATGCGCCGCCACTCGTCATAACGTTCGCCGGGGGAGAGGCCGCTGTGCAGTACGGCTATTTCCGGGGTGAGCATCAGGGCGGTCTTTCCCAGGGCCAGGGCATGGGCGATGGCGTGCAGGTAGACCTCGGTCTTGCCGCTGCCGGTCACGCCGTGCAGGAGGAAGGGGGCGAAAACCCCCCCCGAGATGGCGGAAGATATGCCCTGGAAGGCCGCGGACTGGCTCTCGTTCAGGGCAAGCGGTTCCGTGCGTTCGAAGACCTCTTCCGCGAACGGATCACGGTATACCTCCCGTTCTTCAAGGGTGACGAGCCCCCGCTCCACAAGCCTCTTGAGCGGAGCGGAAGGGTTGGGGAAGCGCCTGTTCAGGATGGAACGGGAGGTTTCCCCATGTTCCAGCAGGAAGAGGAGGATTTGCGCCCCCATGCCGCGGACGGAGGCCGATTCAGCGGCGCCGTCTGTTGTCAGGTAGAAGCGTTCCCGCAGGATGCTCCTTCCTCCCCTGATGATTTCCCCTGCATGTCTGCCTGACTCGTCCGTATTGTCGCGACGGCTTTGCAGGTTGATCCCGGCGGGGAGGGCGGTCTTGATCACCTCTCCCAGGGGATGGAGGTAATAGGAGGCTATCCACCGGTAGAAGGCCAGTTCCCGAGAGGTGAAGAGGGGTTCGTCATCCAGGATATCGATGATTTCTTTCAGTTCCGCGCCGGGGTGGGCGGCCGGGCCTAATACGTAGCCTGTGACCTTCCTCCGTCCGAAGGGGACGAATACCCTCATCCCCTGTCTTACGCGGGGGCGAAGCGGTTCCGGCACGCTGTAGTGGAACGTGCGGTCCAGCGGCAGCGGGATAGCCACCTCAATGATAGCGGCGCGGTTATGGGGCATGGGGTGTCGGGCCTCTTTCCGGGTTTTCGTCCACCATACCAGAGGGGCGAGGCAGGGGCAAGGCAGGTTATCTGCTCCGTGTTCCAGGCGCGGCTTCCTTGACTTCATTCACTGGTTTCCGTTACCCTAGCCCATCTTTAACACCAACAAAAATATCTATAGTAAGTTCAGCATGTTATGGCTTTAAAAAAATCCGAATGGCACTACATTCTTTACCTTTTGCGTTATGCAGTGAGTTTCTGTATTCCTCCTG
>CAZFCG010000021.1:0-46248 GCA_964517595.1 uncultured Geobacter sp. | reverse complement strand
CATTAGACCACATCAGATCATTACCGGCAAGATCGGCAAATGGAAAATCTGGGTTCAAAATCCATCGGCGCGCCGAAATACTTCAAGTTGCAGGGAAGCTTTTTCCGGAAAGCTGTGCTACCCTGTTGCCAGCGTTTCCGTCCGGTGATGGTCCGTGCCGGCGAAAGGGAATATCTATTGTGGAATGGAGGGTGCAGTGAGATATATGCTTGGTCTCGATGAGGGAAGAAACGAGCCCATCAAGGACCTGGACAACGCCAGGAGAGTCGTCCTCGTGGACGAGGAAACGGTGGGGGCGCAAGACATTACTTTTGCCTATTGCAGGTTTGAGGCGAAGACATCCACCCACAAGAGGCACGTCCATCCGGACGCTGAGGAGGTGATCCATATCCTTTCGGGAAGGGGGATCAGCGGCCTCGATGAAACTGAGGTGGAGATGGCCAAAGGCGATACCATGTTCGTGCCGCGAGGCGCGGAGCACTGGTTCTATAATCCCTTCGACGAGCCGGTTGAGATGGTGTTTGTGTACACGAGGCCCTCTCTGAAGTCGGCGGGCTACCGGATTGTGGAATAAATATCCATGCGAGAGATACTGAAGCCCTGTTGCCTGGAGGAGCTTTTTTCCTTTCTGGACCGGCATCCTGACGCCCTGCCCATGGCTGGAGGAACAGACCTTCTGGTGAAGCTGCGCAAGCAAACTGGCCCGGATCATCGGCCCCTGATCCTGCTTTCCGGCGTGGAGGAGCTGAATGGAGTGCGGGATACGGGAAGCGAAATCTCCATCGGCGCCGCCACGCCTCTGTCAAGGCTGATCTCCGACCCCTTGCCGGCGCTGCATGCCCCTGTCCTTGTCCATGCGGTCAGGACCATCGGCGGCCCTGCCGTGAGGAACATGGCCACCATCGGAGGCAATATCCGTACTGCGTCACCCGCCGGAGACTCGCTCCCGCCCCTGTACATCCTGGGTGCGGAGGTGGAGCTGGCTTCCCGGGCGGGAATGCGACGACTTCCCATCGAAGAATTCGTCTCGGGTCCGGGGCGCACGCAGCTGGGAAACCATGAGATCATCACCCGCGTCCTGATCCCTCACGCCGGGCCCTTTCCCTGTCGGTCATTCGAAAAGGTGGGCCTGCGCAGGTCCCTGGCGGTCGCCGTGGTCAGTTTCGCGGCAATGGCGAGGCTTTCCCCTGACGGCACGGTGGAGGAGGCCCGCTTTGCCTGGGGGAGCGTGGCGCCCACGGTGGCGCGTCTTCCGCAACTGGAGGCTGGTCTGGCCGGCCGGCGGCTCGATGCCGATGCCATCCGCTTTGCGGCTGATTCAGTTCGAGGTTTTGTAGCGCCCATCGACGATATAAGGGCCACCGCCGGATACCGGCGCTCCGTGGCTTCAAACCTGCTGGTCCGTTTTCTGGAAGGCATCCATGGCTGAACGTTCCGGGCTCTTTTCCATCGGCTTCCTGGTCATCAATATCCAGTTCGCGTTGGTGACGGCCATCGCGGCGCTGTTTTTCGCCTTTTCCGGGTATCTGGCGAGCCTGGGGATCGGCCCCGGCGCGTCCGGTTTCATCATCAGCGCCGATGCCCTGGCTGCCCTGTTGATCCAGCCGGTTATCGCCCCGCTGGTGTATCCCGGAGTCGCCCGGCGCTGGCTGCTGGGTGGCTCCCTGGTTTTTTCCGCGGCGCTTTTCATGCTGGCGCAGGCTGACTCGGCGCCTTTGATGGTAGCTGCCCGGCTTTTGCAGGGCGCCGGTTTCATCTGCGTCGTTTCCGCGCTCGTGACGATGGTGGTCCAATGCATACCGCCGGAGATGAGCGGGCGGGCATTCGGCTGGATTTCCCTTATCCGTCTGATACCCTATGCCGTCATACCGCTGTTCTTTGATCTCATGAAGCTTGCGCCGTCTTCCTTCGGCGGGGCGCTCAAACTGGCCGGCTTTGCCGCTCTCATGCCGATTCTGGCCCTGGCGCTCCCGCGTGCTCGTCACTCGCAACCGGGCGCCGCCGTTGCTCCGGGTCTGTCCGGGATGCTGGAGAGTCTCCGTTCCCCGGCGGCGCTGATGGTGCTCCTTTCCTCGCTGTTCTTTTTCTGCGGCTATGCGGCCGTTTTCTTCTATCTGAAGCAGTTCGGCGTCAGCAGGGGGATAACCGACGCAAGCCTCTTCTTTACCATCGCCACGGTTGCGATGATTGTGATCAGAATCTCCGGAGGGTGGCTTTTTGATCGCTACGACAAGGTCATGATGTGCGTTGCCGGGCTTTTCGCGGTGGCTCTCAGCTATGCTCTCCTGCCGGCATGCTCATCGAGCGGGATGTTTTTTGTCCTGGCAGGTATTGCCGGAGTGGGGTGGGGGGTGTCGATGCCGTTGCAGGCCGCGGTCATGTTTGATATCTCGGACCCTCGGGCGCGCGCCATGAACCAGAATCTCCTGATGGTGATGATGCAGGCCGGTTTCTTTCTCGGGCCACTGCTGGGCGGCTGGATGATCTCTGTTTCCGGGTATAAAGCCCTTTTTGCATGCCTGGCGGCCCTGACGCTGACTTCCATGATCATGATGGCGGCCGTGAGGAGAGTGGTGAAATAATGGCGAGGTGTTCAGTCTGACAACCACTCGCGGCCGGGCTGTTTTTCCGCCTGTCTGTCCAGGCGCGGAGGTCTTACCTCTATCTTCCATCCGCTTCTTCAATGCCTTTCCGGCCGATAGAGGCGTTCCTGAAAATGGTTGAAACAGCGGTGTGCCGTTTCGCTTGTCCCGGCTGATCCGGTTCATACCCTGGGCGTCGGGATGAAAAAACTGTTACCGTCAGAGCGCAAACAGTGCTATTTTGTGCGCAATCCGCCAATGAATCGCGGATTTTACCGTATGTGGCCGCACCGGCCCGCACTGACGGTATGTGAGAAAGGAGTTCCGGACTTTTTTATGAGAACGTCAAAAAAACGGATCGAGGTTTCAGGAAGTCTGTCTTTCAAAAAGACCGACATGGACTTCCTGAGGAGCGACCGCATAGCGCTGCTGGAAAAGATAGATGAATGCGGTTCCATCAACAAGGCCGCCAAACTTGTGGGCATGAGCTACAAGACGGCCTGGGATTCCATCAATTCCATGAGCAATCTTTCCGAGAAGCCCCTTTTCGTGCGTACGGCCGGCGGCAAGTCGGGAGGAGGGACTACCCTTACGGAGGAGGGAAAGGAACTGGTCAGAAAGTACCGCCTCATCCAGAAGGAGCACGAAAAGTTCCTCACCAGCCTGGAAGACAAGATGCTCGATGTGGATGTGAACAATCTGTACCGTTTTCTCGAGAAGGTTTCATCCAAAGTGAGCGCCAGAAACGCTTTCATAGGCAAAGTGGTGAATATCGTCAAGGGAGAGGTGAAGTCGGAGGTGACCATGGCCATCCAGGGTGGAGGCCGTATCATCGCCATCATCACCAACGAAAGCGTGGAAAGCCTCGTCCTCCATGAGGGAATATTCGCCTATGCGATCATTAAGGCGAATTCCGTCATCATAGGTTCCGGCGACTGCGACCTGAGGGTCAGTCTTAGCAATAAGCTGCAGGGAAAGATTATCAGCCTGGAAAGCCATGTCATCACCACCGATGTCATAGTCGAACTGCCCGGAGGAAATACCATAAGCGCAATCATCCCCAATGAGTGCGCCCGGTCTCTTGACCTACAGAAAGGCGAAGTGGTGTATGCCATGTTCAATGCCGCCAGTGTCATCCTGGGCACCGACTGACCGTTATTCAGTCCATGATGAAGGGCCGGTTTTTCCCGGCCTTCCGGCAGGCAACTTCAGACAAAGTTCATGGAAGAGAGGTATCATGACATGAAGAGAAAAACCGTAACCTTAGTGGCGGGCGTATTGATTGCGGCCGCTTCCCTCGCCGTGGCCGCGTCAGCCCTGACACTTCCCAAGGGCTATCAGAAGTGGCGTAAGAGCAGGCAGCATATCGTGAATGACAGGAAGTCCCTCTTTTACGGCATTCACTATACCTATGTGGACGCCAGGGCCATGAAGGCATTCGAGAAGGGGGGGCCGTATCCCGAGGGGAGCAGGTTTGTCGTTGAGCAGTTTACCATCCTTGACAAGGGCGGAAAACCGGTCCCGGGAAAGAAGTCCATGATTGTTATGATGAAGAAGGACAAGCGCTTCAAGGATACTGGGGGATGGCAGTTCGCGGGATTCACTGCGGCCGGCCGGCCGAGCGGGCTGGACCCGGTGAAGAACTGTTTTGAGTGTCACCTCAAGGAAGCGGCTGATCGCGATTACGTTATCTCCAAGTATTCGGAATTCAGATAGAAAATATCAGTGGTCCGAGGCGGGACGGGGTTTGTCCGTAGAGGGAAATCCTGCCTTGACACGTTCCGGCCATTTGATGTAACGTAGTGCGTCCCGCCACCGGAAGGGACTGACTATCACCGGAAAGTTCCTTTTTCATTATGCGAGTAACTGCCATCATCCCCGCCAGGTATGCATCCACCCGCTTTGCCGGAAAAGCCCTTGCCGACATCATGGGAAAACCGATGGTGCAGCATGTCTATGAAAGGACGGCCAGGGCGGAACTTGTTTCCCGCGTTATAGTGGCGACCGATGACCCGCGCATCGAGACCGCGGTCCGGACGTTCGGTGGACAGGTGCAGATGACGTCACCATCCCACGAGACCGGCACGGATCGCCTTGCCGAGGTGGCGGAGAGGATTGACTCCGAGATTATCGTCAATGTCCAGGGGGATGAGCCTCTCATCGAACCCGCGATGATCGATGAGGCCATACGCCCCTTGCTGGATGACGATTCCATCATGATGGGCACGCTGAAGTGCCGGATAAGGAATCTACACGATTTCCTCAGCCCCAATGTCGTAAAGGTCGTGACCGGCCTGGATGGATTCGCGCTCTATTTTTCCCGTTCTCCTCTTCCCTTCTTCCGGGACAAGTGGGACTGCCTGAAGGATGAAGCCTTTGCCTCCGGAAGGCTCCTCTGCTTCAAGCATGTGGGTCTCTATGTTTACAGGAGGGATTTCCTCATTAAATACGCACGCATGGCCCAGACGCATCTTGAACGTTCCGAAAAGCTGGAACAGCTCCGGGCCCTTGAAAACGGCTGCCGCATCAGGGTGGTCGAGACGGAGTACGAGTCTGTCGGGGTTGACTCGCCGGCGGACCTTGAAAAGGTTCTGGAAAAACTGAGAAAGTCCCAGTAAGCTGGGACTTTCTTCATTGAGGGATGTTTTTATGAAGACCAAGTTTATATTTGTTACGGGCGGAGTTGTTTCTTCTATCGGAAAAGGGCTTGCGGCGGCGTCCCTGGGCGCGCTTCTGGAGGCCCGGGGCCTGAGGGTCACGATGCAGAAACTGGATCCATATATCAACGTCGATCCCGGCACCATGTCTCCTTTTCAGCACGGAGAGGTTTTTGTCACCGACGACGGCGCCGAGACGGACCTGGACCTGGGGCACTATGAGAGATATACCAACGCCAAACTCTCCAAGAGGAGCAACTTTACCACCGGCCAGGTGTATTTTTCCGTCATTGAAAAGGAGCGGCGCGGCGACTATCTGGGCGGAACCGTACAGGTAATTCCCCATATCACGGACGAGATAAAGTCCAAGATCCTGGAGAACGCCAAGGGGATGGACGTGGCCATCGTGGAGATCGGTGGTACCGTAGGTGACATCGAGTCGCTGCCTTTTCTGGAGGCCATCCGCCAGTTCAAATTCGATCGCGGACCCGGCAATGTCCTGTACCTGCATGTAACCCTGATCCCCCATATCAGGACCGCGGGGGAAATGAAAACCAAGCCGACCCAGCACTCGGTGAAAGAGTTGCGGGAGATCGGCATTCAGCCGGATATCCTGGTGTGCCGTAGCGAAAAGGACCTTCCCGCGGAAATGAAGGCGAAGATCGCCCTGTTCTGCAACGTCCGTGAAAAGGACGTAATACCCTGCGTGGATTCCGAGCACATCTACGAGGTGCCCCTTGCCCTGCACAAGGAGGGCCTGGACGAGCAGATCACGGACAAGCTCAATATGTGGGCCAAATCCCCTGATCTCAATCACTGGCAGGAGGTCGTGAACACCCTCAAGAATCCCGGCGGCGGTATGGCGCGAATCGCCATCGTGGGAAAGTATGTGAATCTTACCGAATCCTACAAATCTCTTTCAGAGGCCCTGACTCATGGCGGTATAGCCAACGATTGCCGGGTGCACATCCGTTATCTCGATTCCGAGAAGATAGAGCAGGAGGGTATCGGCTCGCACCTTGATGACGTGGACGGTATTCTGGTCCCGGGAGGATTCGGCGAGCGCGGCACGGAAGGGAAAATACAGGCCATTGAATTCGCGAGGAAGAACAGGATACCCTTCTTCGGAATCTGTCTCGGTATGCAGATGGCCGTTGTGGAATACGCCAGGAACGTGTGTGGTCTGTCCGATTCCTGCTCCAGCGAGTTCAAACCGGACTGTGAACATCCGGTGATCCATCTGATGGAGACCCAGCAACGGGTTGAACGGAAGGGCGGCACGATGCGCCTCGGAGCGTATCCATGTTCCCTGGTGAAGGGGACGCTGGCGCGGAAGATTTACGGCACATCCCAGATAAGCGAGAGGCACCGGCACCGCTACGAACTGAACAACCGCTATCGTGACCTTCTCACGGAGAAAGGGCTGGTGCTGTCGGGGATCTATGAGGAGGGCGGACTGGTGGAGATGATCGAGATAGCAGATCATCCCTGGTTCGTGGGATGCCAGTTCCATCCCGAATTCAAGTCGAAGCCTCTTAGTCCGCACCCGCTCTTCAAGTCTTTCATTGCGGCGGCGCTTGCGGGCAGAGGCTGATATCCTCGGGAGAATGGATGCAAACCGGGAAGAGAGCGGGGGGCCGGGTGGTAAAAGAGATACTCGTCGGAAACGTAAGGATTGGCGGTAATCGCCCGCTGGTTCTGATTGCCGGTCCATGCGTCATAGAGAATGAGGCGCTGACCATTCGTTGCGCGGAAAGGCTCATGACCCTTTGCAACGGACTTGCCATGCCTCTGGTTTTCAAGGCCTCATACGACAAGGCCAACCGTACTTCAGCTACATCATTCCGCGGGCCCGGACTGCGGCAGGGATTGAGCATTCTGGCCAGGGTAAAGGACTCCCTCGGACTTCCCATACTGACGGATGTCCATTCCGTTGAGGAAGTGGCGCCGGTGGCGGAGGTGGCGGATGTCCTTCAGATTCCCGCTTTTCTCTGCCGTCAGACCGACCTCATCGAGGCCGCGGCCCGGACAGAGAGGGTGCTTAATCTCAAAAAAGGGCAGTTCCTGGCGCCATGGGACATGGAAAATGTCATTGGAAAGGCCCTCTCAGCGGGTAATTCACAAGTAATACTCACCGAGCGCGGCGCAAGTTTCGGCTACAACAATCTCGTTTCCGACATGAGAAGCCTTCCCATCATGAGACGATTGGGCTACCCGGTCGTCTACGACGCGACCCACAGCGTCCAGTTGCCCGGTGGTTTGGGCGGTTCTTCCGGGGGGCAGCGGGAATTTGTGGAATACCTTTCCCGCGCGGCGGTTGCAACGGGAATAGACGGGATTTTTCTCGAAGTCCATGAAGAGCCTGAGAAGGCCCTTTGCGACGGGCCCAACTCCATCAGGCTTGACGACCTTCCCCCCCTTCTGAAAAAGCTGAAGGCCATCGACTCCATCGTAAAGTGAACTGAATGCCGGTTTTTTATTGGAACGGTTTGAGAAATCGTATCTTAACGTTCCTTAAATGGTATCCGGCGTCCTGATAATGAGGTTTATCATTGATTCTGAAAGAAGCTAAACGAGTGATCAGGGTTGAGGCTGAGGCGTTGCTGACCCTGGCGGAGTCCCTGGATGCCGAGTTCGTGCGCGGGGTGGAGCTGATCCTTTCTTCTTCCGGACGCGTGGTTGTGACCGGAATGGGCAAATCAGGAATAATCTGCCAGAAGATCGCCTCGACCCTTGCGTCAACCGGTACGCCGGCCTTTTTCCTTCATCCGGCGGAAGGGATACACGGCGACCTCGGCATGATAATGAGGGGCGATGTGGTCATCGCCATATCCTACAGCGGGGAGACCGAAGAGGTGCTTCGAATCCTCCCCGCCATAAAGCGCATCGGAGCATCCCTGATTGCCATGTCGGGAAATCGCAACTCGACTCTGGCAAGAACCGCTGACGTTTTCCTGGAGGTCGCCGTCAAGGAAGAGGCCTGCCCCCTGGGGCTTGCGCCGACAGCCTCTACGACCGCCACTCTGGCCATGGGAGATGCCCTGGCCGTGGCGTTGCTCGTGGAGCGCGGCTTCAAGGCCGAAGATTTCGCGCTTTTCCATCCAGGCGGCGCGCTGGGCAAGAGACTCCTTCTGCGGGTGGAGGATCTCATGCATACAGGCGACGCGGTTCCCCTGGTCTCTACTGAAACCCTGATGCGCGAGGCCCTTTTTGTCATTACCTCACGCGGACTGGGCATAGCGGGCGTGGTTGATTCGTGCGGCGCACTGGCGGGTGTTATTACCGACGGTGACTTGCGAAGGGCTCTGGAAAAGGGGCTTGATATCCTTAACACCACCGCGGGCGAATTGATGACCCGCAACCCGAAACGCATCTTATCATCCGAACTGGCGGCAAAGGCCATGCAGAGGATGGAAGAGCATTCTATTACATCGTTATTCGTATTCGCCGGCGACGATACGGAAAAGCCGGTGGGAATCATTCACCTCCACGATCTTCTTAAGGCGGGCCTTGCATGACAAAAGAGCGTATCTTGCCGATTCGGCTTTTCCTCCTGGATGTTGATGGCGTACTGACCGACGGGCGTATCGTCTATGACGCCAACGGCGTAGAGAGCAAGTTCTTTAATGTGAAGGACGGATTCGGCATCAAGATGCTTCAAAGAGCGGGGATTTCCGTGGGGATTATTTCGGGGCGGAGGTCCAGGGTGGTTGCCAATCGGGCGGCGGAACTGGGCATTACCTATCTCTACCAGAATGCGCTGGACAAGATCGGCCCGTACCAGGAAATACTGGAAAAAACCGGACTGGGAGATCAGCAGGTCGCCTATATGGGTGATGACATCGTCGACCTTCCCCTTATTCAGAGAGTGGGTTTCACCGCCGCGCCGGCGGATGCTGTTTCAGAAGTGCGTTCCAGTGTCCACTTCGTGACAAACAATGCGGGAGGATGGGGCGCAGTTCGTGAGGTATGCGACCTGCTGTTGAAAGAGCAGGGCCTCTGGGAAGAGGTCACTGCAAGTTATTTCCAATCCTGAAACAGGTTTGATATCAATGATTTACAAATTGCGGCGTGCTTATTTCAATCTTTGTGCCAAAACTTATGGTTTGTGCCAGAATCTGCTTTACACCCCATGCCCATGATGTTATAATTTGGCCAAATTTATGCATAACACAAATAAAATCAGGCAGATATTGGGTTTTTTGGTTTTGGCCGCCGCGGCTTATCTATTGGTAGTGATAGTGCTGAAGTTTCATCGGGTCAAGACGCCTGATAATATCCTGGCGGAGCTTCCCGGGAATATCGATGTTTCTCTGCAGCGGATACATCATACCAACACAAAAGATGGCACTCTTCAGTGGGATATTGTGGCAAATAAAGTAGACTATTATAACGACACCGGCATAGCCAGGTTCACCGGCGCCGAAATGGCCTTGAACGGCGGTGAAAGGACCGGTAAATACACCCTTAAGGCGGACATAGCCGATTATCATAAGAAAACGGGAGATGTGAAGCTGAAGGGTAATGTGTCGGCTTCCAGTAAAGCGGGGATAAGGTTTTCTACCGGTCATGTGGACTATATTGCGGGCCGTTCCCTGATTTCCACCAATGACCGGGTGCGTCTCGAGGACGGAAAGCTCCTTGTGAGCGGCTCGGGGATGGAGCTTCGCGTGGATGAGAAGAAGGTCAGGATATTAAGAGACGTGAACGCCGTCATCCGGACCCGAAAGAACTGACATGAAGAGAACTTTTCTCCTTATATGCATGCTGCTTGCGTCCGCGGCGCCCGCTGGAGCGGCGGAAAAAAATGACGGCCAGCCCATAACCATCAGGTCCAACGAACTTCAGGCCGACACAAAGAGCAGGACCGCCACCTTCATCGGAAAGGTGGTTGCGAAGCAGGGCGAAATCACCATTCTTGCCGACAGGCTCGTTGTCCGGTACGCTGAAAAGGGTGGCGACCTTGAAAAGGTCGAGGCCTCGGGCAATGTCCGGATAGTACAAAAGAACCGTATTGGGACAGCAAGGTATGGTGTCTATCAGACAAGGGAGGGCAAGATCACCCTTTCGGGTTCCCCAAAGGTTGTTCAGGGGAAGGATATGATAACCGGTCGGGAGATCACCTATTTTGTTAATGAGGAGCGCAGTGTGGTGACGGGCGGTCCCGAAGATCGCGTTGAAGCGGTAATATATCCGAAGGGCAAGGAAAGGAATGACCTCCAAAAGCCGTAAACGAGTCCTGTATACCTGGGGGCTGAAGAAAAGTTTCGGAGACAGGGTTGTCGTCAACGGCGTTGACCTGGAGATAGCTTCCGGAGAGGTGGTAGGTTTGCTGGGACCCAACGGCGCCGGCAAAACAACCACGTTTTACATGGTTGTTGGCCTCAGCCGCCCCGATAGCGGACAGGTCCTCATAGATGAAGAAGACATCACCGGATTTCCCATGTATCTGCGGGCACGCAAGGGGATAAGCTACCTTCCGCAGGAACCCTCCATATTCCGCAGGATGACGGTACGGGAAAATCTCGCGGCTGTGCTGGAGACAAGGGGGCTGGATGGTGAAGAGCTGAACCTCCTGGCGGATCGGTTGCTGGCCGACCTGAAGATAACCCATATAGCTCATGTCAGAGGGTATGCCCTTTCCGGAGGCGAAAGGCGAAGGGCGGAGATAGCCAGGGCTTTGGCCACTGAACCTGTTTTTATTCTCCTGGATGAGCCGTTTGCCGGGATAGATCCCCTTGCGGTTCTGGACATCCAGAATATAATCGGCGAGCTGAAGGCCAGGGGCATCGGAATTTTAATTTCGGACCACAATGTGCGCGAAACGCTTGGCGTCTGTGACAGAGCATACATCCTGAACGAAGGCGTAGTCCTTGAGCACGGCGACCCGCTGGAAATAGCCGAGAGCAGGACGGCACGAGAGATATACCTGGGAGACAATTTCAGCCTTTAGCGAAAACCGCCAGTCATATCACGAATCGGAAGGTATCGGTTATCCATGGCAATAGAGATGCGACAACAGATGAAGCTTTCGCAGCAACTGGTGATGACTCCCCAGTTGCAGCAGGCGATCAAGCTTCTCCAACTTTCCCGCATCGAGTTGCAGGATCTCGTCAGGCAGGAGATGGAGGAAAATCCGGTTCTGGACGAAAACACTGAACTGGAAGAGGTCAAGGAACCGGATACCCTCGAAGTTACGGAGAAAGAGGAACAGCCCCAGGAAAAAACCGATGACTTCGCGGAGGTCAAGGCCGGTGAGGAGACTCTGAAGGAGATAGACTGGGCGACCTATCTTGACGGTTATAACTACAGCTCCGGTGAACAGTACTTTGATGATGATGATGACCGTCCTTCCTACGAAAATCTGTTGACCAAGAAAGCCACCCTTTCCGATCACCTGATGTGGCAGTTGAACCTTACGCGCCTTACCGAGGCGGAGCAGGCGGTAGGAGCCGAGATAATCGGTAATATTGATGAAGACGGATATTTCCGTGCTACTTTCACCGATGTTGCCGGCGCATGCGGTGTTGACGAGGTTTTTGTCGAGTCGGTACTCTGGAAGGTCCAGGAATTCGATCCCATGGGTGTCGCGTCACGGAATCTCAGGGAGTGCCTGCTTATCCAGGTAAGGCAGCTTGGAATGACTGGAGGAGTGGTAGAGTCACTTCTTTCGGATCATTTGAACGAACTGGAATCCCGCAAGTACAAACAGATAGCAAAGGCCATGGGGATCGAGGTACAGGAGGTCCTGGCAGCCGCAAAGATAATCGCGGGACTTGATCCCAAGCCCGGAAGGCAGTTCAGCCAGGAAGATGTGCACTATATTTCCGCTGACATATTCGTCTATAAGGTCGCAGACGAGTTCGTCGTACTCCTCAATGATGAAGGGATGCCGAATATCCGCGTAAATCCGCTTTATCTCGCTGAGGGACGGAACGGCGCCGCCGGCGACCAGAAAGCGGAGGAGTACATAAGCGACAAGATGCGTTCCGCTCTCTGGCTGATAAAGAGTATCCATCAGCGCCAGCGTACCATCTACAAGGTAGCGAAGAGTATCGTAAAGTTCCAGCGGGCATTCCTGGAACGAGGCATCGCCTTCCTGAAACCTCTGGTCCTGCGGGATATCGCGGAGGATATCGGGATGCATGAGTCTACTATCAGTCGGGTTACCACCAATAAATATATGCAGACGCCCCAGGGTCTTCTGGAGCTGAAGTATTTTTTCAACAGCGGTATTTCGACCTCGGCGGGAGACCCCATCGCATCGGAGAGCGTCAAGGACAAGATAAAAGAGATACTGGAAACGGAAGACCCACGCAAGCCGCTAAGCGATCAACGTATTGCCGAGATTCTTTCCGATAATAAGATAAATATTGCCAGAAGAACGGTTACCAAGTATCGGGAGATGCTCAAGATCGGTTCTTCATCTGAAAGGAAGAGGTTTTTCTAGATTTCTGGACAGCCCGGGTCGAAAGGAATTTAACATCCGGGAGGAAAAACAATAAAGGAGATTATTAATTTATGCAGATTACGACCACCTTCAGACATATGGAGTCAAGCGAAGCCCTGAAGAGCTACGCCGAGGAGAAACTCAGTCGAGTACAGAAGTACATCGATGAACCCATCGTGGCGCAGGTATTCCTTACCGTTGAAAAGATCAGGCATATCGCCGAAGTAACCCTCAACGCCAAGGGGATCACCATCAAGGCTTCCGAGGAAACCAACGACATGTATGCCGCGCTGGATGCCGTGATTGACAAGATCGAAAGACAGATGCGCCGCTACAAGGAACGTCTCAAGGCGCACAAGCCCGTCAGCGAGAGTGAGGAACGGAAGGTCAAAAAGACGATACTCGAGGCGGAGAGTATCGAGCATCAGCAGGAACCGGTTATCATCAGGTCCAAGACGTTTTCAATCAAACCCATGTCAGTGGACGAGGCGGTGATGCAGATGGACCTTCTTAACAAGGATTTTCTTGTATACAGGGATTCCGCTACCGAGGGTATCGCTGTAATCTATCGCCGGAAAGACGGAAATTACGGTCTCATCGAGCCGCAGAAAGCCTGATTCCGAAGGATCGAAATCGATCCATCCATCAAGCGCTTTTTTGAGGAACTGATGAGAATCGGAGAATACCTTGACCCCCTCGATATTGTTGATGACCTCAAATCATCGACAAAGGAAGATGTCCTTCGGGAACTGATCGCCAAACTGCTTGAACGGCGTCAGTATCTTCATAAGGAAGAAATCCTTCAGCTTCTCCTGGAACGGGAGAGGCTCGGCAGTACCGGCTTCGGGGGAGGCGTCGCTCTACCCCACGCCAAGACGCCGCTCGTCGGGAAACCCATTCTCGTCTTTGGTCGCAGCAAGACCGGCATTGCCTACGACGCCCTTGACGGCAAGCCGGTCTATCTTTTTTTTCTGCTCATTTCAGATCTGAACTCCATTGGCGTCTACCTGACTCTTCTCGCCCGTGTCTCCCGACTGCTAAAGGACCGGACATTCCGCGGCAGCCTGCTGAACGCGGAAGACTCAGTTACCATATATGCCCGCATAGAGGAACAGGACCTCCTTCCGTGAAAACAAACACCCTTTCCATCGAAGACCTTCTCAATGATACGGAATACGGTCTTGATCTTGTCTTGCTGGCAGGCGATAGAGGGCTGTCCAACACTGTCACAACATCACGAATCCAGAAGCCCGGCCTTGCGCTCACCGGCTACACCGAGCACCTGCACGCGGATCGTATCCAGATACTCGGCAATACCGAGATATCCTACCTCCGGCGCTTGCCCCCGGAAACGGCGGCGGACCATATCAATACGTTGTGCTCTTTTCCCGTAACCTCTTTTGTGGTAACCATGAACCTCGAACCTCCGGACTATCTCCTCCAGGCCGCCGATAAGCACGCAATTCCGCTCCTGAGGACATCTCACCTTTCTTCGACCTTCATATCCCTCATCACGAACTATCTCGAGGAAAGGCTCCTGCCTGTGACCCATCTCCATGGGGTTCTGATGGATGTCCTCGGTGTCGGTGTTCTGCTGCTGGGCAAAAGCGGAATAGGGAAAAGCGAATGCGCCCTCGATCTGGTGATTAGAGGACATCGACTGGTTGCGGATGATGTCGTGCAGATTCAGAAAAAGATGCCGTCCGCCCTTGCCGGAAGCGCGGCTGAGTCCCTTCAGTACCGAATGGAGGTAAGGGGACTCGGTATTATTAACATCAAGGACCTTTTCGGTATCTCCGCGATTCGAGAAAAAAAGATAATCAATCTTGTCATAGAATTGGTGGAATGGGAGAGTGAGCAGGAGTATGATCGCCTGGGCCTCGATGATCAGGTATACAAAATACTCGGAGTTGATCTGAGTTACCTGATGATACCCGTGCGCTACGGGAGGAATCTTACGTCAATCATCGAGGTGGCGGCCAGGAATTATCTTCTGAAAGGAATGGGGTATAACTCGACCCGCGAGTTTCACGATAAGCTGAGGGCACGCATGGACGTCCAACCGTTTGTGAAAGAGGTGGAATAATAATGCGTATTGTTATTATCACGGGCCTCTCCGGTTCCGGCAAGTCGACAGGGGTAAGGGTCCTGGAAGACGAGGGTTTTTTATGTATCGACAACCTTCCTGTCAGCCTTGTCCCCACATTCGTCGAACTGGTGGAGAAATCCAAGGATCGGACTAGGGAAGTCGCCCTGGTGATGGATATCCGGGATCTTGAGTCTCTCAGGGGATACAATGAGGTGCTCAAGCTGATTCGTGAAGCAGGACACACCGTTGAGATTATTTTCCTTGATGCTTCGGACGAGGTCCTTATCAGGCGTTTTTCAGAGACGCGCAGACGTCATCCGGCATCGGAGAGCGGGTCGGTCCCCGAAGGTATCCGTTACGAGCGGCAGGAGCTTGCGGGTCTTCGCCGTATCGCGAGCATTATAATCGACACCTCGGAATTCAATATCCATCAGCTCAAGGATTCGGTTATTTCCTTTGTCAAGGGGAGGGGCGTATCCAGGTGCATGACCGTCCATCTGCAGTCGTTCGGATTCCGTTACGGAATTCCGCTGGAATCTGATTTGGTCATGGATGTAAGGTTTCTGCCCAATCCGTATTTCGTAAGCGGGTTGAGGCCTTTTACCGGGCTGGACCCTCTCGTGAGGGAATTTGTCCTGGAAAAGGAAGATACACGTATTTATCTTGAGAAAATCAAAGATATGCTGGAGTTTCTGCTTCCTTGTTACAGGAGGGAAGGGAAGTCTTATCTGACGGTTTCAACTGGTTGTACTGGGGGCAAGCACCGCTCAGTCGCCATTACCGAGGAGCTGAAGCCCTTTTTTTCCGAAAAAAACGTAATCCTGAAGGTGAATCACCGTGATATAGGGAAGGGATAGAATATGGTTGGTTTACTTGTTGTCGCCCATGCCGGTCTTGCACGCGAGCTTCTCGCGGCAGCTGAAATGATTGTCGGCCCAATAGAAAAATCTGAGGCGGTAGGGATCGCCTCCGACGATACGGTGGAGCAGATACGGGATAGTGTCCAATCGGCAATTGACAATGTAGCCGGTGACGGGGTGATCATAATGACCGACATGTTCGGCGGAACCCCCTCAAACATGAGCATCTCCTTTCTGAAAGAAGACGAGATTGAGGTCTTGACGGGGGTGAATCTGCCGATGGTAATCAAATTCGCCTCCGAAAGGGAGCGTTTCGGTTTTGCCGAACTGGCGTCCGTGCTCAAAAAGAGTGGGCAGGAAAGTATCTCCGTAGCTGGTGAGTATCTCAAGTAACAGGGAATTCCGGAGACTCCGATGGATACTGTATGGAGCTGATCCCTCGATGAAGTTCCCGGACGGGAATAAGAGAATATGCTTGTTGATGAATTCGTTATACCGAACAAGCTGGGTCTTCATGCCAGGGCTTCGGCCCTGCTGGTGAAGACGGCCAGCCGGTTTTCTTCGGACATAAAGATCGAGCGTGCGGACATTGAGGTGAACGGAAAGAGCATCATGGGTATCATGATGCTGGCCGCTGCCAAGGGAAGTGTTATCCGGGTAAAGGTGGAAGGTGAGGACGAGACGGACGCCATGGCCGTCCTCGGGGATCTGATCAGGGATGGTTTTGGAGAAGAGTAAACAACGAATCTTTCAGGGAATTGGCGCGTCTCCGGGGATCGTCATAGGAGAGGCCAGGGTTGCCGACAGAAACCGGGTAACGGTTGTGGAGGCGTCTGTCCCACCTGATGGCATTCCTCGTGAAATAGAAAGATTCCACCGGGCGCTGCGCAAGGCGAAGGAGGACCTCCTCGCCATTAAGGAGGAGATTGCCCTCACGCGCGGCACCGAGCATCTCTACGTAATCGATACCCACCTCATGATCCTTGACGACAGCATGCTTACCTCGGAGACCATTTCGTGCATCCAGGTCAGGGGGATCAACGCGGAAGCCGCCCTGAAGCGCGCCATGAGGAAGTTCAAGGATTTTTTCGAGGGGATAGAGGATGAGTATCTCCGGGAGCGGAGCAACGACGTGGAAACCGTTGTTGAACGGATCCTGCGCAACATGCTGGGCAAACACCATGAGCTTCTGCCTGAGGCGGAAGGGATGGTTGTCATTGTCGCCCATGACCTTTCCCCGACCGATATACTGCAGATAGACAAGGAAAAGGTAATCGGGTTTGTAACCGACCTGGGAGGTAGAACGTCCCACACCGCCATTGTCTCCCGCTCGCTGGAAATACCGGCTGTAGTGGGCCTGGAGAAGATCACCGCCGAGGTGTCGGACGGCGACCCGATAATCGTGGATGGCGCCAAGGGACTCGTCATACTTTACCCGGATGAGGAAACCTTCAGGGACTACCTGCGGGACAAACAGTTCTACGAATACCGCGAACGTGAGCTTCTGAAGCTTAAGGACCTGCCTGCCGTGACCCCTGACGGCCACAGGATGCTCCTGAAGGGGAACGTGGAATTTGTTGAAGAGGTGCCGTCCATCACGAAACACGGAGGCGAGGGGATTGGCCTTTTCAGGACGGAGATGCTTTTTCTGGGCCGATCCTCGCTCCCTGGCGAAGAAGAGCAATACAGGACGTATGCCGAGGTGATCCGTCATATGGCGCCCTACCCTGTTACCATTCGCACTCTCGATGTGGGTGGTGATAAATTCGTATCCGACCTGAACCTGGAGGATGAGCTCAATCCGGCCCTGGGGCTCCGGGCGATTCGCCTTTCCCTGCGCTGTCCGGATCTGTTCAAGACCCAGCTTCGGGCCATACTCCGCGCCAGCGCCTTAGGGGATGTGAAGATATTTTTTCCCATGATCTCGGGTGTTTCCGAAATTCGGACCGTAAAGATGCTGCTGGAAGAGGTCAAGGAAGAGTTGCGAAAATCATCCATTGCCTTTGATGAGGAAATCGAGATTGGTATAATGATCGAAACCCCGTCCGCCGTCATAATTGCTGATCTGCTGGCCCGCGAAGTGGATTTTTTCAGTGTCGGAACCAATGACCTAATCCAGTATTCGCTTGCCATCGACCGGACCAACGAGCACCTTTCCCATCTCTATGAACCACTGCATCCGGCCGTGCTGCGGTCCTTGAAGATGGTAGCGGATGCGGCCCATGCGGAGGGTATTTCCGTCTGCATGTGCGGAGAGATGGCCGGCGAGCCGAGCTATCTGCCAATCCTGCTGGGCCTTGGGTTTGACGAACTCTCCATGAATGCGGTTTCGATTCCGAAGGTGAAGAAGATTCTTCGTCGCTGTTCCAGGGAAGACGCGGAAAAGCTGGCGGTTCAGGTTCTGAAATTCAGCACGGCGGACGAAGTGGAGGCTTATCTGCAAAGCCGGATTGTAACCAGTTTTTCCGACAGTTTCGACTGATTGTCCAGTCTTTTCGTGTTTATGGCTTGACAAAGAATCAGGTAATATTTAGGATTTTTCGTCTCTTTATCCTGGAGGCGAAGCAAACCTCAGACAAGGGAGGAATTTCAACATATGAGCATGACTGATTTCATATTTACATCCGAATCGGTATCGGAAGGGCATCCCGACAAGGTTGCGGACCAGATTTCCGATGCGGTTCTGGATGCCGCTATTGCCCAGGATCCCCATTCAAGGGTCGCGTGTGAATCTCTGGTTACAACCGGCATGGTTTTTGTCGCGGGAGAAATTACCACCGACGCGGCGCTTGACTATCCGAAGATCGCCCGTGAAACCATCCGTGAGATCGGTTATGACGATTCTGCCATGGGTTTCGACTGGGAGACGTGCGCCGTTCTGACCTCCATAGACAAGCAGTCGCCCGATATCTCCCAGGGGGTCACTGAGGGGCAGGGTCTGTTCAAGGACCAGGGAGCTGGTGATCAGGGGCTGATGTTCGGGTATGCATGTGATGATACACCGGAGCTGATGCCCATGCCCATAATGATGGCCCACAAGCTTACTAAAAAGCTTGCCGATGTGCGCAAGGCGGGGACCCTGAAATTTCTTCGTCCCGATTCGAAATCCCAGGTCTCCATCCGCTACATCGATGATCGTCCGGTATGCATTGATACTGTTGTCGTGTCCTCGCAGCATACTCCCGATGTTTCCTACGAGGATATCCGGGAGGGTATCATCGAGGAGGTGGTGAAGAAGGTCCTTCCGGCTGAACTCATGAACGGAGAGACGCGCTTTTTCATCAACCCGACCGGCCGCTTCGTAATTGGCGGACCTATGGGTGACTGCGGCCTCACGGGGAGGAAGATTATCGTGGACACATACGGAGGCCAAGGGTCTCACGGCGGAGGCGCCTTCTCGGGCAAGGACCCCTCGAAGGTGGACCGATCCGCGTCCTACATGGGGCGCTATGTGGCCAAAAACCTGGTGGCCGCGGGTCTGTGCGACAAGTGCGAGGTCCAGGTCGCCTATGCCATCGGCGTCGCCGAGCCGGTTTCGGTGATGATAAACACGTTCCGTACCGGCAATATACCTTCCGAGGCCATTGCCGGGATCGTCAGGGAGACCTTTGATCTGCGTCCCAGGGCCATCATCGAACAGCTAGACCTCCTTCGCCCCATCTACAAAAAGACGGCCGCATATGGACATTTCGGACGTGAACTGCCTGAATTTACATGGGAACGCACAGACAAGGTCGATATCCTGAGGAGCAGGGCGGGGTTGTAACAGACAATGCATGGACACCATCATAACCAATACAAAGGCCGGATGATTATCATCCGGCCTTTGTATTGTAGGGGGCGCTGCCCGATGCGGACAGGTGCAGCAACGGCGAAAAGCTTGCGGAGCCCCGGTCTTTGCGTGCTCACCCCATGGTCCTGGAATGAACATAAGTTTTTCGGAATGAGTCAGAAGTAGCTAGATGCAATGCAGGAAGAGTAGTCATGATAACAAAAACCACCGGCTCAGGGATGAACCGGCCCTATTCCTGATGGAGCGTTGTCGCCGTGAAGCCGTCATCCAACAAGCTTTTGTACGATGTAAATGAAAAGCCGCCCCTTTGGTTGTCCCTGGCGATGAGTATCCAGCATGTCATGCTGATCTACGGGGAGATAACCCTTCTGCCTGTTATTATCGGAAAAAAGGCCGGCGCCTCCATGGAGCACATAATGTTCGCGGCCGCCGCGGCTGGCTTTGCCGCGGGACTGATAACGCTGCTGCAAGTGATGCGTCTTGGTCCTTTCGGAGCGGGTTACGTGTTGTTTATGGGCAGCTCCGCCGCTTATCTGGATGGAAGCATGGAAACCGTCAAAGCCGGCGGATTCGCTCTTCTGGCGACCTTGAGCATTCTTGTGGCGCCCTTTGAACTCCTCATGGGCTATTTCCTGCGATTCCTGCGCCATATCATAACACCGGCCGTGGGAGGGGTCATACTTCTGCTGGTGGTTATGAGCCTGGTTCCCCTGAGCATCCATGAGTGGGTTGGAGAGGCTTTTCGGCCCATGGCCGGTTCATGGCAAAACTGCGTCACGGGACTCGTGACCCTATGTGTCCTGCTGGCCGCGTGCCTTTTCGGCGGTAAGAAAATGAGGCTCTGGTGCCCGTTAATCGGTTTGGCCGCGGGTCTTGCCGTTTCATGGGCGCTCGGTCTCTTTCATACCGTCGACTACAGTTCGTATCCCTGGGTTGGCATGTTTCGTGGCTCATGGCCGGGCCTGAACTTTGACCTGAATTTCGATCACCTAAGTCTGCTGGCTACCATGGGCGTTTTGACGGTGATAAACGGCGTGCAGGCAATCGGAAACAGCATGGCGGTGCAGCGGGTGTCCCACCGGGAGCCAAGACAGGTAAACTACCAGGTTGTCCAGGGGACGATTTATGGCGATGCCTTGGGAAATGTGATCAGTGGCCTCCTGGGAACCGTGCCCAACGAAACATACGCGGAGAATATTTCCGTTCTCAAGACCACCGGAGTCGCCAGTCGCATGGTTGGCGTCTGCGGGGCGATTCTGCTCATGGCGCTGCCATTTTCTCCCAAGGTCGGAATGGTGCTGGTCCATCTCCCTACGCCGGTATTCGGGGGATTCCTCATGGGAATGGCCGCGATGATGTTTCCTTCGGGCCTTGACCTCGTCTTTGACCACGGCATTAATCATCGATCAGGCCTCCTCGTGGGTGTCTCCCTGTGCACGGGTATGGTTGCCGAGTCGGGCCTGTTTTTTCCCAATCTCTTTCCTGCGTCAATAGAGGTGTTTCTGAATAATGGAGTTGCAACGGGAGGACTTACGGCAATAATTCTCAGCCTGCTGTTCCATCTGACCGAGAGACAGGTATACGCCACCGAACTGCCCGCGTCTCTGGACAATCTGCCGATCTTGATGGACCGGATACAACAGGCCGGAGAATACCTTGATGTAGCCAAAGAGCAGGTACTGAGTCTTCAGCTTGTTTGCGAGGAAATACTGGTCCACATATCGGATTCAGCCGGCCCGGAAGTTAAACAGCGTTTTATGGCGCTGAGGGTTACCGATCAGGAGGGTGAACTGACCGTCGAGATCTCCTGCGGAAGTCATCTCGATGACCTGAAGGCGATGCAGATACCTTCGGACCTGCTGTCGGCCGACGAGGATCAACTGGATCGTTTGGGTCTGGCGTTGTTCAGGCATCTCATAAAAGATTTCCGGCAGGCGTCACTCTCGGGTGTCAGTTACATCTGGTTCAAATTGAGATAGCGGCCATCCGGTTATGGGATGTCCTGGATAATTGTACTGGGGCTGTAGTGACGTTTGAGCCAGCGGCTCAAGCCGTCCAGACCTGGAAAGAGGACACGCTCGTTCACGTTTGCCTGATCGAGCTTGTCGCGTATCTCCCATTTAAGCGCCGCGGGGATGATTATCTTCCTGGCCAGGGAGGGGTGGGCCTCCAGCCAGTCGTCCAGGACAGTTTCCGGATCGGAGATGACCGAACAGAAGGCGAACTGGTTGACGATCCTGTCGTCTATGGACGGCGGCTCGAAGAAAATAACTACTTCTTTCCCTGACCTGGCATCCAGAGAGTCAAGAGCGTTCAGGGAGTTTATGGACTCGTTCATCAGGTGAAGGGTCATGACATTCGCCCCTTCTTCTTCAAGCCTGTCCCTCAGGAATTGGGGAAGCAGTTCGTGGGCTTTCACATAGTTTACCGCCCATATGACGCCGTCCAGATCAAACTTGTCGATGTTCGCCGTGGCGAAATGCATGGCGATGAAAGGGGAATAGGTCCAGTCCAGAATTCGGGTGGGCAGGCCGAAGTGCTGGGCGACGGACAGCCAGTGCCATACCGAATCCCGCTCCACTACGCTCCGGTGGGCGTATTTTCTGAAATTTCGCAGAAGGTGCCGCTCCAGTTTGACGTAGTCCCCTCCGAGGCGCATGAGGGTCGTCTCGAGACGGTACTCCTTGTTTGAAAGCCCGCGAAAGGCGAAGCGGGATCGGAAGCGTCCGATTTTTTCGTTCCATGACTGGGCGAAAAGCTCCTTTTGCAGCTCATCCCAGGAATGTACCTTGATCTCTTCCACTTGCCCCCGCTCCTTTTTTTCAGCCTGGTTTTTGC
Organism: uncultured Geobacter sp.; assembly: GCA_964517595.1. Classification (GTDB taxonomy): domain Bacteria; phylum Desulfobacterota; class Desulfuromonadia; order Geobacterales; family Geobacteraceae; genus RPRC01. The sequence goes on along the minus strand of CAZFCG010000021.1, from coordinate 23,979 downwards.
CCGTGGACTGATTTAGATGCGCGGCGCGGAACCCCTTGGGGATCGCGCCGCCATTTGTCCTCTATTTTCCCTTTTCTTCGGTGACCGTCAGGGCGATCCTCGTCATTTTTTGTTCGGCTGTAATGCTGAACATGGCCATTCGCTGTCCCTTTTTGTATCCCGCCATGGATTGTTCGCCCTGGTTCATGGTTATTTCCTCTTTCCACCCCTGGCCGATCATCTTCTTCTTTACGGCCGCGAGGACTGTCTGCGCCGGGTCGGCGGTCTCCATTGTCAGGTTGAATCCTTCGGGAACGGTCAAGGCGGAGTTGATGCTTGCGCCCTTATAGACATACACGTCCTTTGGAAAGTTGTCAGGGACCTTGGCGCCTTTGCCGCCGGTAAATTCCGTCTTTCCGTCCTTGCCCTGGATGGTGATCTTCTCTCCGGAGGCGTCCACGTCCGCTTTTACCCCTTCCTTCGCAAGTCCGGCCTCGATGGCCTTTTCGGCTGCCTTCTCTCCAGCCTTCTGACATCCCCCGAGAACGAGACAGGAGGCCATCATCACTCCTGCTGCAAGACAAAAGATTTTCTTCATACCATACCCCCATTTTTTATGAGATTGCGATTTCGAGAGTATATCTTCATAATTATTTCCAAGTCAAAGGAGAATCTCCATGTTTTTCTCCATTCCGTGAACCCGGATTCCGGAGGGGACCCGCTATCCGGAAAGCTAGCCGCTTGATTTTTTCACCCTTTACCGATACAATTCACCCTCCCGTAAACCGGTATTCCCGTTTGACCTATCCCCGGCGGAACGAAGAAGCCAGGGGTTTTTTGTTTTCGGACATGCGCTGATGATGGAGTAGCCGTCCGCGGAATTCTCGAAATAGGATGTTTTCATGATCGTCGCATGCCCTGTCTGTAGAAAAGAATCGGAATGGGAAGGCAACCCCTTTCGGCCATTTTGTTCCGAGAGATGCAAGGTTGCCGACCTGGGCGCCTGGGCGGGAGAGGAATACCGCATTCCCGCTGAAAAGGCCGCTGTAGAAGAGGAAGAATCTTCCTTTTGAATGAACTTTATAACGGGAGGCGGCGTGCATGCGCCGCTTGACCATGGATTTCAAGGAGAACACCATGTCGGAAATTCGTCTGCGTTTCGCTCCCAGCCCCACCGGCTTCCTTCATGTCGGAGGCGCCCGCACCGCACTGTTCAACTGGCTTCTGGCGAGGAAAGAAAAAGGAAAATTCATCCTCCGCATTGAGGATACGGACGTGGCCCGTTCCACTCAGCAGTCCGTGGACGCCATCCTGGAGGGGATGACCTGGCTCGGCCTCGACTGGGACGAAGGCCCCTTTTATCAGTCAGACAACTTTCCCCTGTATCGCGAATACGTGGAAAAGCTTCTTTCCCAGGGGAAGGCCTATAAGTGTTACTGCACGCCGGAAGAGCTGGAGAAAAAGCGTGAACTGGCCATCAGCGAGGGGAGAAAGCCTAAATATGACGGCACATGCCGGGACCTGAAGGATGGCCGTCCGGGCGCTCCGTTCGTGGTCCGCTTCAGGGCGCCTCTGGAGGGGACGACGGCTTTCGACGATCTGATCAAGGGGAGGATATCCTTCAACAACGAGGAACTGGATGATCTTATCATCCAGCGCAGCGACGGCACCCCTACCTACAACTTTACCGTGGTCATCGACGATGTCTCCATGGGCATCACAACCGTCATACGCGGCGATGACCATGTCAACAACACGCCCCGCCAGATCCTCCTGTACGAGGCCCTCGGGTGTCCTGTGCCGAAGTTCGCCCATGTGCCCATGATCCTCGGCGCGGACAAGTCAAGACTTTCCAAGCGTCATGGCGCCACCAGCGTCATGGCCTACCGGGACATGGGCTTCCTCCCCGAGGCAATGGTCAATTACCTGGTCCGTCTCGGCTGGAGTCACGGTGACGAGGAGATATTCTCCCTTGAGGAACTCATTGATAAGTTCACCATCGAGGCGGTGGGCCGTTCGGCCGGCGTGTTCAACCCGGACAAGCTGCTGTGGCTCAACTCCCACTACATCAAGACCGGAGACCCGGAGCGGCTTGCCGGCCTCCTCCTCCCGTTTCTGCCTGAAAGGGGTGTGGACGTCAGTGGAGGCCCCGACCTGACGGCCGTTGTCCGGACGCTTCAGGATCGCTCACATACCATGCTGGAGATGGCGGACGGCACGGTCTTCTATTATGCGAAAGAGCTGAAATATGAAGAGGAGTCGGTAACCAGGTTCCTGACCGAGGCCGGCAGGGAGCTGTGTGCTGAACTGGCCTCCCGCCTGGAGACGGCGGATGACCTGAGCCATGACGCGGTTGCGGCTGTCTTTGAGGACATCCGCGCGGCCCGCGGCGTAAAACTGAAAGACGTTGCCCAACCGGCGCGTTTCGCCCTGACGGGAGGCGCCCCGTCACCCGCCATATATGATGTGATCGGCGTGCTCGGACGCGAGGAGTCCGTGAAAAGGATAAGGCGGGCGCTGGAGTTGTGAGATTCTTTCGTGTCGATCGCGCCCATATCGCCTATCTGAGGTTTACCCTGGAGGCCTACGACGGACTGGCGACCCTGACAACGCTGGATGCCCGCGAGGGAATCGTCGCCCTTTCCTTTCCCGATTGTTTCAGCGTTGAAGTCTCGGAACTAGTGGCGGCTCTGGGGGAGGAGATCGGACTCAGGGAGATCCAATCCCCCGCAATAAACCCATTCCTCACTTCCCAGGAGACCAACCATGATGCTTGATAATATGGATATTCCCCGTATCCTTCGCCGGGCGCTCGCCGGCGGAGGGGAGTTTTCCGATATCTACTTCGAAGAAGGGACTTCCACCTCCATCGTGTGCGAAGACGGCAAGATAGAAAAGATCGTGTCGGGGACGGACCGGGGCGTCGGGATCCGCGTGATCTCCGACCTGCGCACGGCCTACGCCTTTACCAATGAAATATCAGAGAGGGCACTTCTTGAACTGGCCCATACGGTGAGCCGCGCTGTGCGGGGCAAGGAATTTGGCTCTCCAATCGATCTGAGGAGCAAAACAACAGGCCCGGGATTTGTCATAAAAACCTCCCCTGAAACGGTTCCGCTTCAGGATAAGGTTGCTCTTGTGCGCCGGGCCGACGCCGCGGCGCGACGGCTGGATGATCGGGTAAGGCAGGTGATGGTGGTGTATCGTGACGGCCGGGTCCGGACCCAGGTCGCCAATTCGCTGGGAGAATTCATCGAAACCGGGAGGACCGGCACCGTATTCCTGGCCCAGGTGGTGGCCGCGCAGGGCGATGTTATCCAGACTGGCTACGAGCCTGTCGGCGGATTCCGGGGTTATGAGCTGTTCGACGAGAACAGCCCCGAAGAGGTCGCCCTTTCGGCGGCCAGGAGGGCCTTGAAGATGCTGACCGCGCGCAAGGCCCCGGCCGGGATGATGCCGGTGGTAATATCATCCGAGGCGGGGGGCACCATGGTCCACGAGGCCATAGGCCACGGGTTGGAGGCGGACCTGGTCCAGGCGGGGATGTCCATGTACGCCGGAAAGATTGGCACCCAAGTTGCTTCACCATTGGTGACTGTTATCGACGACTCAACCATACCCCATGCCAGGGGGTCGTACTCCTTTGATGATGAAGGAGTCCCCGCCCGGAGGACGGTGCTCGTGGAAAACGGAGTGCTGAAGGGATATCTATACGACCGCCTCTCGGCCATGAAAGACGGTTGTGGCTCCACCGGCAACGGGCGCAGGGAGTCATATCACGCCAGACCTATCGTGCGCATGTCCAATACCCTCATAGCGCCAGGGGGTGAGTCTCCGGAGTCTATTGTTAGGGATGTGGAGCGGGGCCTTTTCGTCAGAAAGATGGGAGGAGGCCAGGTGAACACGGTGACCGGCGACTTCGTCTTCGAGGTTTCCGACGGGTATCTCATCGAAAACGGCGCCGTTGCGGAGCCGGTAAGGGGCGCGACACTGACGGGAAACGGCCCCGATGTCCTTAAGAAAGTGACAAAAATAGGCAATGATCTCGGATTCGGGATCGGTACCTGCGGCAAGGACGGACAGGGCGCCCCTGTGTCAGATGCCCAGCCTACCCTCCTGATTTCCGGGATTACGGTGGGAGGCGCCGTTTAGGGACCCCTCCTGAAAAGGACGCTTTATGTTCAACGATGATTTTCCGGCGATAATGCCTCTTGAGATTCTGGAGCTGCTCCACGGATACCCGTTTCTCGAGGATTTCGCTCTGGCCCTTTACTATGAGAATGATGGCGTTGTTACGCGTCTGGGCCAATCATCATCCATGTGCGGTGGGCTTGCCAAGAATCTCGTTTGCAGCGAAAAATGCGAACAGGCCTTTGAAAAGGCCGTCCAGTCGGCCATTGAAAGAAAAAGACCCATGCTTTTCAGTTGCCGTGCCGGTCTGATGAATTTCGCCGTTCCCTTCCAGCCGAGTGATGGTTTTCGTTACTGCTTTGTCGGGGGCGGCGTGAGGGATCGGACCCTGGATCTCTTCCTGGCTGAGAAGCTGGCCAGAACGGACAGAATCGATGGTTTTGCACTTATTGAAATACTGGAAGAGCTCCCTTCGTCCACTCCAGAGGAGGTGAAGGACGCAGCAAAGGAGGTTTCCAGGCTGCTTGACGGGATCGATCCCGACAGTCTTCAGTCGCGTCTTCTGGAGAGAAGCATAGGCAAATTCCGCACGTGCCGTGGGTTATTCGCTCAGATGGATCAAACCAGTTGCATGGATGAGCTGAAGGATCTGCTCAGCGAGACCCTGGGCATATTGTTCGATGTCCCGAGGGTGGCGATTGGCGTTAAGGACGGCCAGGGCCGGGGGATCTCCCTTCGTGGAATTATCGGCATGCCGGAGCGAATCGGCACCCTTGCGGAGGACCGTCTTGCCCTCCTTTTTGCCGATGGTCCGGACGAGACCGCGGTGGTGCCGGAGAAAGAGGTCGGGACGTTTTTCCCGTATCTGGTGTCGAGGCGTGCTCTCTGTTACCCGGTAACCAGCGGAGATGAGCTTCTGGGACTTCTTGCCTTCTTTGACGGCGACCTGGGAGTTCGAGACGTCTTCCTCGTGGAGATGCTCACAGATCGAATCGCGGCAAAAGCGGTTCAGTTTCGTTCCGAGGAGAGACGACGGCTGGAGAACGCCCTCTCCAACAGATTTGTATCGGTTTTGAGCATGCTTTCGCAGGCGGAAAACCGCCGGGAACTCTATGTTTCAATTCTGAAGATGGCCGCCGAACTGGTGGATGCGGCCTCCGGTTCCCTGATGCTTGTGGATGAAGGCGGCAACGGGATGCGAATCGAGTCGGTTATAGGCATGAATCTGCAACTGGCCAAGAGCATCAGCGTCAAGGTGGGAAGAGGGATTGCTGGAAAAGTGGCTGAAACCGGGCAGCCGTTGCTGGTTAAGGATATTGAGAAGGATGCCCGGGTGCGCATCCGCAATCGTTCCCGCTTCAAGACAAAGTCGTTTGTCAGTGTCCCCCTGGCGGTTCAGGGTGTGGTCGTGGGCGTGCTCAATCTGTCCGATAAGGGGGGGAGCGGGGTCTTTACCGAAGAAGATCTGGAAATCCTCCTCTCCATGGCAAGGCATGCCTGCGTGGTACTGGAGAGGAGTGAATCCAGCGAAAAGGCGGCCCAACTGGAAGAGTCCTCGGTGACGGACCCTCTGACCGGGCTTTTCAACCGGCGTTTCCTCGATCAGCGGATTGAGGAAGAGATGAGCCGCGCGGAACGTCAGAAGCTGGAATTTTCCATACTGCTTGTGGATGTGGATAATTTCAGTGTCTACAATGAGCTCTGTGGCCACGCGGCCGGTGACGTGGCCCTGAAAAAGATCGCGCGCATTCTGAAGAAATCCGCCCGCCAGATGGACATCGTGACCCGCTATGGAGGTGAACGTTTCTGCGTCATCCTTCCGGGAACACCGAAAAAGGAGTCCATGAGTGTCTCGGACCGATTCCGGCGGGAAGTGGAGCGGGCGGGATTCACCCATGAGGAAAACATGCCGCTGGGGTGTCTTACCGTCAGCATCGGTGTGGCGTCCTTTCCGGAAAACGGCCGGGAACTGCGTCCTCTGACCGGTTCGGCCGAACTGGCGCTGCAACGGGCCAAGCTTGCCGGGAGGAACCAGGTTATGCACTTTGATGCCGTAACCGCCGCTGAAACCAGGGGCGGCAGGCCACGCCGGGTTCATCCGGAGAGGAAGGCCGGCTAGACGTTGCCTCTCGGGCCCTTTGCTCCAACTGTTTCGCATCAGCGATTTACGTGAAAACGCCGCGTTCCGTGAGGATTCGCGGCGTTTTGGCGCGGGGATACACTCTTTTCCGGGATTCCTTCGTATCTTTCGGGCCGGTTTTCTCTCCTGTGGCTGTCTGCTCCAATGCCACCGACATTTGCACGGCCGCTGAGGCCGCAAGCTCCGGACTCCTCGTAACCTTTCCTATCAATTTTCTGAGGCTGGAAACCATTTCCTGGAATAAGTGATCCAGTTCGCCGATCTCGTCTCCCTACACATGATGGATTGTTACATCCAGGTTACCTTCCGTAATCTTTTCCGCTTTCGCGGCCAGGATCTTCACCGGTTTGCAGATGACCCTCGAAAGAAATTCCCTGATAGAAATGAAGACGACGACGGTCAGAAATATGGCAGCTCCAAGGAATAAACTGGCGTTATTATCGGTAGTCTGCGCGTCTTTTCCCGACTCCCGGGTTTTTTTCGTTGAGGTTGAGAAGCCTGGTGAGTGATTCGTATCAAGAGATGAAGGAGGTTCTGTTCACCGTTTCTTCTTCCTGTCCGGGCGTTCTTTCCCCGTGGAGTTACTGCCTGACGATCCCTTATCGTTGATGCATCCCCCGGGAAAAAATGCGATCGCCCTTTCGAACGGGGTTTTCTTCGTCGCTGAAGACGCGTACGGCGCCGAATTCTCCGTCATATCCGCCGATCCGGATCACCCGACCTTCTCTTATGCGGAAAATGGCTTCGGCGAGAAGGGGCCACTCGGTGGCGATTTCTTCCCAGGTCGCGTGGAGGAGGAGGTTGAACTCCGAGCCAAAGCGGTCAATGAGCCCTGCGTAACGGGTGAGCACCGTCTTGGTAGCGGGTCCGACACCCAGGAGTTCCGCCAGTATTTCGGGAAGGGGAACCAGGCTGTGGAAGAGTGGGGATTCGGGGCTGAAAACGGGAGTGTCACGATCAGCAAGTTCCATGACCCGGTTCAGGACTCCCACTGTGAGGGCTTTGCCGCATACCGGACAACGGTTCTCCACGGCTCGGGTTTCCTCTGGTTCCATCCTGACCTTGCAGGCGCGGTGACCGTCCAGGTGGTATTTTCCTTCTTCAGGATAGAATTCTATGGTGCCGCGAAAGGTCTTGCGATTGTTCCGGCGGAGCGCATCGCGGAGCGAGTAGAAATCGAAGCCGGTGGAGAACAGGTTCGCCTCGCGTCCGAGTCTCGAGGGAGAGTGGCAATCGGAGTTGGAAATCAACGCAAAACGGTCCAGCGCCGATATCCGACGGTTCATGTCAGGGTCCGAGGAAAGGCCTGTTTCCATGGCGAACACGTGGGGTGTCAGGTCCCCGAAACACTCCTCAATCTGGTTGAATCCCGATTTTGAACCGAAAAGGGAGAACCAGGGGGTCCAGACATGCGCGGGAACAAGAAAGCCTTCGGGGGCGTTTTCCAGTACTATTTCCAGCAGGTTCCGGGAGTCGAGGCCCAGTATTGGGCGGCCGTCTGATTCAACGTTTCCGATCTCCGCAAGCCTGGCGGCAATTCTCTCCGCGGAGGAAAAATCAGGGACGTATATCAGGTTGTGGACCTTGCGAACCACTCCGTGGCGCTTGTAGACGCACGAAATTTCCGTGGACAGAACGAAACGTACCGTTGCCGCTGATGGCGGTATTCCCGGAAGGGGAGGGGGCGTAACTTCATCCTTGAGACGGAAGAAGCCGGGTTCCGATGGCGCGAGCTTTTCCTTCAGCATGGCGAACCATCGGGGATGGGTGAAGTCGCCGGAAGCGACCACCTGAATCCCTTTTAACCGACCCCAGGCGCACAGGCTTGCCGGATCGCAATCTTTGCTTGTGGCCCTGGAAAAGGGGGAGTGTACGTGGAGGTCCGCAATATAGTCCATACAGGCTTTTCTCCTTGATTATTTTGATTGCAGAGGCGCAGCCTACACGCTCAGCCCGCCCACTGTCGAGTTGTTTTCAATCTGGAAACTCCATTTGATCACGCGAAGACGCAAAGACGCAAATAAATTCAAATAGATGCGGAAAAAGCTGGTATCCCCGGTCAGGTGAACGGCCCCATTGGACAAGTTCTTGGTTTTCCTTCGCGTTCTTTGCGGCTTTGCGTGAGACTGCCATTTTCAGGTTCAATGCTAAAGGGCGCCAGAACGCATAAAACTACCAGAAACAGTCGCCGTCTGATATATTTGCTCAAATGTCAGCAAGTCGGGGGTACGGAGTGGCGAGGGAGATTGAACGGAAATTTCTGGTCGTAGACGATGCGTGGAAGACAGGGCTTTCCGGCCGGATCTGTCGACAGGGGTATCTGGCCGCGGATGAGCATGTCACTGTCAGGGTCCGGTTAATCGGAGACAAAGGGTACCTTACCATCAAGGGAAAATCGGAGGGCGCCGCCCGGGACGAGTTCGAGTATCCCCTCCCGGCGGAGGATGCCAGGGTCATGCTCGAGACGTTGGTTACATGCGGCATTGTAGAAAAAATCCGTTATTCCCTGTGTGTGCACGGCATGCGCTGGGAAGTGGATGAATTCCTGGGCGCTAATGCCGGACTGGTGCTTGCGGAGGTAGAACTGGAACACGAGGAGCAGGAGGTCATTCTGCCGGATTGGGCCGGAGAGGAAGTAACCGGAGATGTCAGGTACTATAACTCCCGCCTGGCGCGCCAACCCTTTTCATTGTGGGGGAAATCCTGAGCCGGTTCCGGCGGCGACTGTCCGCTGTTGTCCATGGCTTCGGGCTTTAAGGGTGGGTGTTTCCAGCCGGACGAAATTCTTCCGGCAAGCGGACTCACCCCGGTTTTTCCCTGGGCAGCGGTTTCTTTCGGCGGTGTATTTTGCTATGGATGATGACAAGGAGTTTTCAGGCGTAGTAGAGGATGGTTGGCTTCCGGTCTCGGCAGTCTGGTCCGGAAATGAAAACCGGGCCATTCCTGTAAGGCGCGAGGTCCAACTGTGGGCTCTGGTGCTGGAATCCCGCTACGTACCCTGCCGGATGGCTCGAAAAGAGGCCGGATGGGTCCTGATGGTGCCCCCAGGCTACTATGAAATCGCACTTGAGGAGCTTCGTCTCTTTGAGCAGGAAAACCTCGACTGGCCGCCGGTCCCGCCAAAACCCCGGCCTCTCGCCGGCAACACCCTGGCCACGCTGTCGATCTTGTTGCTGGTGGCGACATTTCATAATATTACCCAGCTTGATGGTTCCCTTTTCGGTGCGGCCCCCATTGACTGGATCGGGCTTGGCAGCGCTGACGCCACGCGTATTCAGGAGGGTGAGTGGTGGCGGGCAATCACCGCCCTTACTCTCCATTCAGGTCTGAAGCACCTCCTGGGAAACCTGCTGATTGGCGGGGTTTTTATTGCATTTCTCTGTCATGACCTGGGTTCGGGGCTTGCCTGGAGCCTTTTGCTTGCCTCCGGAGTTTCGGGGAACCTGGCAAACGCCTGGCTCCAGCCTCTTCCCCATGATTCGGTCGGCGCCTCGACCCTCGTTTTCGGCGCGGTCGGCCTTCTCGGTTCCATCCGGGTGGCCCGGGATCGCCGCCTCGCGCGGAGTCGTCTGCCGTTGCCCCTTGCCGGAGCGCTGGCTCTGCTGGCTCTTCTGGGTACGGAGGGGGAGCGGACTGATCTCGGCGCCCACTTGTTTGGATTTGCCTTTGGTGTCGTCATCGGTTTCTTGGCGGAGTATCTGCTTGAAAAGCGCGGAGCGCCCGGGGAGACCCTCAATGCTCTACTGGCTTTGATAGCCCTGGCCGTCCCCGTTACCGGCTGGTGGATCGCGCTTGTCTGAATGACCGGGGCCCCTGCCTGATTGATATTGCTTGCTGGGGGGCTCACGTAACCCGGAAATATGGCGACCATACGGTTTTTTCAGGTCTGTTTTTGCCTTGACAAAAAATTTTACTTATGTTGAAATTTCGCGCAATCAGTCTATGTGGAGGATGGCGCCCTGCTCCCCTCTACAGGTTGATGTCCATGCATTTTTGCCTGCCTATGCCCGAATTTCTCAAATAAAATGTGTGAATCATAGCGCCCAAGAGATGAGGGTGCTTTCCGTCAAGGCAATGAAGTTGTTTTAAGTCCGGAGAATGATGTTTTATTTTTCGGAAACGGCGAAGGTGGGTCTAGGTCTGCTTTTGACATTTGAAACTGAAGTCTGATTTGGTGGTGAGCATCGGCCTTGGCGTACCGGCCATGAGACAGGTTTCTTTCTATGAAAAGTAAACCCGGTTTTCCCGGTTGCCGGCGGCTGGACCCTGAAAATTCGCGTAAAACTGCGGTTCGCGACCAGTAAGAGACTTGTTTGTCTGGGGGAAAACCCCACTTGACAATCATATTTACTTATGGTCAAATCCCGGCGGCTTGACAGGTTAGCCGAACAGTCAGGGTGTATTCTTTTCAGAATTTTATAACACTATTTTATCTGCACTCACAGGTCGTGAAGGTTGAAGTGGAGGGATTGACACTGTTCCGGCATAACCCTCCGGATTCATCTGTTACGCAGAAATTCAACGCACGAACCCTACTTCGGTGGTTACCGTTCATGGGGTATTCGTTTGCATCCAGTGACCGGATTTATGCCGCTGGTAGGCATGCCAGTCTGACTGTGCTGAAGCTCTTTTCCACGGTGAAGCAATTCCGGGCGGTAATATATCCAGCTTCATAACGCTTCTTGAAGCAGAATATACATAAGCCGGTCTCTCGAGTCAAGGACAATTTGATATTATTTTATCATAATGGAAGTTGGCCCCCGGGCCGGTGTTTGTCATGTGGAAGGATGCCTTTTTTTCAGGGCGCGGTTTTCACAAAGGCCAAGCAGTTCGGTTGGCTAAAAACGAAAGGAGAGGTTCAACACTATGCAATCAGGATCAACGTGTCAGTTAACAGGGGATTGTAGGCTTCCGGATCGCGCTACACTGCCAGAAAAGCTCTACAAGGAGCTCGCGGATTTCGTCGCCACTCTTCCCACCAAGGAAGGCCATCTGGTAACGGTTCTCCACAAGGCCCAGCACCTTTTCGGCTATCTCCCCAAGGAAGTCCAGCAGTTCGTAGCGGATCAGATGGATGTGTCCCTGGCCAAGGTGTACGGCGTCGTCAGCTTCTATACCTTCTTCACCATGGTGCCCAAGGGCAAGTATCCCATCTCCATATGCATGGGTACCGCCTGCTTCGTCAAGGGAGCCCAGAAGGTCGTAGATGCGTTCCTCGATACCCTCAACGTGGAAGTCGGCGAAGTCACTCCCGACGGCAAGTTCTCCGTTGACGTGCTCCGCTGCGTTGGCGCATGCGCCCTGGCGCCGATTCTGACCGTCGGTGAGAAGGTGTATGCCCACGTTACGCCCGATCAGGTGAAAACCATTATCGCCGAATACTAATTTTCAATAGAACCGAAGGAGTTAAATCATGGCAAAGATTGCATCAATAGCTGATCTGAAAAAGTTTCAGGAAGACTATAAGGCGAAGGTTGCCGCCAGGAAAGACAAGATTCTCGTGAACGTCTCCCTCGCGACATGCAGCATCGCTTCCGGCGGCAAGACCGTTATGGAAGCCATGAAGGATGAAGCGAACAAGCAGGGGATCAACAATGTGGAATTCATGCAGTCCGGTTGCATGACTTACTGCTATGCCGAGCCGACCGTCGTAGTCACCCTTCCGGGAAAGGCGCCTGTCTGCTTCGGCAAGCTTGACGAAAAAAGCGCGCGGGAACTGGTCCAGAAATATCTCAAGGCCGGCGAGCTTGTGGATAACGTGATTCCGGAAAACTACGTTCGGGTAGAACTATAAATAAGGGGAGGAGTCAGAGAATGGAAGTGGCAAAAAAACAGCTGAGAATTGCGACCAGAAACTGCGGTTTCATCGATCCCGAGAACATCGAGGATTATTTTGGAGTCCGCGGCTACGAGGCCCTTGCCAACGCCATCACGGCGGGCACCCCGGCCGGAGTTATCGATGAGGTCAAGAAATCCGGTATCCGCGGCCGCGGGGGGGGCGGATTCCCTACCGGCACGAAATGGGGCTTCGCGGCGGCCAATCAGGCCGACCAGAAGTATGTCGTTTGTAACGCCGACGAAGGCGACCCGGGCGCATTCATGGACCGCGCCGTTCTTGAGGGTGATCCCCACTCCGTGGTGGAAGCCATGGCCATCTGCGGCTACGCCATCGGCGCTTCCATCGGCGTCGTCTATATCCGCGCTGAATACCCGCTTGCCATCAAGCGCCTGGTTAAGGCCATTGAAGATGCGCGCGCATACGGCGTCCTTGGCAAGAACATCATGGGCTCCGGTTTTGATTTCGACATCGAGCTGAAGTACGGCGCGGGCGCGTTCGTCTGCGGTGAGGAAACCGCGCTTATCCGTTCCATGGAAGGCAGCCGCGGCGAGCCCTACACCAAGCCTCCCTTCCCTGCCAACTCCGGCTACTGGAGCAAGCCGACCATCGTCAACAACGTTGAAACCTTCGCCAATATTCCGGCTATCATGGTAAAAGGCGCCGACTGGTTCTCCTCCATCGGCACCGAGAAGTCCAAGGGCACCAAGGTGTTCGCCCTTGCCGGGAAGATCAACAACACCGGCCTCATCGAAGTCCCCATGGGCATCACCCTGAAGGAAGTCATCTTCGAGGTCGGCGGCGGTTGCCCGGATGGCAAGCAGTTCAAGGCCGTCCAGACAGGCGGACCTTCCGGTGGCGCACTGACATACAAGGATGCCGATGTACCCATCGACTACGACAACCTCCTTGCCAAAAACTCGATGATGGGTTCCGGCGGCATGATCGTCATGGACGAAGACAACTGCATGGTGGATGTCGCCAAGTTCTTCCTGGACTTCACCATGGACGAGACCTGCGGCAAATGTACCCCGTGCCGTATCGGTTCCAAGCGTCTCTACGAAATCCTGAGCAAGATCACCCACGGTCAGGGAACCGAGGCGGACTTCGAAAAGCTGAAGACCCTAGCCGTCAACATCAAGGACACTGCCCTCTGCGGCCTCGGCCAGACCATGCCCAACCCGGTTCTGTCCACCATGAAAACCTTTGAGGATGAGTATATCGCCCACGTTCGCGACAAGAAATGCCCGGCGGGCGTCTGCGTCGATCTCCTTGAAATAGTCATCCTGCCCGAGAAGTGCGTCGGTTGTACGCTCTGTGCCCGCGTATGCCCGGTAAACTGCATCTCCGGCAAGGTCAAGGAAGCCCACGTCATCGACCAGGCCGCCTGTATCAAGTGCGGCGCATGTATCGAGAAGTGCAAGTTTGACGCGATAGTCAAGAAGTAAAAATTATATTGCTATTAAGGAGCACATATACATGTCTATGCTAAAAATTACCATCGACGGTAAAGAAACGGAAGTGCCGCAGGGCAGTATGATCCTTGACGCGGCCAAGAAGCTTAATATCGATATCCCGACCCTCTGCTTCCTCAACCTGGAGGATCTGGCGGTCAACAACATGGCGGCGTCCTGCCGCATCTGCGTGGTCGAGGTGGAAGGCCGAAAGAACCTGGCCCCTGCCTGCGCGACTCCTGTTGCCGACGGCATGGTTGTCAAGACCAACACCATGCGCGTGCTGAATGCCCGCAAAACTGTTCTCGAGCTGTTGATATCCGATCACCCCAAGGACTGTCTCACCTGCCAGAAGTCCGGCGAGTGCGAGTTGCAGGATCTGGCGGAAAAGTTCGGCATCCGTGAGATTCGTTATGAAGGCGCCATGTCCACCTATCGCAAGGACATCTCTCCGTCCATCATCCGCGATATGGACAAGTGCGTCATGTGCCGCCGTTGCGAAACCATGTGCAACGAGGTACAGACCTGCGGCGTACTCACCGGCGTAAACAGAGGCTTCAGCGCGGTCGTCGCGCCTGCCTTCGAGATGAACCTTGAAGAGTCCGTCTGTACATTCTGCGGTCAGTGCACCGCCGTCTGTCCGGTCGGCGCGCTGGTGGAGCGCGACCATACCTGGGATGTGGTGAACGCCATTGCCGATCCCGACAAGATTACCATCGTCCAGACCGCTCCCGCGGTCCGCGCCGCTCTGGGCGAAGACCTGGGCGTGGAGGCCGGCGTTTCCGTTACCGGCAAGATGGCCGCTGCTCTCCGCCGCCTCGGTTTCGACCATGTGTTCGACACCGATTTCGCGGCTGACCTGACCATCATGGAAGAAGGTTCCGAGTTCCTTGACCGCCTCACCCGCTACTTGGACGGCGACAAGTCCGTACGCCTTCCGATCCTTACCTCCTGCTGTCCGGCATGGGTGAAGTTCTTCGAGCACCAGTTCCCCGACCTTCTCGATGTTCCATCAACGGCCAAGTCTCCGCAGCAGATGTTTGGCGCTATTGCAAAAACATACTTCGCCGAAATTCTCGGAGTGCCCAGGGAAAAGCTGGTGGTTGTCTCCATCATGCCCTGCCTCGCCAAGAAGTACGAGTGTGACCGCCCTGAATTCAAGGTGAACGGAAACCCCGACGTTGATTATTCCATCACTACCCGTGAGCTTGCGCGTCTCATCAAGCGCATGAACATTGACTTCACGGCGCTGCCCGACGAAGACTTCGATGCCCCTCTCGGCGAATCCTCCGGCGCGGCGCCCATCTTCGGGGCCACCGGCGGCGTTATCGAAGCGGCCCTCAGAACCGCTTATGAGCTGGCCACCGGCCAGACCCTCGAGAACGTAAACTTCGAAGCAGTCCGCGGTATGGAAGGCATCAAGTCCGCAAAGGTTCAGGTTGGTCCCCACACCCTCAACATCGGCATCGCCCACGAGCTGGGCAATGCCCGAAAGCTTCTCGAAGACGTGCGTGCAGGCAAGTCCGAATTCCACGCCATCGAGATCATGTCCTGCCCCGGCGGCTGCATCGGCGGCGGCGGTCAGCCCTATCACCACGGTGACGTGGAAATCCTCAAGAAGAGGACCAAGGTTCTCTACGACGAGGACGCGGGCAAGACGATCCGCAAGTCCCACGAAAACCCCTACATCAAAGAGCTGTATGAGAAATTCCTCGGCAAGCCGCTGAGCGACAAGGCTCATCATCTGCTCCATACCCACTACTTCAAGCGCTCCAAGCTTGGGGGGTAATGCGGGACTCGAACGTTCCATGTTTTCACTGAGGACATCAGTCTGAGTGCGGATCCTGGATAGAATGAAAAACGGCCGGATGACTATCATCCGGCCGTTTTTTTGACCGTCTCCAAAAGACGCCAAATTTGACCCAGGTCAAAGAATTCTCGATTGTTACGTGAGATTGTCATATACGCCAAAAAGCGCTGCGGTATCCAAGTAGTGTCCATCTGAGAAATAATCATTAACCCGGAGTATGGATGAATAAGAAAGAGATCCTTTCCTGGCTGAAGACGGAAGATGAAGGCCGGCTTGAAGAGTTGTGGCAGTGGGCGGACTCCGTGCGCCGCGAGAATGTGGGCGACGAGGTCCATCTGCGGGGGCTCGTGGAGTTTTCCAATGTCTGCGCCCGTGATTGCGGCTACTGCGGGATCCGCGCGGGAAACACCGGGGCGCGCAGGTACCGCATGGAGGCCGACGAGATACTGGAGTGCGCCCACCTCGCCGTCCGGTTCGGATACGGCACGCTGGTGCTGCAGTCGGGTGAGGATTACGGCATCACAACGGACTGGCTTTCCGATGTCATAACACGGATTAAGCGGGAAACCGGTCTTGCCGTGACCCTCAGCCTCGGAGAGAGGGAAGACCGTGAACTGGTTGAATGGCGCCGGGCAGGCGCGGACCGTTACCTGCTCAGATTCGAGACCTCGAATCGGGAGCTGTACGACCGTATCCACCCGCCGCTGCCGGGACGCCGATCGGACCGGTTTCAGATCCTTCGAAGGCTGTGCGAGATTGGATATGAGGTGGGAAGCGGGATCATGGTCGGTATCCCCGGTCAGACCTGGGAAGACCTGGCGAACGATATCCTGCTGTTCCGGGAATACGATATCGACATGATCGGCATCGGACCCTACATATCCCACCCGGAGACCCCGCTCGGCCGGGATGGTTCACGGTTCCGGGCCGCGCCGGAGGAGCAGGTCCCGTCCACGGAGCTGATGACCTGCAAGGTGGTGGCGCTCACCCGGATCACCTGCCCCCTGATCAACATCCCGAGCACAACGGCCCTGGCGACGATCAATCGCATGGAGGGGCGCGCGCATGGGCTGGCCCGCGGGGCAAATATCTGTATGCCCAACCTGACGCCGCGCAAATACCGGGAACTGTACGAGATCTACCCGGCCAAGTCCAGTTGCGACGAGAACGCGGATGAGAGCAATGCCCGCATCCAGGCCGGAATCCGCGCCATGGGCAGAACCATCGGAACGGGGCGGGGTGATTCCCTGAACAAGACCAGGGCGGCATGATTGCGCACGGAAGACAGAAGGCAAGAGATCTCGTTATCTTACATAATGGCGATATGACCGGGCTGTAGAGCCCGACTTCGTGACAATCGCCGGATGATTACACAAAGAGAGGTGCAGTATGAGCGGAATGCCGGCAGTTAAACTGAGCGAGTGTGCGGTGGATTTTATTAATGAAGATTACATCAACGGGCTTCTGGCCGGGAAGCGGCCCGACGCGGGTCGCGTGCGTGAGATAATCGCCAAGAGCCTGGCAAAGCAGGCCCTGAGCGTAGAGGAGACGGCAACCCTGCTTCTCGCCGATACGCCGGAGCTGAACGAGGAGATCTTCGAGACCGCCCGGCAGCTGAAGAAGAACGTGTACGGCAACCGCATCGTGCTGTTCGCACCGCTCTATATCGGCAACAAGTGCGTCAATGACTGCTCCTACTGCGCCTTCAAGCGGAGCAACACCCTGGCCATCCGCCGCACCCTGAACGAGGATGAGATCCGCCAGCAGGTGGAAGCGCTGGAGAACAAGGGGCACAAGCGGCTCATCCTGGTCTTCGGCGAGCACCAGGCGTACGATCCGGAATTCATTGCCAGATCGGTCCGCACCGTGTACCAGACCAAGGTCGGCCACGGCGAGATCCGGCGTGTGAACATCAATGCCGCCCCCCTGGACCACGAGGGGTACGCGACCGTGAAGGCGGCGGGCATCGGCACCTATCAGATCTTCCACGAAACCTACCACCACGAAACCTATGCCCGCTTCCATCCCTCGGATACCCGCAAGGGAAACTACCTCTACCGGCTTGACGGCCTGAGCCGGGCCTTCGAGGCCGGGTGCGACGACGTGGGCCTCGGTGTCCTGTTCGGTCTCTACGACTGGAAATTCGAGGTCCTGAGCCTGGTCACCCACGCCCTGCATCTGCAGGAGCGCTACAACGTGGGACCCCACACCATCAGCTTCCCGCGCATCAGGCCGGCGGCCGGCGTCTTCCTGGACGAGAAATACCAGGTGGACGACGGGTCTTTCAAGAAGCTGATCGCCGTATTGCGCCTGGCGGTTCCTTATACGGGACTTATCCTGACCGCGCGGGAGAATGCCGCTCTTCGCCGTGAGTGCATGTCATTCGGAGTCTCCCAGATCGACGCCGGGAGCCGCATCGAGCTGGGGGGGTACACCGAGGCAGGGGACGCGCAGGTCATGGAGAGGGAGCAGTTCAAGTTGGGTGACATCCGTTCCTTGGATGAGGTGATGCGTGAGCTGATTACCGACGGCTATGTCCCAAGCTTCTGTACTTCGTGCTACCGTGTCGGGAGGACCGGTGAGCACTTTATGGAATTCAGTATTCCCGGGTTCATAAAGGAGTACTGTACACCCAACGCGCTGTTGACCCTTCAGGAGTATCTGATGGATTATGCCACCCCAAAAACCCGTGAAGCCGGGGAGCGGCTCATCGCGGAAGAGATCGCGGGGTTGCCGGGGGGGGATACGAAGGAGACGGTGCTGAAGCGCCTTGAGGCCATCCGAGAACGGGGCGAGCACGACTTGTATTTCTGACCGTCGAACCGGGGCGGATTTTCATTGCAATGGTACGGGCAAACCTGCGGAGAGCGTGACCAGGCTCGGTTCTCCGCTCAGGAAGGAGAAAATGCATTCATGAGGAGCGCGCCAAAGGGACTCAGACTTCACATAGGCCTGTTCGGCAGGCGAAACGTGGGAAAATCCTCTATCCTGAACGCCCTTACCCGGCAGACCGTGTCCATCGTCTCCGATATTGCCGGGACTACTACCGACCCGGTGGAGAAGCCCATGGAGATGCTTCCCATCGGTCCGGTCCTGTTTATCGACACCGCGGGCATTGATGATGTGGGCGCCCTCGGCGAAATGCGCGTACAGAAGACGCGTCAGGTCTTCGAACGGGCGGATGTGGGGATCATTGTCTCCACTGCCGGCGACTGGGGAGATTTCGAGGATGGGATCCTTTCGGAACTTCGGGAAAGGAAAGTTCCGGTAATAGCAGTTTTCAACAAGACGGACATCGCGGGAGTCGATGTCGCCCGCAAGGCTGCTCTGGAAAAGCTTTCCATCCCCTGTATCGAGACCTCCGCGGTAACGGGCGAGGGAGTTCTCGACCTGCGGGAGGCCCTTGTCAAAACCGCGCCCGAAGAATTCATCAATACGCCGGCCATTCTTGGCGACCTGGCGCCGGCGGGGGAGTTGGTGGTTCTGGTTATCCCCATCGACCTGGAGGCGCCCAAGGGGAGGCTCATTCTGCCCCAGGTCCAGTCAATCCGCGACATACTGGACAATGACGCGTACTGTATGGTGGTAAAGGAACGGGAACTGCGCGATGCGCTGGATCGTCTGAAAAGGCCTCCCGCGCTGGTGGTTACCGATTCCCAGGCCTTTCTGAAGGTGGCGGCCGATACGCCGGATCATATCCCGATGACCTCCTTTTCCATACTGTTCGCCCGTTTCAAGGGCGACCTGGCGGAATTTGTCAAGGGAGCGCTGGCCATCGAAAAACTCGCGCCCGGTGACAAGGTGCTTATCTGCGAGTCTTGTTCTCATCATCCCATCGGAGAGGACATAGGCCGGGTGAAGCTACCGCGCTGGCTGCGTCAGTATGTGGGCGGAAAGCTTGAGTTTGCCCATGTGCAGGGACGGGATTTTCCTGAGGACCTGTCTTCTTTCAAGCTGGCAATTCATTGCGGCGCTTGTATGTGGAACAGGCGCGAGGTCCTCTCCCGGGTCATCCGCTGTCGTCAGTCCGGCGTTCCCATCACCAATTACGGGCTTGCCATAGCCTATTCCCTCGGCATATTTGAAAGGGCCCTGAGACCTTTCCCGGCCGCGATGGAGATTTATCGAACCAGCGTCTCCTGATGCTTTTCATGATATATCCAAATCAGGCTGGCGGCTCATCAGGAGTTTCCGCGCAGCCGCGGGATAACCATTTTTGAATCGGGGAGACTTCCCGTCTTGCGAAGATTCCCCTGGTTCTTTTCCTCTTTTTCGCTATATATGCACGTTGCTAGCGCCATCCTTCCGCTTCCCCATTTTCCATGGTATTAAGTATCTGATTTTGTATGACAATTCCTTCCTGTTTCAGTTTGAATAAAACTTTCCCTCAAACTGCTTGATAAGCCGTCCTCTCTCGTGATATATGATAACTGACTATCAAATATGGTTTTACCCTCTCCAGAGGTTATGCTATCCGTGGTTGAATGAGCCCAAAGACACTAAAAATCGACAAACTGCCCACCATCAGGCGTCTTCCTTCATACCTTCAGATTCTTCGAGTCCTCTCGGCCAAGGGCGAGGAGTTTGTTTCCTCCGCATATCTTGCGGACCAGATGCAAATTGAGGCTATTCTGGTGCGTAAGGATCTGGAACTGACTGGTATCAACGGGGTTCCCAGGGTAGGATTCCGCACAAATGATCTGGTTTCGGCCATAGAGAAGTTTCTGGGCTGGGGGCGGGCCCTGGATACATGTCTGGTTGGGGCCGGCCAACTGGGCGCGGCGCTTCTGGGCCACAGGGAACTGAACAATTTCGGAATCCGGATCGTTGCCGCATTTGACAACGATCCGGTGAAAATCGGCACATCGCTTCATGGCGTTACGGTCTTCCCCTTTTCCCGTCTCAACGAGCTGCTGAAAAGGCTTACCATTCTCCTTGCCATAGTGTGCGTGCCGCCGGACGTCGCCCAGTCGGTGGTCGACCAGCTTGTACAGGGTGGTGTCCGGGCCATCTGGATTTTCACCTCCGCGAATATCAACGTTCCTGAACACGTTATTTTCCAGAGGGAGGATCTTTTGTCGGGGCTTGCCGTGCTTTCCGCTCAGTTGACGCGGAAAGGTTCGGTCGATCCACCCGCTTAGGAGGCTTTCCATGAAACCCAGGATAAAGATATGCATGGGAAGCTCCTGCTTCCGCAGAGGCAACAGGAAAAACCTTGAGTATATCGAGAGATACCTGGAGGAAAACAACCGCACTGCCGATGTGGAACTTGTGGGCAGCAGATGCGAGGAGCAATGCAGAAAGGGTCCGAACATCCAGATAAATGGCCAGATGTTTCATGAGGTAAACCACGAAGTGCTAGTGGAATTGCTGGAGCGCTTTGTTGGAGAGAAATTCGGTGAATAATATGGAATTGAAAAAGCCCGTCTACACCGAAAAGACGGAATGCCAGGACTGTTTCAAGTGTGTCCGCAAATGCCCTGTAAAGGCGATCGAGATCGAAGAAGGGCGCGCTTCCATAGCCTCTGACCTGTGCATATACTGCGGTCACTGCGTGGATGTCTGTCCGACGAAGGCGAAGAAAGTCCGGGACGACCTTTCCCGCGCACGGGACCTTTTCAAAAGGAAACGCCGGGTGATGGCTTCCGTTTCCCCTTCCTACGTGGGTGAATTTGCCGGAATTGAGCCGCCTTTCCTGATAGCGGCGCTGAAGAAGCTCGGATTCGAGGGGGTAAGCGAAACCGCCCTGGGCGCCCAGCAGGTTTCAGCCCGTGTCGCCGAACAACTCAAGCAGAGCGACGCCAAACTGACGATTTCTTCGGCATGTCCGGCCGCGGTTGATTTCGTCCAGAAATACCTTCCGGAACAGGCTGATTGCATCACTCCCATACTGTCGCCGCTTCTTTCCCATTGCAGGCTGCTTCGCAAGATTTATGGCGACGATATCGGCATTATCTTCATCGGTCCGTGCGCGTCGAAAAAACAGGAGGTGGATCGCCATCCGGATATCCTCGACGTCGCCTTGACCTATCAGGATCTTCACCGGTGGTTTCGTGAGGAAGGCATTGATCCCCTGTCCATGCTCCCCGGCGGTGACGATGTTTTCCAACCGGAGGCCGCCAATGAGGGCGCGCTGTATCCGGTGGAAGGCGGCATGAATGAAACCATAAGGCTTTTCGGGGATTTTTCCGATGTAAGGTTCATGACCCTGGCAGGCGTCTACTGCATCAACAGGGCGCTGACCGGCCTCAAGATAGATGAGCTGCACAACAGGGTTTTCGTCGAGATTCTCGCCTGTCAGGGAAGCTGTGTTCACGGTCCTTGCACGAGCAAGAGCCGGCCCTATCTGCTGGATGAGCTGGAGGTATACAACCGGGCGACTATTCCTTCGGAACGGATTGAACGGGATGTTCTGGTCGAGATTGACGGTCTCCACCGGGAGGCTTCACTGCCGGTGCAGCACCACAGCGAAGAGCAGATAAGCAAGGCGTTGCATCAGATAGGGGCTTTCCAGAAAGAGGACGAACTGAACTGCGGGGGGTGCGGTTATGAGACCTGCCGTTCCCTTGCCAGCGCTCTGTTGACCGGCCGGGCCGAGCCGTCCATGTGCCTTTCCCATCTGCGC
This sequence comes from uncultured Geobacter sp., assembly GCA_964517595.1. Lineage (GTDB taxonomy): Bacteria > Desulfobacterota > Desulfuromonadia > Geobacterales > Geobacteraceae > RPRC01. Next base: position 2,004 of record CAZFCG010000021.1, on the reverse strand, counting down.
AAGCTGGCCCAGAAAAAAGCCAACGCCCTCCTGCGCTGCATCCCCATGAGTGTTGTCATAGTCGGCGCGGACATGAAGGTTATTGAATGCAATGAGAATTTCATTCAGATGTTCGATGAAGAATCTCTCTTCACCAACCAGGTTCATCCGGGGCTGGAAGGCGCATGCCTAGAAAAGCTTGTTCCCTTTTCCGACCTCTTTCAGGTCGGCCTGCTCAGCGGACAGGACATAAACAGGGACGCCCTGCATATCAATAACAAGATATTCAACGTTACCATCTTCACCATTGAAACCAATCAGGTGGTCGGCGGCGTCATACTGGACGTGACGGATACGGAAATGCACCGTGAGCAGATAGCGGAGAGAGCCAAACAGGTCATCCGCAAAAACCTGGAGACAGTACAGGAGATTGCCTTCAGACTCGGTGAAAACATGGCTGACACCGAGATACTCCTCAGATCCCTTGCCTACGGATTCACTACCAAGGACATCAACCTCCTGGAGCATGCGGAGGATAACGCGAATGCTTCCTAGAAGACGGTATGTGCCGGAACCCCGTGAGAACAGGGAAGACACGCTGCCCGATGACCTGTTCATAGAGATAGAGTCGTGCCAGAAGAACAAGCACGGACAGGATATCTGCGGCGATTCCTTCATGACCCACAAGTTCCCTGAGGAAGACCGTGTGATATCGGTACTGTCCGACGGCCTAGGTCACGGGCTGAAGGCGAACATCCTTTCCACCATGACCGCCACAATGGCGCTGAAATTCACCGCTAGCGACGTTGATCTCATCTGCTCCGCGGAAACAATCATGAATGCCCTGCCGGTGTGCAGGGTTCGCAACATAAGTTACGCCACCTATACCATTGTCGATATCCGCATGCAGACGGACATCAGTATTGTGGAGATGGACAACCCCCCCTTTCTCCTCATCCGCAATGGTGAAGCCATAACCGTGCCGTTCAAGGAAGTTGAGTCTCCTTCCCTGGATGAAAGGAAGATGAAGACTTACAGCCTCAAGGCCTTGCCTGAAGATCGCCTGGTAATCATGTCGGACGGCATATCCCAGTCAGGCATCGGCACCGAACAGCTTAAGTTGGGTTGGCGCGTGGAAGGGTGCAAGAGGTTCGTTCTGGATCAGGTGTGCCGTGATCCCCGCATATCGGCCAGGACTCTCGCCGGCAGGATTCTGGCCGAGGCCCTGGAAAACGAAGTGGGCAACAAGGCCTATGACGATATGACGGTCGCAGTGTTCTACTTCCGGCAGCCCCGGCGTCTGCTGGTGCTGACCGGGCCTCCGTTTCACGAGAACCGGGACGCCCATTTCGCGAACATCTTCGATACCTTCAAGGGGAGAAAGGTCATCTGCGGAGGCACCACGGCGAACATCGTGGCCCGTGAGCTGAACCGCGAGATCGTGGACCATCTGGAAACCACCGATGGGGATATACCGCCCATCGCGACCTTTGCGGGCGCGGACCTTGTCACCGAAGGTCTTCTCACCCTGACCAAGGTGGCCCAGTTCCTGGAAAAAGGGGAGACCACCACGCGGAGGAACGCCGCCAGCATGCTTCTGGAGCGCCTCCTTGAGAGCGACAGCATCATTTTTCTGGTAGGCACGAAGATAAACGAGGCCCATCAGGACCCTACCCATCCGATGGACCTTGAGATCAGGCGAAACCTCATCAAGAGGATAGCCAAGATTCTGGAGCGGAAATACCTGAAGGATACGTTTGTCAGATTTATCTGAGTTTCTGAAGCCAACCACGGGATGGCCGCCGCAAATGATGATGGCGGCGCGCACCGTGGGAACTTTTTGTCCTTCGCTATCATGCATGAATCATATCGATAGCAATAATTAAACACATATTCATGCAAGGCTATTATCCTGAGTTGCAGGGCCCATCCCCGGGAAGCCGGTCTTCCCGGGTTGGCGCTATTTCATAAACCACAGGAGAGGAGAGCATCATGGCAGTATGCAAGTGCACGGGCGAACACGTG
>CAZFCG010000020.1:0-46778 GCA_964517595.1 uncultured Geobacter sp. | reverse complement strand
CAATGGTAGCATTGTTACGCTAAAAAGCAATATTTAAGTTAGCGCTTATGCCCCTTGTGGGAGAGGGTCAGGGAGAGGGGGTAAAGGTAGGGGAGAGTGTCTCTTGCGTCTTATGCAAGAGGCTCTGGTACTTTGTAACGCTGATTCTATCTAGTCTAACCCCTCCAGACCTCCCCTTCTCAGGGGAGTCTTAAAGGCTTCCCCCCTGAGAAGGGGGGCCGAGGGGGTTGATGTTAAATGTCAGTTACATGCTAACAGCGCCCGTCTGTTCCGGGCGGAAAGGAACCCGTTCAATGAAAAACGATCTCACGAACCTCCCCGTTGGCGGAGAGGTGAAGACGCTGGACCAAATCGCAAACGGCTACAAGGCCTACCAGGTCCTGGCCCATGCCGTGGAACTGAAGCTCTTTGATTGGCTGGAGAAAAACGCTCCGGCAACCAGGGAGGACATCTCATCGGCAATGAATCTAAACGGCATGTTTATGCGCAGCTATCTCCAGGCCCTGATGGATATGGGCATGCTGGCCCGTGATGATGACCGGTACCGGAACACGGGCAAGGCGTCCGCGGTTCTGGTCAGCTCATCCCCGCGCTATCAGGGAGGCTGGCTGATGGGTATTTCCGCTCCACATTCCAAGTGGAGCAGTCTCGGCAACACTCTCGTCAAGGATGCGCCGCCGAAAGGGTCTTCTCATGCCGGACCCGACAGGGAGTTCATCCAGGCGCTCGGCCAGCTTTCCTTGCGTGGCGAGTTGCAGGCCGTAGCGCAGGCTGTCCGGGCCTGGGACGGCTTCACCTCGGCCAGGCGGCTTCTGGATGTGGGCGGCGGCCACGGGTTGTACGCCATCGCCTTGTGCCAGGCGAATCCGGGATTAAAAGCGATGGTTCTGGACAAACCGCATGTCACTGAATTCACCAGTGAAAATATCGAAGAATACCGGATGACGGATCAGGTCGGCGTTCAGGGCGGGGATGTGACGGTGGACGACTTCGGTTCAGGATACGACATCGTTATTATTTCCCATCTGCTGTACAAATTTCGCAAGGACCTCCCGGCGATCTTCAGGAGGGCGGCGGAATCCCTCAATCCCGGAGGTCTGCTGGTATCCAATCACTGGTTCTGCAGTCCGGGTTGCGGCATGCCGGACGGAGGGATCGCCGAACTGGACAAGAGCCTTCAGAGTTTCGGACATCCCCTGTGTCATCCGGAAGATTTCAGTGCATCACTGAATTCGTGCGGTTTCACCCTTGTGAAGGAAACGGAAGTGCCCAGTATCTTTGGTGAGTCGAAGCTGCATATGGCAGTGAAGAATCACCCCGCAAACTGCTGATTTTCAGACTCGATGAAGTAAATCCCGCAGAGTCGCACACACTGCAAAGAAAAATTCGTGATCCCGTGAACTGATTGTTGAAGACAGAATATTTTTCTCCGACCCGAGCCTCCTGTGACGATTGCGTTATGGATGCCGGGCGATGGGCGCCGCCGGAAACGGCGTCGCCTCCCTTTTGGAAAGGAGACGATTCACTGGTTGTGAAGGCCGGCGTGTTGTGTCTCGCCGGTCTTTTTTTGATCTTCCGTGGAACTTTTTGTCCACGTACTTTCATGAAGAAGGAGAAGTTCTCATGTCTACTATGAAGAAAAAAAGCCTTGCCGCCTCAATCTTTCTTTTCCTTGCGCTGCCCATGGTCTGCTCCGGTGTTGCCGGCGCGAAGGAGATTGTCGATATGGCGGGCCGCAACGTATCGGTTCCCGATACCATCAAGAAGGTCTACGCACCGTCACCCTACGGGACTTACATCATGTATGCCGTTGATCCCGGCTTGATGGCGGGTCTCATCTTCCCGTTGAAGGAAGAAGACAAGAAATATCTTGACCGGAGAGTCCAGGGGCTTCCCGTTATCGGCAGTCTCTTCGGGCAGGGTCAGACCGCCAACATCGAGACGCTGCTGAAGGCGAAGCCGGATATCCTCCTCATGTGGAGCGACAGGAAATCGCCCAAAAGCCCGAGAACGGAAGAAACCCTGAAGAAGCTGAATATTCCCTATGTCTATGCAGTAGCGGAAAGCCTCTCAGATTATCCTGATATATTCCTGTTTCTTGGCAGGCTCCTCAACAGGGAAGAGCGGGCGAAAAAGCTAAGCGATTACAGCCGCAAGGTGTTGGCCGGTGTGGACGCGGCGGTGAAAAGAATTCCCGTAGCGAAACGGCCGAAGGTCTACTATGCGGAGGGGCCGGACGGGCTGAAGACGGAGTGCGACGATTCGATCCACGTGGAACTGCTCAAACGCGCGGGTGACACGGACGTCCATCGCTGCCATACGTCCAGTCATAAGGGGATGGAACATATTTCCCTGGAGCAGGTGATGCTCTACGACCCGGATGTGATCCTTGTCCAGGAAAGGCTGTTTTTCGACAAGGTCTTCAAAGACTCCGCATGGAAGCGTATCAAGGCGGTGCGGCAGGGACGGGTCTACCTGATACCGAGGACCCCTTTCAACTGGGTCGATCGTCCTCCTTCATTCATGAGAATACTCGGGCTGCAATGGATCATGAGCCGTCTCTACCCCAAGGAATACCCGGTTAACATAGTCAAAGAGGCGCGGAATTTCTATCGGCTCTTCCTTGGAGTCGAGGTTTCGGACCGCGAAATGAGGAGGATTGTCGGCAGATGAAAAGGGAAGCCATGAAAGCATCCGAGGTAAGCAGATACAACCGGGTTGCCCTGGATATAAATGCGCCTGTTTACGCCTACTATGCCGCCAGGATTCTGGAGAAAACCGGAATTTCTTCCGGCAGTTGCCTTGATGTTGGCTGTGGCGGCGGCTACCTGGGGCTTGCCCTGGCGCGTATTACCGATCTCGATTTCGTATTACTTGATATGTCATCTGAAATGCTCAGGTGTGCCGACGAGAACATTGCGGCAAGTGGCATGACGGGACGCGCGGAAACCCTGCTCGGTCAGGTGCAGGCAATTCCCTTGGCTGATGCCTCGGTCGATCTGGTTATCAGCAGAGGCTCGGTTCCGTTCTGGGATGAGCTGGCCACTGCCTTTCAGGAGATCAATCGGGTTCTGAAACCGGGAGGAAGCGCCTACGTAGGCGGCGGACTTGGTGACCCGAAAACAAGGGAAGCTATCCGGAAGCGCATGGAAAAGGAGGAACCTGAGTGGCTGGAGAACCGGCGGACCCTGCCCCGGCATGACAACAGGTGCTATTCCGACGCGCTGGAGGCGGCCGGGATCGGCGCTTTCACTCTGACCCGTAACGATGAGGGCATGTGGATTGTGTTCCGCAAAGAATAAGGGATGAATCGGGAAAGATTAAGATGTTGGGTTCAGGAAGGATGGAAGATGAATACCGAAACGAAGTCTTTTCTTTTTTCGTTTGCGCTGCATCTGACAGTTTTGGCCGCCGCGGTTTCCTTTGCCGATATGTCCGCGCCCCAAAAAGCGCCTGTCCTGATCGATTTCACGGTGGAAAGGGTACAGGGAACGAAAAAGGAAAAAATAAAAAACGATCCCGGCGGGGCGCCTCCATCCCGACTGGCAGCGCCGTCACGGCGTCCGAGAACGGCAAAGCCGCAGGTTCTTTCCCCACCCGACTCTTTGCCTAAGCATGATGTCGAACCGACTCCGCTGGAGTCCTCGCCACAAGCAGTCACGCTTGCACGGACAACGGCGCTGTCCCAGCTGCCGCCCGCATCCGCGGTAACCGCCGGCAGCGCCGGCTTCACCTCCAGCCGCCAGGGAAACGGCAGCGGGACGGGGACCGGTTCCGGCCACGGTTCAGGGAGGGATCAATCCGGCGGCGATGAAAATGGCGAGAGCGCCGAAACCCTGAGGATGCGCTATCTGAAAAAGCATTTCGCCTATATCCGGGACCTGGTGGCAGGAAACCTGAGGTACCCCGTCCTGGCGCGGCGCATGGGCTGGAGCGGCAGGCTTTCCGTCGAGTTTGTCGTCCAGCGTGACGGCAGCGCAAGCAACGTGCGCATAGTCAGAAGCAGCGGTGTGCCTCTTCTGGACGGCGACGCGAAGAATACCGTGACAAGAAGCGCCCCATTTCCGAAACCGCCGGTCAGCGCGCGGTTGGTAATACCCATGGAGTATGAACTGGAAAACTGAAAGCGTGCGTGGCAATACTCGTCAAATCAAAGAAATGGTTTTTAATGATAGATTTATCAAAGGTCAGGAAAGTCTGCTCTCCCATGACGGATAGTCCTGGCAATATATAATATTTATTGATTAATAATGCAATGTGCAAAAGGAGCGATATATGAAAAAAATATTATTGTTCTTCGTTTTTCTAATCTTCGCCGGTCCGGCGGTATCCGCACGCGCTGCTGACCAGGCCGCAAAAGAGGAAACCCATGAACTGGAGCGGATCGGGACCAAGGCAAAACGTATAGGAGAGTCTGTTACAAGTCCCTATGCGGTATCAGAGAGCAGCAAGCTCCATGTGGAGGTGTTTACCGAAGAAGATATCGAGGCCCTCAAGCCCGAGACGGTGTGGGATGTCATACAGCAGGCCGCCGGTATGGAAGTAACCTTTCAGGGACGGCAACACATGTTCTTCGCCAACATGAGGGGCGGGAACTACGGCATCATCCTGGACGGCGTCTATATCACCCAGGCAGATCGCTTGCTTGCGTCACTCCCCGTGGATTCCATCGAGTCCGTAAGCATCATCAGGGATGCAACGGCCGTTACCCTCGGCCCCCTGACAAACTTCGGTTCGAGTACCGGTTCGTCCAACCAGGGATTCATCGTGATCAAGACCAAACGCTCATCAAAACCGGAAGCCGGCCTGGTGGGCGCCTACGGAAGCTTCAACACTCACAGGGAAAACCTCTATGCGGGTGAAAAACGCGGGAATTTCGATTACCGGCTGTCCTATGAAAACAAGGGAACCGACGGAAAATCCGGCTGGAACATGGCGAGTCGCAACGATTCGCTCCTTTTCCGGGGAGGGTTCACGAGCCCGTTTTTGAAGGCCGATCTGCTCTGGTACAAGAGCTGGGGGATGAAGGAGTTGGAGTGGGGCCTGATTCTCGCGCCGACAACCCGGAAAGATGGAACCCTTGACTGGTCGAAAGTCGGCACACTGTCCGTGTCCGACATGAACATGAACAAGTTGAACTCGGACCTGGTCGCCCTGAATGTGGAGGCGCCCTGGAGCAAAACCCAGACGACGACCATGCAGTATGCCTTCAACAACCTCGCGATCCAGGTGACGCAAAGGGATCAGAACAGCAGCGGACACAACGTCAGCCTCAGGCATGTGGGCGCCTGGGAAAACAACACCCTCAGGCTGGGAGGCCAATTTCTTACGTATGTCGCCCCTGGCGGGGTGGCGCCTGGCTTTATTAAGAACGATGAGGAGATGTACGGCGCCTATATCGCCGACGAACACCGGATGCTGAACAACCGGCTCACTATCGACGCCGGATTCAGGATGGACAAGAAGCACTATAACAGCAGCCCGGTGACGGGTGAGGACTTCGATGAATGGGCAAAGGAAACCTTCGTTTACACCGTCGGAACCTCTCTCAAACTGACCTCGATGCTTACCCTTACCGGCCGTTATGCATTTACCGAAAATTCAACGGCAACCGGTTACCAGATAAGCCCTGACGGATCGCCGCTACCCGCCGAGAAGCGGTCGCGGTACGAACTGGGAATTCTCGCGGCGATCCATCCCGCCGTCACTCCCTGGGCAACCATATACTACTATGACACGGATAATCAGAAAGTAAGCGCCAAGGGCACTGATCCCTTTACCGGTAAAAAGAATGTCTCAAGCTACATCGATCCCTCAACCGGGGATGAGATTGAATTCGTGAGCACTGCAACGGTAGCGACAAAAGGATTTGAAACAGGCATATCGGGCGAGTTCCTGAAGTACTTCAATTACCGTTTACAGTACACGTATATCACGACGAACGATGATACCACCAATGACAGTATTTCCCACCATTTCGTGAGCGCCCTTCTCGGCGCCCGCTACAAGAACGTCTTCGCCAATATGAATATCCGTTATGTCGGCCCGAAGAGTCGCAGTTCGTCGCCCATGGGAGTCGTTTACTATGAATTGGGCGATTATACGAGAGTGGATCTCAATGTGGGGTACAAAGGCAGGATATTCGACAGGGACACCCGGATTACCGTTTACGGCAAGAACCTGGGCAACGAGCTTTATGCCACCCGTTACGTAACCGGCGCATACAGGGACCCCGGTTTTCAGTGCGGAGTGGAGCTGTCCTTCAGCTTTCTGTAGGAATGCCGGTTGCGGCCTTCACCCCCGGCGCCGCCTGCCCTGTCCATGACCGGGCAGGCATAGAGTCCAGGAAAGGATATCGGTTGAGGTCATGAAGGAGAAAAGTCAATGAATGGAGTATCGAGTGTACAGACAGACATAACCGGGATTTCCGGAACTGCCGGGATTTCCGCTCCAATCCTGGATGAAGCAGCGAATACCCTGCGTGGCATGTACGGCAATGCGCTTGATTCCCTGGTTATCGAACGGCTGGTGGTGGGGGTCTTCTTTGTCGGAGTCAAACTTTCCAACGGTTGCGGCGGTGTCGCCTATACCCCTCCCGAGGTTGTGAGAAGCGCGGGTAACCGCATCCTGAAGGGAAGCGCGCCCACCATCCGCGGCATGCGGGCCCACGCGGTCATGTCGGGAGATATTCCCGGTCCCTTTGCCGGGGTCATCAGGCTGGCCACGTTGAATGCCCTGTCTGTACCGTTCTTTGAAGATGGTCGCTATTGTGTGGATACAAGCGGAGATCTGTCCGGTATTCCATCGCTCTTCCGCAACCGCCGGGTCTGCATGGTGGGCGCGATCATCCCGCTTCTCAAGAAACTTAAGGAACTGTGTCCGGATGAAGTCACCATCATCGACCGCAAAAAAGAGACTCAGGAAGAGGCCGAAGCCGGGTACGGAACCTTTGTTGCGCCGGAACGCACCGCTGAAACCCTTGCCCGCTGTGAAACCGCCGTCTTTACCGGGGCCGCCATCGCCAACGGCAGCATGGAAGAGCTCATCAGCTTCGTTCCCGCGGATGCAGCCATTGCCATTGTCGGGCCTACCGCCGGATTCGTTCCGGAACCGCTTTTCCGGCGCAACGCCGCAATGGTCGGCACAGTGGTGGTGACCGATATCGACCGGGCGCTGGATGTGCTGGGCGAGGGTGGCGGAGGATACCGGCTGTTCGGGACGTGCATGCGAAAGATAAACCTGCTCAACGTGGAGCGGTTGCGGCGGCTGGGCCTGGATAGGGTCTGCTGAGATATAGCTTGCAGGGTACGCCACATCTTCCCTTCGGGAAGAGTGGTATTCAATCAAGAGGAGGAGAAATTGGTATGAAAAAGTATCGGGTTGCGGCTGTGGTGGCCGGTTTCGTCTTTGCGGCGACTTCGGCGGCGTGGGCGGCGGAGGAGAAGAAGGAGGCGAGGGGATATGAAAGCTATTCCCTTGGCGAGGTCTATATCAGCGATAAAAAGCCTCCCGTCGCCAGGGAGGCTTCCATCACCAACGAGATTACCGCGGAGGATATGAAGGCAACGAACAGCCGAACCGTCGCCGAGGCGCTGGCGAACACCCCGGGCATGACCGTCATCACCAACGGGAGAAACGAGCCGATGGTCTCCATTCACGGATTTTTCGATCAGCAAAGGATATTGGTGCTTATCGACGGTGTCCCATACTATGAAACCAATCGCGGATACCTGGATCTGAACCAGTTTTCCACGGACAACGTGGCCAAGATCGAGGTCACCAAGGGGGCCGCTTCGGTGCTCTACGGGGCGAACGCCGAAGGCGGGGTTATCAATATCATTACCAAGAAGGGGGTCGATAAACCGTTTTTTTCCGTAAACGTCGAGGGTGGTGACGTGGATTATTACAAGGCATCCGCTTCCCACGGCATGAAGAAGGGCATCTTCAACTATTGGCTCAATTATGAGCACAGCCAGGCCTCCGGGTGGCGGATGTCCGATGACTTCAGGCCGGTTGTAGGGACCAGCCCCGACAGAAATGGAGGCACTGATACCCTGAAAGGAATTTTCGAAGACGGTGGCGCCCGAAACCAGTCCAACTACTCCAAGGACAGCGTCTGGGCCAAGTTCGGAATCGAGCCGAGCGCCGGTTCGGAGTATTCTCTCAACTTCCACTACATTACGAGGGACAAGCCGATCCCGTGCAACACACGGAATGTAATGCGCATGACCAAAAGACCGGCTTTCACGAACTTTTTCAGCTTTAACCGTTATGACGACTGGGGGCTTGACCTGAGCGGACTGCAGAAACTGGGCGACAAGGTCACCATGAAGGGCAAGGTCTTCTACCATAATCACGCCGACGCCATGGACTCCTATTCCGACTGGAACTACAACAACATTATCGCCAGGAGCTCGTATTTCGATTACATGGTAGGCGGTTCGCTCATCACCGAGTGGCGGCCGGTTTCCTGGAACAAGGTTAGCCTCGCCCTGAATTATCGGGGCGACTCCCACAAGGAACGGACCGACGACTACCTCCCCTATGCCGATTATTTCGCATGGACCGGGTCGGTGGGGATCGAGGACGAAGTTACCATTTCGAAGAACTTCTCCATCGTCGTTGGAGGGAGCTATGACTGGTTCAAAGTCACCGACGCCAACCAGGTCAACACCGACAAGAAAACCGGGAATTACGTCGATACTACCCCCTTGCCCACGGGACCGGCCACGGACAGTTTCAACCCCATGATCGGCGCCACCTATCTCTTCCCGGACAACACCAAGCTATTCGCCTCCGTTGCCCGCAAGACCCGCATGCCTACACTGCGCCAGCTCTACTCCGACATCAGCACCGGCAGTTATGAACTGCAGCCGGAAAGCGCCATCAATTCCACCATCGGCGTGTCCCGCTCCTTTGGCGATATCATGTGGGGTCAACTGTCGTTTTACTACCACGACATCTCCGACATGATAGTCCAGGCCGTATCGGGTCCGTACCAGCCCTATGAGAACCTGGGAAGTGTCGAGGTATACGGAATTGAATTGGCGACGGAATTCTACCCGATGAAAGACCTGGTTCTGAAGCTGGGCTACAACTACAACCATGCGACCGATCAGACCGAGGGCAGGGCGACCGATCACGTGGTGAACGTGCCCGAGCACAAGCTGGACATGGGCGCGCAGTATACGGTGCCGTACACCAAGACCCGCCTGGACCTGAACGGCATCCTTCTGGCCGACATGTACACCCAACTGCCCACGCCGACCAAACCGAAGACGGAAATCCAGAGCGTCGCGGGATATTTCCTCCTCAATATGAGGATCTCCCAGAAATTCCTGAACAATTTCGAAGCATACGTTGCCTTCAATAATATCTTTGACAGAAACTATGAAGATGGGTACGGCTTGCCCGCGCGCGGGCGCAATATCTTTGGCGGTATCACCGCCAGGTTCTAGAGGCTGGTTCCTTCCTCCGCCAGCGGTTGTGATGGGCCGCCGGTTGAGCCTCCTTCCGGCGGCCGCCTTTTTCTGGCGGGGTGAGGTGAAATTCCATGTAAGGAAGACCCGCCGGGTTTCGAAAACCCGGCGGGTCTCCAACAGATGTTGAGCTTGTGCGGGAGAAACATATGGAAGAAATGATAAATCTACCTGGCGAAGCCAGTGGGAAACCGTGCTCGTTGCCTTCGTTACCCTCCCCTGACCAGAGCTTCTGGGACAGGCGGGCAAACTCCTTTGCGGAATACGCGCCATGCACCGGATACGCGGAACGCTTCCTGAAGCTCATGAACATTGATACGGACTGGAGCGTTCTCGATATGGCCTGCGGAGGGGGCACGCTCGCCATTCCTCTGGCGGGAAAAGTGAAAGAAATAACAGCGGTCGACTTCTCCGAAAATATGCTCCGTATCCTGGAGAAGCGATGCCGGAACAGCGGCATAACCAACATCAGGACTGTCCATGGCCGATGGGAGGATGATTGGGACGAATTGGGCATAGGGCGGCACGATGTGGCGATTGCCTCGCGCTCCCTTCTTGTTGATGACGCATGCGCATCCATTGCCAAGCTGAACGCGGCCGCCGGGAAACAGGTGTTCATATCCACCGCCGTTGGCGACGGCCCCTTTGACCGGCGTCTCTTCGAGGCCGTCGGCAGGGCCAGCGCCAGGGGCCCCGATTACATTTACTACTACAACCTGCTCCACCGCATGGGAATACAGGCAAATGTGGCGTTTGTCCGGGAAGAGCATGTGAACGGCTGGGAGACCTTCAACGACGCGTTGGATGCCCAGAGATGGATGTTCGGCAATCTGACGGAAAGCGAAGAGGATAGAATCAAGGACTATCTGCTGGAAAATCTGCTCAATACGGGAGCAATGTGGCGGCTTCCATACCAAAGGACTTGCCGGTGGGCGGTCATGTGGTGGGATAAGGAGGCGAGAGACTGAACATGGATGGTGTCTGTTCGCGAGGTCTGTTGCGCCGGACTGTCGCGATGCTTTTATTGCTGTTGTGCCTGTCGGCATGCGTCGAGGCGCGCGAAATTTCCGATATGTTCGGCAGGTCTTTCAGACTCTCTGAACATCCCCGGAAGGTTTACAGTGCCTCGCCGCCTGATACCTGGCTGCTGTATGCCCTGGACCCGGCCATGCTTGTGGGCCTGAACATTCCCATCAGGGAGCAGGACAGGAAATATCTGCACCGGCATGTGTGGGGACTTCCCCTTGTGGGAGGGACCTTCGGCGAAGCGTCGACCCCGAACATGGAGACGCTGCTGCGGCTGAATCCGGAACTGGTGGTTGTGTCCAACGATGAGACCAGTCTGAGCCTCAAGGTCAACCAGGGCATGAAGATGCTGAACAGGCCGGTCCTGGAGATGACCCTTGCCCGGCCCGCCGACTACCCCGGCGCCTTTCTGCGCATGGGCCGGATCCTCGGCAGGGAGGAGAGGGCGAAAAAACTGAGCGATTATTGCCGGAAGACCCTTGCCCGCGCCGCCGCGTTTTCCCGTGGCATTCCGGCGGATAAGAGGGTTTCGGTCTACTACGCCGAGGGAGTGGACGGTCTTACCACCGAGTGCGACGAATCACGTCACAATGAACTGATCAGGCTGGCGGGAGGGGTGAACGTGCATCGCTGCAAGGCCAGGAACCTCTTCGGCATGGAGAAGGTGACCCTGGAGCAGGCGCTCATTTATAATCCCGACGTGATCCTGGCAATGGACAGGGGATTCTACCGGAGGGTGTGGAAGGACCCCCGCTGGCGAAGGGTGCGGGCCGTGAGGGACAGGAGGGTATACCTGATTCCGGATCAGCCCATAAACTGGTTTGACCGCCCCCCCACGTTCATGCGCTTCATCGGGCTGAAATGGGTCATGAAATGTCTCTACCCGAAGGAGTACTCCGCGGACATCGTACGGGAGGCGCGGGAGTTCTACCGGCTGTTCCTGGGGGTCGAGGTCCCGGACGGGGAGATGAGGAAGATTATCTCCGGTTCTCCGTAGGAAAAGGCAGACCGGCCGGGTTCTGGAAACCTGACAGGTCTGATGCAGCGGGCATGTTTTCGATTCAAGGAGAAGGATGTGGGAAAAACAGCAAGGATTCTGGGAATCGGGATGGCGGCCTTGGTTCTGTTCGCCTCCCTTGCCGAAGCCAAAGAGATCATCGATATGTACGGAAGAAAACTGTCAATGCCGGACCGCGCGCGGAAAGTCGTGAGCATCGGGCCGACCGGGACCTATCTGCTGTACGCCATTGATCCGACGATGCTGGCCGGACTGAATTTCCCGGTCAGGAAAGGGCAGAAGAGATATCTTCACGGGCGCATGAGCCGTCTCCCGGTCATCGGATGGTTCGGCCAGGGGCAGTCGCCGAACCGGGAAATGTTGATGATGATCAGGCCGGACGTCATCTTTACCTCGAAACTGGACCAGTCGCTCAGCAACAAGGTAAACGAGCAGTTGAAGGTGATGAAGATGCCGGTTGTGGAACTGACGGTCGATACGCTTCCGGAGTACCCGGATGCCTTTCTCCGTGCGGGCCGCATTCTCGGCAGGGAAGCGCGCGCAAGGAAACTCAGCGACTACGCCAGGAAAACGCTGGAGGAGGCCGGGGCGGTCGTCGGCAGGATCCCGCGCGAGAAACGGGTGACGGTATATTACGCGGAGGGGCCGGACGGCCTCAGCACCGAGTGCGATACATCCAGGCACGTGGAGCTGATCCGCCTCGCCGGCGGGGTGAACGTCCATAGATGCGTGTCCAGGAATCCCTACGGACTGGAGAAGGTTTCCCTCGAACAGGTGTTGATGTATGACCCGGAAGTGATCCTGGCGTTTGACGCGGGTTTCTATCGGCGGGTCTTCAAGGATCCCCTCTGGAGAAAGATACGGGCCGTGAAGACGGGGAGGGTGTATCTGATTCCCTCGGAGCCCATCAACTGGTTTGACCGTCCTCCTTCCTTCATGCGTTTTATCGGCCTCAAGTGGGTCCTTAACCGTCTCTATCCCGATCATTACCGGATAGACATGGTCAAGGAGGCACGGAACTTCTACCGTCTGTTCCTGGGTGTCGAGGTGTCGGAGGGGGAGATGAGGAGGGTTGTCTCCGGTTCTCCGTAGAAAAAGGCGGACCCGGAGGGTTTGCGTTCAGGTACGGCAGGTCAGGCCCCGGAACCTGGAGGAAGGGTCCGGGGAATGAAGAAAGGAAGAAAATGCTTGCATTCGTCGTATTTAATTTTATATAACGTAACTCACCGACATATTTATCTATCTCCGACCCGTTTTCCCTACGGCATACGCTAAGGGGGGCGGGCTGTGGGCGCCGCCGGAAACAGTGTCGCCTCCCATGGTTGGAAAGGAGTAAACAGTTCTGTCCCGGAACGGCCGGCGGATGTTTATATCCGCCGGCCGTTTTTTTGGGGCAGGCTTCGTACAGTCGGGGTATTTACTATGAGCAAAATGATCCAAAGCATACTGGAAGTATTGGAGCGGGACGAAGACCTGGTCATGGCGACCGTTGTCGACGGCGCCGTGAGCAGCCGCCTGGCGGGCGCCCGGATGCTGATCCTGGGCGACGGCCGGATCAGCGGGAGTATCGGAGGCGGGGAGCGGGAGGCGGAGGTCCAGAGGCTGGCCGCCGGGATATTCAAAAACCGCGGTCCTCTCATCAGCATATTTTCCGAAAACGGATCGGATGCCTTATCTTCCGCCTCCATCTGCGGCGGGATAACTGTTGCCGTCGAGTATATAGCGGCCGTTCCGGAAAACAGATCGTTATTCCATGAACTGATGGAGGCCCAGCTGGACGGGAAGAAATCCTGCCTGATTACACCCGTGTCCGGAAACGGCGTTAAGAAGGGTCCCGGAGAACGGCTGCTGTTCCCTTTTGAAGGGAGTATCCGTAATGAGACAGGCGCCTCCATTTTCCTGAAACGTGTTAAGGACATGGAAAAACTGGGAGAAATACGCTTGCCGGTCATCAGGGATCTTGGCGCGGGCGGGGTTTTCATCAATCCGTGGAGAGTCCCCGAGACCGTATACATATTCGGCGCGGGACACATCGGCCAGGAGACCGCGGAACTCGCCGGGAAGTCCGGCTTCAGAACGGTTGTGCTGGACGACAGGGCCAAGTACGCCAACCGGGAACGCTTTCCATCCGTCGACGACGTGGTGGCGCTGGAGTCGTTCGATAACAGCTTTGAAGGGCTTGCCCTCACCAGAGACAGCTTCATCATCATAGCGACCCGCGGTCACCGGTATGAAAAAACACTTGTCAAGCAGGCCCTGAGGACCAGGGCGGGATATATCGGACTCATCGGAAGTCTGAGGAAGAGAGATACCCTTTTCGCGGAGCTGTCCGCGGAAGGCTTCAGCATCGATGACCTGCTCAGGGTCTATTGCCCCACTGGCATCAGTATCCTGGCCGAGACGCCTGCGGAGATAGCGGTCAGCATCGTCGCCCAGCTCGTTCTGTTGCGGGCGAGGAGGGCCGCAGCCGGACGCATGGAGATGATGGCGGTCTCTGCCGACAGCTTTCTGCTGAACAAGAGGCAATGCGGGGCTGACGGGTCTATGAAGGCCGGCCGGTCTGCCTGACGAAACAGCAGAGGGGGAGGCTTTCGTCTGGGCTTTGATGACGTCTGCTTCTTAGTCAGCAATGCGAAGGGATTGCGCATGTCTCGAAGGCGGTCGGCAAAGGAGATCAACAGAACGGAGGTCGACTGGAAGAGGGCAGTCGCTGATGTCCTGCAGGAAATGAATATCATAAAGGATCGTTTTTCGGGCACTGTCGTCATCAACTTCAAGGATGGCGGCATCAGTTATCTGGAAAAAAAGGAAATACTAAAATAGCCGAGCCGGAGACCGTGCCCGCCGGAAAATACGGGAAGGAAACCCTCGTAAGCCTCAAGCTTTGGGACAGCGTCAAGGCCAGGGTCATGTTCGCCAAGGATGTCCGTCAGGTTCTTTCCTATGTGGAGTCCGGCAACATGGACGCCGGTCTCGTCTATCTGACGGATACCGTTGTCATGAAAAGCGGTTCAGTGGCGGCCACGGCCCCCAAGGGAAGCCATTCACCAATCGTGTACCCAATGGCGGCGGTCAAGGACGGCAGGAACAGGGCCGCTGCATTGAAGTTCATGGAGTTTCTGAAGTCGGCGGAAGCGGCGAAGGTCTTCTCCAGCTATAAATTCATCCCCTTGAGTGTAGGGAAGTAGGGCCGCTTTTTTCCGTGTCCTTAAATCGCCGCCGGATGGATTTCCGGCGGCGATTTTTCATCAATGGGCGTAACGGACAGAATTCATTGACTCAACCGGGAAAAAAAAGTACCTTAGTCGCGAAATTCCGAGGGAGTACAAGTCCGTATGGTACGCGCCATTTTATTTCTCCTGTTGTTCGTTCCCTTCACCCTGTTCGTCATACTCACCGGGGTTCCGGTAACCTTTCTTGACCCGACCGGCAGGTTCCTCCACAACTACGGAAAGTTCTGGGGGCGTTTTTCGCTGTTTCTGGCTGGCGCCAGGGTAAAGGTCGCGGGCCTTGACAGGATTCCCGAAGGCGAGCCGGTTATCTTCATGGGCAATCACCAGAGCAACTTCGACATCCTTTCCCTTTATGCCGCTCTGCCGCGTCATTTCAGCTGGATAGCCAAGGAAGAGCTGTTCCGCATACCCTTGTTCGGTTACGCCATGAAACGGGCCGGGTATCTTCCCCTGGATCGGAGTGACGGCCGCCGCGCTCTGAAGACCGTGGAGTCGGCGGCCGAGAAGATCCGCGGGGGAACAAGCGTAGTCATCTTTCCCGAAGGGACGCGAACCATGGATGGAAAACTGCTCCCTTTCAAGCGGGGGGGATTTCTGCTGGCGGCCAGGGCGGGTGTTCCCATCGTCCCCTTCACCATTAACGGCAGCGCCGGGGTCAATCCCGCGAAGCGCCTTGAGATCCATCCGGGCCCCATTTCCATTCGCTTCGGCGATCCCATTCCCACTAAAGGTTCCACCGGCAGGAAACGCGACGACCTTATCGACCAGGTCAGAGAAGCTATTGAAAACGGACTGGAGGCCTGAGGAGTGCCTTTTGACGTAGCGCAGATCGCCCTGGGTATCGCGCTGGCGGCGTGGGGCCTTCCCGCGGCCTACCGCCTGAAGGGTCCGGCGGGCATTATGGCGGCTTGCTCCGTTCCCGCCGGGGTAATACTTGCCCTTTCCGGCACGCTTATGCTGGCCGCGCCCGATTTTTTCAAAGGATGATCCCATAAGTGGATTCGCTGAAAAGAATCATCATTCACGGGCTGATTATGGCGGCTCTCGGCATTGCGATCCTCTGGGGAAGCACATTGGCCCGGCAGCGGGAACAGTTTTCCCGTGGAGAGGAGGCCCTTTCCCGGGGAGATTTCGTCGCGGCCGTTGCCGGATATGAGGCCGCGATTCATATGTACACGCCCTGGAGTTCCCTGATGGAAAGGTCGGCGACCCGACTCTGGTCTCTTGGCGAAGAGATGGAGAGGAAGGGAAATTCAAAGAGGGCGCTCATCGCCTACCGTTCTCTGCGCAGCTCCTTCTATGCGGTGCGGGGGCTGAACTCGCCGGGCGCTGAATGGATCGCCCGTTGCGATGGAAAGATAGCGAGGCTGGTTGCGAAAAGAAATGATGTTCGATGAAATTGAAGAAAAGAGCGGCCTGAAAATAATCCCCCTGGGAGGGCTGGGTGAAATCGGCCTGAACATGATGGTGTACGGGTACGGCGAGGATATCATCATCGTGGACTGCGGCCTCATGTTTCCGGAGCCCTCCATGCTCGGCATCGACCTGGTGATCCCCGACATCTCCTTTCTGCGGGACAAGGGTGATCGCATCAGGGGAATCTTCCTTACCCACGGTCACGAAGACCACATCGGCGCTCTCCCCTATGTCCTTTCCGAACTCCAGGCCCCCATTTACGGCACGGCCCTCACTCTCGGCTTCGTGCGGGAGAAGCTGAAGGAGTACGACCTGGACCACAGGGTGGACCCGCGGGTGGTCAGGCCGAGGGATACGGTCCGGGCCGGTGTTTTCCAGGTGGAATTCATCCGTGTCGCCCACTCCATCGTGGACGGCTGCGCCCTTGCCATCCGCACGCCCGAGGGTGTGGTTATCCACACCGGCGACTTCAAGCTGGACCAGACGCCCGTTGACGGCCAACTGACCGACCTGGCCACCCTCTCGCGTTACGGAGAGGAGGGAGTTCTGGCCCTCCTGGCCGATTCAACCAATGTGGAGCGCGAGGGATACACCGTATCGGAGAGTTATGTCGGCGAGGCTTTCAACGAGATCTTTCCCCAGTGCGAGGGGAGGATTATAGTGGCGGCCTTTTCCAGCAATATCCACCGGGTTCAGCAGGTGGTGGACGCCGCGGCGCGCTGCGGCCGCAAGGTCCTCCTCAATGGCCGCTCCATGCTGGCCAATGTGCAGATAGCCAGGGATCTGGGCTATCTCAGTATTGCCGATGACCTCCTCATGGACCTTAAAGACCTTCCCCGGCTTTTCAAGGAAGAGGTGTGCATGATCACCACCGGCTCCCAGGGGGAGCCCATGAGCGCCCTGACCCGCATCGCCATGGATGACCACAAGCAGATCAAGCTGGAGCGCGGGGACACGGTCATCCTCTCTTCCCGTTTCATACCCGGAAACGAAAAAACCATATCGGACCTGATAAACCACCTCTACCGGCGCGGCGCCGAGGTCTTTCACGAGAAGGTCTCGGAGGTGCATGTTTCGGGACACGCCAGCCAGGAAGAGCTGAAGCTGATGATCAACCTGACGCGGCCCCGCTTCTTCGTCCCCATCCACGGAGAATACCGGCACCTGGTGAACCACTCCCGTCTCGCCCGCAAGGTCGGCATCGACCCGGAGCGCTGCATCCTGGCGGTCAACGGGGATGTCGTCACCTTTTCCGGTGACCGGGCGGAGATTGCCGGAACCGTGGAATCCGGCAGGGTATTCGTGGACGGAAAGGGGATAGGCGACGTTGGGACCATCGTCCTCAAGGATCGCAAGCATCTTTCCGAAGACGGCATGGTGGTGGTTATCATCGCCATCAACCAGGCTTCCGGCGAGATCATCTATGGTCCGGATATTGTCACCAGGGGGTTCGTGTTTGAGGATGAGAGCCAGGAGTATCTTGATGAGACCAGGAAGATCGTGCTGGACACCCTGGCGGGGGTGAACCTGGAGGTCATGGCCGACTGGAACGAGGTGAAGATGGAGGTGCGCCGGGTGCTGCGGCGTTTCTTTAACAAGACCATCGAGCGCCGGCCGGTGATACTGCCGCTGATTTTGGAGATGTGATGGGTTTGGGGAAAGTGAAAAGTGAAAAGTGAAAAGTAAAAAGTGAAAAGTAAAAAGTGAAAAGTAAAAAGTAAAAAGTGAAAAGTGAAAAGTGAAAAGTAAAAAGTGAAAAGTGAAAAGTAATGAGTGATGAGTAGAGGCGAAAGGCTTGGCGTTGAGTTTGCGTCATCACTTGTAGCTTCCCTCACTGATGGTGGAATCGCCGGGCGTGACCATATGAACAAGGAAAGAAAAGCACAACTGATTCAGGAGATTAAAGGAATATTGTCCGGCGCGGCCGGGCTCTTTCTCCTCATCGCGCTCCTGTCTTATCGTACCGACGACCTGTCGTTCAATACCTATGCAACGGGCGCGAAGGTCCATAATTTCGGCGGCACGGCTGGCGCTTATCTGTCCGACCTCTTTCTCCAGGTCTTCGGTCTCGCTTCGCTTGCCTTTCCCTGCGCGCTTCTGTTTATCTCCTATCGCCTCCTCCGCTTCAAGGAATTTCAATGGCGCGCCTATAAAGGGGCAGGTTTCCTTGTCTTCCTTATATCGCTGGCTACCCTGTTCGCCTTCGATCTGGAGACGACTTCGCTGTTCGGTCAGAAGGTGCAGACCGGAGGCGCCATAGGTTTCAATGCGGCCAACCTGCTGAAGGGTTTTCTCGGTGTTCCCGGCGCCCTTCTCCTGATTCTTCCCGTGCTGGCCATATCCGTGATGGTCCTGTCCCGATTCTCCTTCGTCATGATTGCCGGGGAGGGGATCTCCGCCCTGAAAAGCCGCTGGGCCAACTACCGGGAGAAACAGGAGCTGAACCGTCAACTGCGCGACGCAAGAGAGACTGGAACAGCGAAGACCGTGCCTCTCATCCATCCGCCAACGGCGCCTTCCCCGGTTTCAGTCCCAAATCTTTCCCCGCCCGCGCCGGTGGTGAAAAAGGAAAAGAAACGGGATAAGCCCAGGAGCGCTCCGGTTCAGGAGTCGTTTGAATTCGCCCGTGCCGAAGGTCCTTACAGGACGCCTCCCATATCGATCCTGGATGCGCCGCCGGAGACCAGGCGGCGCGTGGATAAGGAACTCCTGACCATGAACGCGAGGCTTCTGGAAAAGAAGCTCAGGGATTTCCACGTTGAGGGCGAGGTGACGGATATACATCCCGGGCCGGTCATCACCATGTTTGAATATGCGCCGGGTCCCGGCATCAAGGTGAACCGCATAGCCAATCTCTCCGACGACCTGTCCATGGCCCTCCAGGCCCTTTCCATCCGCATCGTGGCCCCCATCCCGGGGAAGGGCGTGGTGGGAATAGAGGTTCCCAACCGGGAGCGGGAGATGGTGTTTCTGCGGGAGATATTCAGCGTCGGGGAATTCAATCGCGGCAAGATGAAGCTTCCCATGGCCCTGGGCAAGGACATCGCCGGTCTGCCGGTGGTAACCGACCTGGCGCGCATGCCCCACCTCCTGGTGGCCGGGGCCACCGGTTCCGGGAAGTCGGTGTCCATCAACACCATGATCCTTTCACTGCTCTACACCGCGACCCCACAGGACGTGCGCATCATAATGGTCGATCCGAAGATGCTGGAGCTTTCCATCTACGAAGGGATCCCTCATCTTCTCCTGCCGGTGGTAACCAATCCGAAAAAGGCATCCCTTGCCCTGAAATGGGCGGTCAAGGAGATGGAGCGGCGCTACCGCCTCATGAGCGACAAGGGGGTGCGCAATGTGGATTCCTATAACAAGAAGCTGGAAGCCGAGGCTGAAGGCGTAGAGCCAGAGGGCGAACTGATCGTGATGGATGAGGTGGTTGAAGAGCCGGTGTCTGACGTCCCGGTGGAGAGCCAGACATCCGAACGGCCCCAGGAAGAGCCCCTGGAGCATGGGCATCTGCCCTACATCGTCATAGTGGTGGACGAGCTGGCGGACCTGATGATGGTGGCCGGCCGGGAAGTGGAGGAGTCCATCGCCCGGCTGGCCCAGATGGCCCGCGCAGCCGGGATCCATCTGATCCTGGCCACCCAGCGGCCGTCCGTGGATGTGATAACCGGGCTCATCAAGGCCAACTTTCCCGCCCGCATCTCCTTTCAGGTCTCCTCCAAGATCGACTCCCGCACCATCCTGGACTGCAACGGCGCGGAAAACCTTCTGGGCGCGGGGGATATGCTCTTCCTCCCTCCGGGAACGGCCAGGCTGCAGCGTATCCACGGCGCCTTTGTCTCCGATTCCGAGGTGCAGCGGGTGGTAGATTTCCTGA
The DNA here is from genome assembly GCA_964517595.1 of uncultured Geobacter sp. GTDB lineage: Bacteria > Desulfobacterota > Desulfuromonadia > Geobacterales > Geobacteraceae > RPRC01. Next base: position 26,726 of record CAZFCG010000020.1, on the reverse strand, counting down.
AGAAGCAGGCGAAGCCCGTCTATGAAAAGGCAATCCTGGAAATGAAGGAGACCTGCGACAAGGAGGAAGAGGAAGATGTGGTCGATGAGCGTTATGATGACGCCGTCGCGCTGGTGGCGGAAACCCGTCAGGCCTCCATCTCCATGGTCCAGCGCCGTCTTCGTATCGGCTACAACCGGGCGGCCCGAATCATCGAGCGCATGGAGCAGGAGGGGATCGTAGGTCCTTCCGACGGCACCAGCCGTCCGCGGGAGGTGTTCATAAATAAGCTGTAAAATACGGGCCTACATGGCCCGTTCAAGTCGTTCACGCCGCCGGAGATTATCGCTTTGCCTTCCGGAGTGAGCGAAGGATGACTCCAATTGCCGAATACAGGTTCAATACCTGAAACTGTTTTGCATACCGACCTCTTCAGTATCTTTCCCCCATGAAGCTGTCCCTTATATTGAAAAAATCTTCCGCAACTTTTCCGTCGCGGCCTGAGATATAGTCCTGTGCGGCGAATCCGCTTTCGCCCGAACCGTCGGCCGGGGACGCCTGGCTTGAAGCTGAGACGGGATATGATTCCCCGTGCGACTCAGGTGGGGGCGGCATATCCAGGGAAAGCTGTTCGGGTATGGGCAAGATGTCCGCCCCCTCTGTCTTGATGAGAGAGCGCCAGGCGATCCTGTTCTTGCCCGCCGTCTTGGCGTCATAGAGGGCTTTGTCGGCGGAGCGCAGCAGGTCGTTGCATCTGTCCGAGCGCTCGGGCCGGCATCCGGAGATTCCCATGCTTACGGTAACGCGGCCCAGAGGCGATCCTTGGTGGAGGATCTCCAGCCCCCTTATTACCTGCAATATCCGTTTTCCCGTGCAGATCGCCCCATCCCTTTCCGTCATCGGCAGCAGTATGCAGAATTCCTCCCCGCCGTAACGGGTCACCAGATCCGTGGGACGCCTGAGCACCGACTCCAGCGCGGAGGCGACCCGGCGGAGGCATTCGTCGCCCGCCAGGTGACCGTAGGTATCGTTCAGGGATTTGAACCAGTCGATATCAATCATCAGGACCGACATATAAAGGGCGGACCTGGCGTGAAGCTTCCATTCGCGGGAGAGCGACATCTCCAGGAAACGGCGGTTGGCTATATTGGTCAGGGGATCTATGAAGGAGAGTCTCTGAAGCCGTTCGTTGGATTCCATCAGTTCCCTTTTCTGTTCGGTGATGTACGCATCGTTGCGGAAGTCCCGCAGGCGAACGACAAAAGCCACCTGGGAAATCACGAAGGCCAGCAGTGTGGAGATTGTACCATTGACCAGGGCTGACAGCATCAGACGCTGTTCAGGTCGCGCCGCAGCCGCGGAGAGAATGAAGAAAACCAGTCCGGCGCCGAAGGTCAGCATGCTTCGCCGGGTTCCCTGCAGGATAAGCGCGGCTATGGTGAAGAGGGAAATCAGGTAAGGTTCGATACCCGGCCTTACGGCAAGCAAGGCCCCGGAAAAGATGGACATCCAGGAAAGGCAGACCACGACGAAGGCCGTATCCCAGATCCGGTGGCGGGGTTCAACCCTTGTGACCGGAAGCCTGGTGGCGTAAAGAAAGGTCGCGAGAAACGCGATGATGAACCCACGGGCAAGAATAGCCGATGTCGCCAGGTTTCTTGATGACTCAGTGTCGCCCCTGGCCAGGTAATCGAGGGCCATGAGGATTGTCGAGGCGCAGATCATCAGCGCCGCCAGTATTCTTTCCCGGCCAAGGTTGCTTATGGTGACCGTGTTACGGAAAGGGGCCGCCTCGGATTCCGTGGGACTGGGGAACCATGATTCCCGGATGTCGGAAAGAGTCATAAACGCCTTTTCTCCGAACGGCGTGTGAGGCGGCGAACGGAGGATTGATAGAAATTATTCATGGGAGTGTTGTAGGATACCACCGAATAACAAAAACTCAAGCAAATATGAGGGAGGGGTGGACAATAAAAATGGAGATGTTTCAGAAAGTGGGCCGATTTCTGAAGACCTCTTCCACCTCCTGGCGCAAGAGGTCTTCCTGTCCCGTATATCTGGGCGAAAAATGAAAGGGTATAATCCGATTTGCACCCGCTTCCAGGCCGATGAGGGCGGCATGGCGGGTCGTCAGGTGATGCTTTTTTTCCGCCAGGTGAGCGTCTTCATGGAGGAACATGGCCTCGATGAACAGATAATCGGCGTTGCGTGCGAGGGCAACGGTCCGGACGGCGTTTTCAGCGCTGAACAGTATATCGGTGACATAGGTTATCTTCTGTCCCGGAACAATGCGCAGGATCTTCTTTCTCAGTTTGCCGACGGTAAACTCTGTTTCCCGCGTCTCCTTTCCTTCTCGCCACCACACACGGAACGATTCCTCATCCGGCGCTCCGCGAAGCGCCGCCGTTTTCAGTTCAGTGAGCCATGGGCCCACTTGAAAGCCCATCTCAAGAAGGTGGTTTTTCATTATGTTGACATGATTCTTTTCTTCCAGGGTGAAGGCAAGGCAGGGAGCGCCGTGGTCGAGAAGGGCGCAGCGGACGCGGAATGTGTCTTCATCCAGAAGAATCCCGTCAGTTGTCTCCACCGTGGTTTCCTTCTCCCGGCGGAATCTGCCGCGGCAGCGGAAACATGCTGAACGGATTCGGCCCCCGTCAAACTCCGCTGCGATGATGGTAAAGTCCGTGGAATATCCTTCAACCAGATTCCACGTATAGGAGGCGAGGCGGTTCTCGACCCGGTGGAGAAAGCCGGGCGGTCCGAACATGGACATGCGCTTGTCTCTCGCCAGCATGATTCTGAGAATCCGGTCAAAGCCGGTGAAGTGGTCCATATGGGTGTGGGAAACGAATACATGGCTGATACGCAGAATCTTTCGCGAAGGCAAGGCATGCAGGTCCCCCAGGTCGAAAAGGATCGCGCGCCTGTCGAAAAGAAAATCTATATACAGGGCCGGGTCATCAAAGGGACCGTTTACGAGACTCGGGTGGAAAAGGGGTTTCATGGCGTTATTCCTCGGAATGGGCGCTTGCGCGCAATTATACCCGGAAAAGCCGCTTCCCGCCGCTGTAAAAACATGGGAACGGGCGCTCAACTTCCGGCGGACAGGGGTCGTTTCACCGCCCGTCCCATGCTGGGTGGCACGGAACACATTGAATCATCTGCCGATTCTTCCTGAGTGTGCCGACCTTTCGCCTTGACAAAAATGGAGCCGCTCTTTATTGTGTCTGTTTGTTTTTTATGCGGCCTGAGCAGGTTTTCCCGGCGTCGCGGACTTTTGCTTGGATGATGAATAGCAGACAGGAGTACCCATGAAACCGTTATTTCTGAACCCCCCCACCTTCGAGGATTTCGATGGCGGCGCCGGCGCCCGGTACCAGGCGTCCCGCGAGGTCACATCTTTCTGGTATCCCACATGGCTCTGTTTCCCGGCTGGGATGATCGAAGGGAGCCGGGTGGTGGATGCGCCGGTGCAGAAGCTGTCCCTGGACGACTGCATAGCCATTGCCGCCGACTACGATATGGTGGTGATGTACACCTCGACCCCGACCTTCGGCATCGACGTGGAGACCTCTCGCCGCATCAAGGAGAGCAAGCCTTCCATCATCACGATCCTTACCGGTCCCCATGTGAGCGTGCTTCCGGAGGAATCTCTCCGGCGTTCCACAGACGCTGTGGACATCGTGTGCAGGGGAGAATTCGACTATTCCATAAAGGAGTTGTGCGAAGGAAGGGAATGGGAGCGTGTGGACGGCATCAGCTTCCGGAAGGACGGACAGGTTTTCTCCACCCCGGACCGGCCGCCCATAGCCGATCTGGACGCGCTCCCCTTCGCTAGTCAGATATACCAGCGCGATCTCCCTATCAGGGAGTACATCATCCCCCACTTTCTCCACCCGTATGTATCCATCTATTCCAGCCGGGGTTGTCCGTCGCGCTGCATCTACTGCCTCTGGCCCCAGACCTTTTCCGGAAGGACCATGCGCATCCGCTCCGCCGATAATGTCTACCGGGAGGTGAAGTGGATCAGGGACAACCTGACCGATGTCCGGGAGATATCCTTTGACGACGACACCTTCACCGCCAACCGGGAACATGCCCGATCCGTTTCCGAAAAGATCAAGCCCCTGGGCGTTTCCTGGACCGCCAACGCCCGCGCCAACTGCGATTACGAGACACTGAAGATCATGCGTGACGCCGGACTGCGCCACGTTGTCGTCGGGTACGAGTCGGGCAACGACCAGATCCTGAAGAACGTGAAGAAGGGTGTCACCAAGGCCCAGGCCATTGAATTCACCAGGAACTGCAAGAAACTCGGGCTTTCGGTGCACGGCGCCTTTGTCATGGGGTTGCCGGGCGAGACCCGTGAGACCATCAGGGAGACCATCGAATTCGCCAAATGCCTGGATATCAATTCCATTCAGGCCTCACTTGCTTCTCCCTATCCCGGCACGGAGTTCTACGACCTGGCGAAAAAGGAGGGATGGATAGCTTCGGACAGCTTCCTGGACGACACCGGACACCAGACCTGCGTCATTAATTACCCGAATCTCTCCAACCGGGAGATCTTCGACGCGGTTGAGGACATCTACAACAAGTTCTATTTCCGTCCCAAATACATAGCCCGAAGCGTGCTCAAGATGATAACCAGCAGCGAGGACCGGAAGAAGCTCCTCAAGGAAGGCGCCCAGTACCTGGCCTACATGAAGAAGCGTAAGGAGTGCAAGAGCTGCTCCTGAAACGAGTCCGCTTCTTTCCGCCAGACGATGAAAAAGCTCATTATCAACGCCGATGATTTCGGCCTCTCCACCGGGGCCAACCGGGCCGTCATCACTGCCTTCAGGGAAGGGATCCTCACCAGTGCGTCGCTGATGGTTGGAGGGAAGGCTTTGCATGAGGCGGTAGCCCTCGCCCGTGAGAACCCGGGGCTCCAGGTCGGCCTCCACCTGACACTTGTACAGGGGCGGGCCGTGCTGCCGCCGCGGGATATCCCCGGCCTCGTGGACGCGGAGGGAAATTTCCCGAGGGATCCTGTGTGGGCCGGGATGCGCTTCTTTTTCAGCGCTTCGCTGAAGAAGGAGCTGCGGCGAGAGATTGAGGCGCAGATTATCCGCTTCCGGGAAACCGGGCTTCCCTTGTCGCACATCGACGGCCATCTCAATATCCACATGCATCCCACAGTATTCGATATCCTGGCCGATCTGATGCCTGGGCACGGCATCACCAGTTTCCGCCTGACCAGGGAGGACCTGGCGCGGGACCCGGCCACCCATGGAGAAAGGAGGGTGGGGAGGGCGCTCGACGCCTTCATATTCGGCCGCCTGGCGAAACGGTGTCTGCCGATACTGAAAAGACTCGGCGTCTCCCACAGCGACGAGGTGAAGGGGCTTCTCAATTCCGGGAGGATGACCGAGGAATACCTGCTGCGGGCGCTGGAGGGCCTGGATGAAGGGTCGACGGAGATTTACTTCCACCCCGGCTGCAAACCGGACCCCGAACTGGCTGCATGGATGCCCGACTACCTCCACGAAGAGGAACTCGCGGCCCTGACCAGCGAGAAGGTGAAGGACAGGATCGGGACGCTTGGAATAACCTTGCAAAATTACAGAGGAGAGGAAAAAAGAGATGTTTAAGACCGTTATTGTTATGCTGCTGGCCGTTTCCGCGGGCACGGTGGGAGATATCCTGCTGACCAAGGGCATGAAAGAGCTGGGTGACATTTCGGCCATGAACCTGCGCGGAATGATGTCCGCCGCCTACCAGGCGCTCACCAGTCCCAAGCTAGTGTTTGGCACGGCCATGCTGGCCGTGTTTTTCTTTCTTTGGCTGGCGGTCCTTTCCTGGGAAGACCTGTCGGTCGCCCTGCCCATGCAGGCGCTCAACTATGTGCTGGTGGCCTTCCTTTCCCAGTATTTCCTCGGCGAGGTGGTGACTCCTCTGCGCTGGGCGGGGACGGCGCTGGTCTGCATCGGGGTCATCCTCATCACCAAGAGCAGCACGGGGTAATGGTCCTGTTACTCTCTTCCCTTTTACCTCTCCTTTTTCCTTCATTAATCTAAGTCTCCCCTTTTGTGGTAAACTGATTCCTCAATCGAAATCCCCCCCTGTCCCTTCCTTTCATAAAGTGGGGGGCTGCTTTCTGGAGGCATACGGGTATCAGAAGACTTCCCTCTTTGCGAAAGGTGGATTGAGGGGGATTTATACCAAGGAGGTTCCATGTCGAAACACGTCACAGTTGAGATTCTGGTGGTGGGGAATGAAATTCTCATAGGCGATATCCAGGACACCAACACCAACTGGATATGCAAGCTGATCAACAGCCGGGGCGGCTACGTCGCCCGGGCCACCATGCTGCGTGACATCCCGGAGGAGATCTCCGCCGCGACCAGGGCCGCCATCGAGCGGGGGGTGGATATTCTGTTTACCTCGGGGGGGCTCGGCCCCACGGCGGACGACCTGACCGTGTCCGCGGTGGCCGAAGGCGCGGGCGTGGAGCTGAGGCTGGATGAAAGGGCGCGCTGGATGGTGAAGGACAGCTATGATGATTTCCATGCGCGGGGGATCATGGCGGAAGGGGGGCTCAATCCGGCGCGGGAGAAGATGGCCTGGCTGCCGGCGGGGGCCGAGCCGCTGCACAACCCGGTGGGCACTGCGCCCGGCGTCCTGTTCCGTGTCGGGAAGACTGCCATTATCTGCCTCCCCGGCGTCCCTTCCGAGCTGAAGGGGATCATCACCGCATCGCTGCAATCTTTCCTGGAAGAAACTCTCGGTGATGGCGGGTCGATCACGCGGGCTATTACGGTTCGCTGCAACGATGAATCAATCCTGGAACCGGTTCTGAGTCGCGTGGTTCCCAGGCACCCTCGGGTATACATCAAGTCCCTGGCCAGGACCCTCGGTGAGACGCCGGAACTGGACATCACCCTGACCGTGACCGGCGGCGAGGAGGATGAGCGGGTACAGCTTGTGGATGCGGCCTGCCTGGAGCTGCGAGAGGGTCTGACGGAGATAGGGATCGCCAACCGGGACAAGGTGTGACGGTTCACTCTCCGATGCGGAAACGATGGGAAACCGTTGTTCCGTGGTCGGGGGGTCCGCGCCAGGTGCGTTCCGTGAAGCTGATCGTTCCGTCCAGGCCTATTATGAGGACGGTGGAAGACCGGGTTCCGTACCCGGCGCCGGAGATGAAGAGTGGGGCGAGAAGCCGTTCTTTCTCCAGCCCTATGCCGGTGTTTGGGAGGAGATGGTCTTCGGGAAGCCAGCGGTCGCTGAGTAAGTCCAGCAGCTCCTCTATTTCAGGTTCCCTGTCATCGGAAAGGAGTTGCTTCAGCCGGTCTTTCCCCCGTACCACTTTGGGCCATGGGGTGTCCAGCAGGTGATTACTCAGGCCGTGGATGCCCGGCTGAACCAGGGGCGGCGTCTCACCCTGGTTGGAGAAGCAGAACAAGCGATCCGTATCCCCGAACAGCAGGGTGAAGCCGCTGTAGAATCCGGCCTTCTTTCTCAGAATATCAAGGTAGTCCTCGGAAGGGGCGCGGCTCAGGAGAAATTCCGTGACCAGGCTCCCCCGGGATGGCGCGTCGATCTTGCGGGAGCCCGGATCCCGGTAGTTCACCAAGGCCGCGAATCTCCCTTTGCCGGTTATGCCCAGCCAGGTTCCACCGCACAGCAGATCCCTGCCGGCCAGGATAGGCGGTGTGGTATCCCAGAAGGATGCCGCGGCGGTGGGCCGTTCAAGGAATTCGTCCCGGTTTGCGGCCACGAGCAGCGGGTAGCGGGGATGATGGCGAAAGGCGAACAGGATCAGACACATGGTCCGGTTGTCTCCTGGATAAAGGGTTGAGGCGCCTATGAGTATACCCGAAGCCGGAAAGACCCGCCATGTTTTCAAAAATGGCAGGTCTGAGGGTTTGGCGCCTGAACGAATTGAATTTATTAAGACCCGGTATGGAGGGTTGCGACCATGCATGTCTTTGCCGCGGTAGTCCATCTCCGTCTCCTGAGCCGCTCTCTCAAGGGGAAGCGCGGGATCGTCAAGAGCATCCTTGCCCGCGCCCGGAACAATTTCAACGTGTCCGCCGCCGAGGTGGACCTGCACGATGTGCACGGCGAGGCTCTCCTGGGGTTCGTCACGGTCAACGGCAGCCGCGTCGAGGCGAGGAAGACCCTGGAGAAACTCGAAGAGAGGCTGGTGGAGGAGCGCCCCGACGTGGACGTGGTGAGCGTGGAGATCGAGGAGCGGTAGCGGAATGGCGGAATTCCATGCTATTTTTCACGCGCGATATCGACGCAAGCTCGACCGGCTTGATTAGTTTGGCCTTTCTTGAGCAGACGTCCGGCGGGAAGTTTCATGCTAATCAAATAATTGTCATATCATTCCAACCAAATTGATCTCAACTAAAGCGGCTCCGGTGTTTTGAATTCATGCTGGCTGTTGATCGGCGGGAAACTGACTTCGAACTACTGAAGGAAGCAGGGTAAGATCAGACACATAAACCTTCATAGCACTACGATTTTCCCGACAGGCCTTGCCGAATCAGGGACTGCGTGAACAGATTCTGTTGCACGCCTTGGGTAGTGTTTCAAGGCTGGCGGGTTGACCCTAACTCAATCTTCTGCAATGGGGTTATGGGTTATTTTTCAGGACGTCAAAAACCATGCCCTGAAAAATAACCTGGCAATAAAACCCATGTGCAGCAAATGGATGTCTGGTCGCATTATCATGCGGACCGCTTGGAAAGATTAAAAAGATTGGACGGCTTGAAGGAGTAAAACAAGGCCACCGGTGGATTCGGAGGGTTATGGGAAATCTCCGTTTTCCCCTTGACAAAACTTATCATGGATGTCCCTGGTTTTCTGTGACGCAGGGTTCCGTCAAAATCGAAGATCACGTTTTTTTATGTGCTTTGGGTCAATCATGTCTTTCAAGAAATGCGGCCAGTTCCGGGAGAGACTCGAAAACCAGGTCCGGCTTTGATTCGGTTATTTCCTCGCGGTTGCCATAACCGTACGTAACTGCTGCCGTTAGTATTCCATTCCCTTTCCCGCCGATTATGTCATGGGATCGATCGCCGACAATAAGAGTAGCTCTCGGATCCAGGTTCTCGGAATCGAGGATATGGGCTATCAACTCACCTTTGTTTGACAAGCGGCCATCCAGCTCACTTCCGTAAACCGCGTGGAAGAACCGGGTAAGGTCGAAGTGGTCGAGGATCTTTGCCGCAAACACCCACGGCTTGGAAGTGGCCAGAAAAATACGTAATCCCGCGCCCCTGATTCTCTGTAGAGAAGGAATAATCTCCGGATACATCGCGTTTTCGTCCATGCCGGTCTCTGAGTAACGAGTCCGGTAATGGAACAGGGCCTGATCGAGAAGAGCTTCATCTCTTGTGTCCATCAGGCGTGAGAATGACTCCCTGAGGGGCGGCCCGATACACCAAGAGAGATGGTCTTCGTGTGGCGGTTTAACGCCGAGTCTTTCAAGAGAAAATCGGATGCAACGGGTTATCCCGTCCTTCGGGTCGGTAAGGGTGCCATCCAGGTCAAATAGAATAGTGGAAAGGTCCATTTCTTGACTCCGTTCTGATGCGGCTGTTCCCGCGGAACGTCGGACGGGAGTGATTCCCGGTCAAAGGGAGGCCTTTTTCAAAACCTCGGGATGGGCGATAGATCTGCCCCTCCGTGCCGACCGGAGTTTCACGCCGAGAAATCTCTTGTAGAACTCATCGGCAAGGTCGTCCATGGGAAATTCGAATATCTCGGGATGTATTATGTTGGCCATGCGCATCAGGCCGAGGATGAAGTCCGCTCCCCCCGAGGTATTGTACGGACGCAGGTTGTATATCCGGTTCTCCCTGACGGCCTTGATATCCAGGCCGCGTCGCAGGCAGAAGTCATGGAAATCCCCTGCCGGATAATCCATGGCGCCGGTGATGAATATAATGTCCGGGTTGAGCCTCTTCAGGGTTTCTTCCCTTATGGTCATGCCCGGCGCGCCGCCGCGTTCCAGGTCCTTGTTGACGCAGCGGCCTCCGGCCAGCTCCACCAGGTTGCATTCGAACTTGTCTCCGAACACGGCAATGAGGGGATGCCCCAAGGAGAAATACACCGTCGGTCTTTCAACGCCTCGAACCCTGTTCCGGATGATCGAGACGTATTTCTCTGTATATTCCCTGAGTTCGCACGCCTCATTGGTCCTGCCCGCAAGCTGTGCGTAATAATCCACGGTATCCAGCCAGGCGTCTATCTGCTTGGTCCTCTGGTACAACCCTTCGATGAACTCCGTTTCCAGGATACGATGCAATACGGACGCTATGACAGCGGGGTCCCTTTCCCCGAGAAAGGCGAGGACCGTCCGGATCGATTCAAGGCTCACAATGACCTTGTAGCCTCCATTGAAGCCGAGGACCTGCGCTCCGCCAGCTGTCTCGAACGCTCCGGCAAAGGGTGGACGGAAGCCGCACCCGCAGGTCCCGTTATCCGCATGCTCCGTGACATGGGCGCACATGGGGCCGTTGAATCCCCTGCGCACCAGCAGTTCGCCGCACTCGGGACACCAGGTGTTCAGGTGCGGCGTTCCCGGTGAATTGAAGAGATAGACATACCTGAGCTGCTTCCTGATTTCCTCGCAGAGGATCTCGGCTTCCCGTATGGAAGGCTCAAGAGAGATATCAGCCGCGCCAAGCGGTATGAAACGCATGACCTGAAAAGGGATGTCCCGGGAAATGGCCGCGACACGTTTCGCTGTCTCCAGGACCTCGCTCTCGCATCCCTTGACATACACCGCCGCAACTTCGGTACACACGCAGCTTTCCGCGCTGAGCCCGAGGTTTCTGAATATGGGCGCCGCTGATGCCGCTCCGAACTTCGCATAGGTTTCGTCGGTGCATCCCTTTATCCCGATATTGATGAAGTCTATGTGTGTGAGGAGGTTCCGGAACGCCTGTTCGGTTAAATAGGCGTTCGTGGCGCATCCGACGAGAAGATTATTCTCCCTGGCAAGCGCGGCTATCTTTCTGAACGTGAAGAATGAGACCGCGGGCTCGTTGAAGCAGAACATGATACCGCTGCACCCTTCATCCAGAGCCCTGGCGACAATCTCTTCCGGATTCATCCTGTGGAGCGCTCCCTCTATGGAGTCAACGCTTTCCGTGAGTATCCACGATACGCAGCCGCTGCACCTGAAGTTGCACCCGATGGTGCAGATCTGCAGGAACTTCGCTCCGGGATGATAGTGGAGCATGGGCATGGATTCTATCTCCGACGGCACCACGACAAGATACTGGTCGGGATATTTCTCAATCTGTTTACCCGCGTTATTGGTATACATCCCGCAGATGCCGGTTCCGTTTTCCGCAATCTCGCATGAATTTTCACATATGTCGCAGCGCATAATCTTTCCTTCCTTTATCACCGATGAAGTATTTCATGGGCCTGGCGGTCTGATAGCTCCCTGTTGAAAAACAGACAGTAAAACGCCCTGGGGCATTGGAAACAAGAAACAGGGAAAGAAAAACAATAAGGGAGAGATAACGGAACATGAATCCTCCAGAACGGGATCTCACGGCGGAATGTCCGTGAGCATTTCCTGCAACAGGATGAACAGGATATCCAGGATGGAAAACCACAATCAAATGATCGAATCGATTGGGGGACGACAGGAATCCGGGAGGGGTGAACGGAAAGAAGCGGTGAAAGCAGGGAATAGAAAAAAGGCCAACGGCGCAACAGCCCTTTGACCTCCTGCGGCGATGCATGCGCTCCTTTCCAAACACGGGAGGCGAGGCTGTTTCCGGCATCGCCCATAGCCCGCACACCGTAGCCTGCGCCGTAGGTGTTACGGGTCGGAGACCTATGTTACAACGAGACGTTATATAGCACGATACTGAACAATATGTAAACAGTTAGTGTCCTTCGGGGAAGCTTATCATATCCGGGCAAGCGTGGTGATGCCTTCCGCCCGAAGCGTTTCAAAGGTGAAGTAGCGGGCGCCGAGGGTCTCGGCCAGAGGCCGGGCCAGGTCGGTCCGGATCAGGTTTCCCTTGTTTTCCGTATCCACCACGATGCAGTCGCAGCGCGTTTCCTCCGCCATGAGCCGGGCCATGCGCAGGCTCTCTTCCTTGGGGGACACTCCGCTCATGGAGTGGTTTCCCCTGCCGTCGGTGAGCAGGACTACCTGGATGCGGGTGTCCGGGCGATTCCTGAGGGTACGTTTCACCTAGTTTTCCAAGGACCGAAAAGCTACCTCTTCGCGGTTTTCCCCGGTTTCGACCACGACAGATCGAACTGGGCCTGGACATAACCGCAGTCTATGTCGCCACCTCCCCCTGCGTCTCGGAAAAACTTTCCGGTGAAGAGACGGTCATATCCGAAGATGAGAGAAAACCTTTCGTCTACGGTGTAGGTTAGAGTGAAATCGGTTTCAAGGCCTATCCGCCGGCTGAAACCGTCCTCAACGGCATTGGCGTAGAAATAGCGGCCGGTGGCGGAAAAATTCAGCTTGTCGGTGATGTCGATCCCCCAGCCAAGGTTGAATACCTGAAGACCGCTGGCGTGGTGGCCGCCGGCGTCAACCCCTGATAGGTCGCCGATGATGCACAGGTCGCCAGTGAGGGCCGTGTCGTTGTTCGGCATGCGGAATTCCCTCCTGGCCGAAACGCCGTTGGCCGCGTCCTTTCCGCCTGAACCATAAGCGTAACTGAGGAAGAAGGTGTTCTTGCGGTCAAGTATCCGGGTTTCGATGGTCATGTCCGCGTGCCCGCCCCAGGCGCTGACGCGATCGTTCAGCCCGGTTTCCCCGTTATAGGTCCTGCCGCTCTCGATAACCGGCTCGAACTCCAGGGAAACCGGTCCCAGAGATGCAGTGGCGCGAAGGCCGAAGATATTCAGATGTTCGCCGGAATGGTGTTCTTCGGAGCCGGTATCGTTGAAGCCGTAAGCCTCAATGACCGTGCCCTCGTTAATCTTGTAGCTGGCATACCCTCCCGCCAGGTTGCCTTTCACACCGTCGGCCCAGGGTGAGGCATACCATCCACCCAGCAGGTCCACCGTCAGCGCCTCTGCCGGCTTGATGCGGAGTCGCGCCGCGTCAAAGGAAAGCCCCTTGAACCAGGAGTCGTTACCCAGGATGAAGACGCTGCCGTACGCGAAATCCTGACGGCCGACCTTCAGGGCGAGCAGGTCCGAACCCGGCAGTCGTCCTTCCACAAACCCCTGGTAGAGTGAAATCCTGCCCAGGTATTGGCTGCCGCCGGTGTAGCCGTACCCCTGACCCTCCACGTGAACATCCAGGAAATCGGTCGGATGCCAGGAGGCATATGGAAGAATCCTGTACAGGAAACGCCCTTCGGTATGCCCCGGATTGTACTCCAGATCCTGCAGACGGTAATTTCCGGCGCCTTCGCCCCGCAAAAAGCCCTTTATCCCTGACTTCAGCTCGATGGAAGGCTCATCGGGCCGGGCAAGGATTTTCTCGATGCCCTCTCGACGGGTTCTGTACGCTTCGATGGAAAGCAGGTTCTCGCGCAATTCTTCGTGGAGCCTGGCTAATTTGACCAGGTCTTCCCCTGCCAGGGCGTCCTTCCCCTCCTTTTCAGCCCTGCGCATTACTTCCTCTAGAACCGCGTACAGGACCCTCGCCAGTTCGTGTTTCGTATAGGTCCTGCCGCCCACATCGGCGGCAGCGGGAAGCTTCTCCGTTGTTTCGTATTGTTTTGTCAGTTCGGACAGGTCCCGACATGACCAGTGGTCCTCGCTTACCCGGTCCGGGATGCCGGGAGCTTCGTCGTTTGCGCCATGTGCCATGCCGGCAAAGAGAAACAACGGCAAAAGGAGGAGCGTCCCCCATACAATTCTTTTCATAACAATCCCTCCGTCTCAATAATCTGAACATGCCGCCCATTCTATTGGGGAAGCCTTGACCTGGATACGGGTGTGTGTTTACGCGTGTCAATGGTCAAAATTATGGTGCCGTAAATGTATCCGCTGCGACACGTTTTGTTTAGGTGGATCATAAGGAACTGTAAATGAATAGCATGGTCAATATTGCGTTCAGATTCAGTTCAGATTTGGCTGAACTGATTGAACCAAACCGCAGACGTAGCAGGGCTACGTTGAGGATTTGGTGATTGAGGTTCGGTCAAAGATGGCCTGAAGATGAGATGCAAGATGCCCATGTTATTTGTTTACAGTTCCTAAGCTTCCACCGCGGAACCGACTTGCCAGTTTCATTTTACGGCGTTTTGGGGGGGTAAGATCCTCTTCTTTTTCCGCAGATGGGGCACCCCTGCATGGAAAGAGGTCTCTCTAGCCGGCATTCGGCCAGGAGCCGGTCGTCGAGGAATATCTCCCGCGTGGGTCCGTCCGCCTTCACCAATCCCTCGTGGAGCACGATGGTCCTCTCGCACAAGTCAAGAACCATGTCCAGGTCGTGGCTGGTAAAGATCTTCGTATGATGGAACTCCAGCAGTAGCCCCATGAGGCGGCGGCGGGCGTAAGGGTCGAGTCCGCTGGTGGGCTCGTCCAGCACCAGGATGGACGGCGCCATGGAAAGCACCGTGGCGATGGCGACACGCTTCTTCTCACCGCCGGAAAGGTGGTAGGGGGGGCGGTCTGCCAGGTGTGCGGCGCCGACCCGCTCCAGCGCATCCTCCACTCTCTTCTCCACCTCGCAGGGCGGGAGTCCGAGATTGAGCGGTCCGAAGGCCACGTCCTCGCGCACCGTGGGCAGGAAGAGCTGGTCGTCCGGGTCCTGGAATACCATGCCGATGGCTCGCCGGATCTCGGGCAGGGTCGAACGGGTTACCGGGAAATCGCCCACGCGCACCTCCCCTTCCGTGGGGAGCAGGCAGCCGTTCAGGTGGAGGAGAAGTGTCGATTTACCTGCCCCGTTGGCGCCGATGACGGCCACGGACTCGCCGTGGGTGATGCGGAACGATACGCCCCGCAGCGCCTCGGCGCCGTCCGGGTAGACATGGCGCAGACCTTTGACTTCTACAATGTGATGACTCATAGGAAAAACCCCGTGACAAGCCTGCCAAGAAACCGCGGAATGTTCTCCAGGCGGAAGAGGAGAAACAGCGCCGTCCATCCCAGTATAAACAGGATTTCCCGGACACCGAAACGGCATGGGCGGCGCGGATGGAATTCGCCGGTGAATCCCCTGGCGAGCATGGCGCGATGGACACGCTCGGCCCGCTCCCAGGTGCGGAGCAGCAGGTGGCCCACCAGTGAACCGAAGTGCCTCATTCCCAGGCCGCTCCCGCCGAAGGACCTCAGATCCCGCGCCATCGACATCCTTTTACCCTCTTCCATCAGGACGAAAATATATCTGTAGAGAAAGTGGAGCTGCACGGCGAACGCACGGGGCATGCCGAGGCGTTCCAGCGCGCCGCAGACGGCGGGGAAGCCGGTGACGGATATCAGGATGAACGCCGCTGACACGGTCAGTGCCGCCCGCGCCACTATGGAGGCGCAGGAGATCCATCCCCCGCTGATGGCCAGCGGCCCCGCATGCAGCATGACGTGCCTGTCCAGGAGCGGGTTGAATATCCCGATAGCCACGGCGAACGGCAGGACAAGGGCGGTCTTTCTGACGAGAAACAGGGCGGGCAGGTTGCCCAGGGCGATCATCGTGGCGGGATAGAGAAAAAAGGGGAAGAGGGCGGATATTTCATATTTTCCCAATGAGACCACCGAGACGATGAAGAAGAAGGTCACGAGGACCTTCGCGCGGGGGTCCAGGCGGTGAACGGCGGTATCACTCTCGGAGAGCCGGTCGAGAAGCCTGAAATCAATGTGTTTTCCTAATATCCCAGCCATAGTCCGTCCATGAAAAAAGGGAGAAAATGCTGCAATCTCCCTTTGTCTCAACCTTAAAGATTCCTGGGTCCGGGCATCCCTGATCAGGTCTCCTCGTGGCGTTTCCGGAGCATGAAGGGGAGCAGGCATGCGAGCCCCAGGGTCAGCAGCGAGCCGACAATACCGGCTACGCTTGTCCCGAGACGGCCCTCTGAAGCTCCGGCAGGGTTCTCTTCGGGCCGCGCCGCCGACTTCACGGTTTTCCTGAAGGTATAGTCGGGCAGGAAAGAGGTCTTTTCCTGGATGGAAGCAAGGGCGGCCGAAATCCCCCTTGTTGGTCCAGCCAGTTCCTCCTGGCCCGTTACTCCGGCTATTGCCCATTCCAGTCCGTCCGGGCTCTCCGACGCGAACCAGGAGATGATACCGCCTGTCAGCATGGCCGCAACGAAAAAGGAAACGAGCAAGCGGCGCAGAGGATGGTTGCCCGCGGGACTGGCGTGCAGGGCGGCCTTCAAGATCTCAGGTCGGGCCTGGTGGACGAATGAAACCACCGCGACCGTGACTAAACCCTCGACAATGCCTATTGCCAGGTGAATCGGCTGAATCATGAACAGGAAGGCGGAAAACGGCAGTTCCGAAATGCCGGAAAGATATGTCTCCAGGACCACGCAGAAAGGTCCCAGTTGCAGGCTCGCGATGGCGGAAAGCATGATCGCCAGCCCCATGCGCCTCCGGGAGGGATTGGCGCCTGTGAGCTTTACGTAGATGAGAGGGTATACGATAAAGGCCGTGATGAAACCCATGTTGAAGATATTGCACCCGAGGGCGAGAAGGCCGCCGTCGGCGAAGAACAGCGCCTGGACCACCAGCACCGAGGCAATGGTGAGAAAGGCGGCATGGGGACCGAGCAGTATCGCCAGCAGGAGACCACCCCCCAGGTGGCCGCTGGAACCGGTTGCCGGTATGGTGAAATTGATCATCTGGGCCGCGAAAAGGAATGCCCCAAGCACTCCCATCAGCGGAACCTTTCTTTCATCCATATCCGTGCGTACCTTAGCGGAGCTCCAGGCGACGGCGGCCGCTGAGACAGCCCACATGGCGCCCCCGACAGCGGGGGAGAGAAGCGCGTCTGCCATATGCATGACAAGTCCCTTTCCGATGGTTCCATATTCGGAACCGGTAATACGATTTAGTTTTTTGTAACACAAATCGTATACTCGATTGGAGAAGATGTGTCAATACTATTTTTAGTATAACTAAAAAAACAGGCTTTCCTGCCTGACGCGAGTTTGGCCAAGAACCTAATCGCAGGCAAAGGGTATCCAGAAGCGACTAATCGCTTGACGCGTACCCTCACGAACTTTATCCTTTCAGAATCGTTTTGTCTTCCCTCCGCTATTGGGAAGGGGAGAACCGTCGGACTGAAGAACTACCATATCGACCACGCATGGAAGGAGGAACGCATGAGATTCATTGGATACTCGAGGTTTGTTGTCTGTCTGCTGGCTGCCTCTCTGTTCATTCCCGGGTGCACACACAAGGAAATGAGGGATCAAGCGTATCTTTCAGAGGCCTCTGAGCCCCTTCCTCCCCCGCTTCCATCACCGGCCATGCACAAGCGCGCCATGATGGCCCATGCCGAAGCTGCTCCGTCGGCCATGCCGCCGCGACAGCCCGCGTCTCCGGCGGAGTTCAATACCGAGGGCTATGACCGCGTCACCGAAAACCCCTTTCTTGATGTGCTGAAGAACCCCCTCTCCACCTTTTCCATCGACGTGGACACCGCTTCGTACACCAATGTCAGGCGCTTCATTACCAACGGCAGCCTCCCTCCTCCTGACGCCGTCAGGATCGAGGAGATGGTGAACTACTTCGACTATGACTATCCCCAGCCAGGGAAGGGTGAACCCTTTTCCTTCACCACCGAACTGACCGGCGCGTCCTGGCAGCCGGGAAATCAACTGCTCCTTATCGGGCTCCAGGGGGTGAAGATTCCCATGGACGACCTCCCTCCCGCCAATCTGGTATTTCTCATCGATGTGTCCGGCTCCATGTATGACGAGAACAAGCTCCCTCTCCTGATCAAGTCTTTCAAGCTGCTTGTAGGACAACTGAGGCCCCGGGACCGGGTGGCCATAGCCGTCTATGCCGGACAGGCCGGTCTGGCGCTGCCATCCACCAGCGGCGATGAGAAGCACAAGATACTGGCGGCGCTGGAGAGCCTCAAGGCCGGCGGCAGCACTGCGGGCGGCGCGGGAATCCAGCTCGCCTACAGGGTCGCCAAGGAAAATTTCATCAAGGGGGGGAACAACCGGGTGATCCTGGCCACGGACGGCGACTTCAACGTGGGCGCCTCCAGCGACGCCGAGATGGAGCGGCTCATCGAGGAGAAGCGCAATGACGGCATCTTCCTGAGCGTGCTCGGCTACGGCATGGGGAACTACAAGGATTCCAAGATGCAGAAGCTGGCTGACAAGGGGAACGGGAACTATGCATACATCGACAACCTGCTGGAGGCTAAGAAGGTGCTGGTTTCCCAGTTTGGAGGCACCATGCTGACCATCGCCAAGGACGTCAAGATGCAGGTGGAATTCAATCCGGCGAAGGTGAAGTCCTATCGCCTGATAGGGTATGAAAAGCGGATGCTGCGCGCCGAGGACTTCGCCGACGACAGGAAGGACGCCGGAGAGCTGGGTTCCGGCCACACTGTAACCGCCCTCTACGAGATAGTTCCGGTCAGGGACGGGGCCGATCTGAAGCAGGAATTGACCTATCAGGACGTGCGTATCAAGGATAGCGCCAGAAAGAGCCCGGAGCTTGCCACCATCCGTTTCCGATACAAAAAGCCCGACGGTGACGTGAGCAAGGAACTTACCCGGAAGATTCCAGCCACCGTGACGGGTATCGGCAAGGCAAGCGAAAACATCCGCTTTGCTGCTGCCGTGGCCGAGTGGGGGATGCTTCTGCGCAAGTCGGAGTACAAGGGGAAGGCGAACTACGCCCAGGCACTGGAAATGGCCCGAAAGGCCAAGGGGGCGGACGATATGGGCTACCGCGCCGAATTCATCCGGCTGGTGGAGATGACGGAGCTGCTTGGGGGCAGATAGGCTCTGAAAAGGGCCGCTAGATAGCTCTTTTCAGCGGCCCCAAGGAGAAGTGTAGTAACTATTTGAATTGTTTGTAATAAAGGGCGGTCTCCTCGGAGGCTGCCCTTTCAGGTTTTATCGGGGTTGGCGCGCCCTGGATTTAACGCCCATAACGATCAAGAATCTCTTTGGCGCCACCATCCAGGGCGAGTTCTTCCTTTTGCAGGACAGGAGTCTGCTCGTTGGCAAGGCGGAAGAAGTCCTTGTAGTGGACGTTACCGAGCAGCAGCTTCAGTCTTTCCGCTATATCCCTGAAGTCTGAAGCAGTCGAGGGTGAAAGGTATGCGCCGAGTTCATGGAGTTTCACGCAGATGTTAAGCGCTCTGGATGCGTCTTCCTGGCTGAACGGGTTTTCGTATGAGGGGTCGCCCTTTATGACAAAGGTCTCTGCGCGACTAGCCTTTTTCAAGGTAACCCCATAGACCGGGACCGGAAGAGAGTCTTGCTCAGGGAGCAATTCAACGATTACATCCACACCGATATCGTTTAAAAAACCGAGATAATCAACCGACATTAGCCTGAACCTCTCCCATGCCGCTGAACAGGAATTGCATCAGCCCATGGAATGCCCTTCAAAATAAATGCGCCTGATTGGCCTGGGAAGAGTCTAGCGACCCTGAACAGGAAATCAAAACGAAAAACTGTAACTGCTCGATAGTATGCTCTATTAATGAGTAACATGAGTATGCCGTTTCGTCAATCGACGAAACAATTCCCGAGGCAAGGGAAAAAGATGTAAGTATCGCTTGGGCAAGCACACCGGAAGAAACTGCCCTCCATCAGTGGGGCGCTGCCTCAACAGGCTGCCTAACTTCAGCCGCGGCCGGATGTGAAACCTGGGCATATCCGGCGGATATCGAGACCCCTGTTTCCTTTGCTTTACCCCCGAATCAAACCGGATATTGGGCCGCCTCCCAGGTTGGGAGCGGTTGGGTCGGGGAGACACTCATCCCAAATTCGAGCGGGCCACGGTCGCCGATTCTGAGCGGGAAACCGTCAACCTGATGAAGGGTGGCAATGGAGATGACGGTGCCGCCCTGGCCCAGGGCCGCTTCCTGGCCTTCATACAGAGTAATATCGCCGGCCATATCTACCGGACCCCTTCTCCAGTACCCTCCGCCGCCGGCGCGGAGCAGTGGAAATGTCGGAATGGCTGCGAAAACAGACCAGCGACGTCGCCTCTCCCCGCCATCCTCAAAGAGGATGATGGCTCGATTTTGCGGCATGTTGTCCCAGAATATTCGCACGTAACATCTCATGGCTTTGTACCCCCCCCTTTTATAAATTTTTCCCCCGACAGTTTTGAAGGTCATAATACGAGTCGCGGATTTCGACGGAAGCCCGTTTTCCTCCTCATCCCTGTTTCGGGACGCCTGGGATCGCGCCGGAAATCAAGGTCATCTCTAATGCAAAACCACCTATAAACTTTCGCCATTAAGAATTGTCCCAAAAATCCCACAAACTAAAGTTTAGCTGAAAAGTTCCGATACGAAAGGAAGAATCTTACTCTGAAGGACATGAAATCCCTTTTTCAGCGGGCAACTGCGGGGGTGATGCGCATGTCAGACGGCGATATGGGCCGAAGATGACTGAAAAATTGACACCAGGCGCTGGTCTATCCTTTCTCATGAGTGAAGATGGGAAACAACTGCTGGCTTCGTTTACGCCGAAACCACCTGCATAAAGGCTGAACACCAGGTTTACTACGGAGTCAGGGTCCGTATCGGAGAAAAGTCGTTCCTGGTGGATTCCCATATGGAGGGTGTGACATTCACCCTGGGAGTGGACGGTATTGTGTTATGAGGGCTGATATGTAAAGGGAGGTTGATGTGGATGCGTTCTACAGGAATTTCAGGTGTACCGGCCTGTTTTTTGCCCTGATACTCCAGTTTCAGCTTGCGGCATGCGGTGGCTGGACCGAAGACCGGACCGGTAAAAATGACAGAATCTCCGTGATTGTTTTCTCGGATGTCCATTTCAATCCTTTTTATGACCCATCTCTTTTCCAGAAACTTGTCTCCGCCGATGTCGGCCAATGGGCGAGCATTTTTGAGACATCGAGCATAAAAGCGCCTTCGGCATGGGGTAGCGACACCAACTACCCCTTGCTTGCCCTTTCACTCTCGCGCATAAGGCAGGATCTGGGATCGAGCCCGGTCATCATCTATACCGGCGATATTCTCGGCCATAACTTTCCGCAAACGTTTTTCGCTCTTTCCGGGAGCCATGACCCTCCGGACGCCACGGACATCGAGGCCATGAAGGCCTTTGCCGACAAGACGGTTACCTTCTTCATGGATCAGGTGAGGTCTTCCGCGGGGAACATTCCGGTCGTGTTCGCTGTCGGAAACAGCGATTCATACTCAGGGCTTGGACCGGATAGCGCTTTTCTCGGCAATACGGCGGAACTTTTTTATTCAAAATTTCTGAACGGCGCCGCGGATCATCAGGGATTTCTGGATACCTTCAAGGCTGGAGGGTATTATTCCGCGGAACCGCCAGGAACGAATCTGATGGTGATAGGGCTCAACACCGTTATTTTTTCTGCTCAATTCCATGATATCGAGAAGAGTGCGGCAGACGCCGAACTTGCTTGGCTTGAGTCACGTCTCTCATCAGCCAGGCCTGCCGGTAAAAAAGTGTGGCTCCTGATGCATATCCCGCCCGGCGCGGACATTTATTCAACCGCCCAAAAGGTTGACACCAACGGCCGCATTGCAACTGCCACGATGATGTGGAACCAGGATTATCAGAAACGGTTTCTGGGAATTCTTTCCAGGTATCCGGGGATTATCGCACTGACGCTTGCCGCGCATACTCATATGGACGAATACCGTATCCTGTCACCTTCCAATGTCCTTGAAATAACGCCCGCCATCAGTCCGTTCTTCGGCAACAACCCTTCCTTCAGGACCTTTGCTGTTGCAAGAGATACAATGAAACCGGTCGATTACAGCTCCTTGAACTATGACCTCGCAACCACTCCGGAACAGTTCGAAGGCTATTATACTTTTTCGGCGGCGTATTCTGCGCAAGGATTTCTGGACCATTCTCTGACGGAACTCTTTCCGGAGCTCGTAACGAACAAAACGAAGCAGTCCCGGTACCGGGGGTACTATTTTTCCGGACATAATTACTCGATACCCACTGTCAATACCCAGAATCCAATCACTGATGGGAACTGGCCGGTTTACTGGTGCGGCATTGCTAGAATGGGGCAACAAGAGCTTTTGGATTGCGTGAATGCCCATTGATGTCCACGATATTATATGCTGTGGTTCGGAGGAGATCGGACACGCAAACTGTTGTCAGTGCTTGCAACCATGTCATTCTGCTTGAATGAAAATTTCTTGAAGGCTGGCGCCCTGGCGCAGATAGATCAATCATGGCTCCATACTGAATCATACAAATATGATCTTGAAGCCGTACGCCGGCCCGGCTGGTTCATATGCCCCTCATCCCGAGGGTGTTTCCAACTAACAAAACTAACAAAAGGAGCAAACAAACATGAAGAATATTTTGTCAATAACCATCATGGCAGGTGTTTTGTGTTCTTTTTCAGCTGCATGCACATGGGCAAACAATGCTGATGATATCAAATGGATAGCGACATGTATGGATGACAATAAGGATGAGGGTCAGTCTGCTGAAGTCGTCAGGAAATACTGTGAATGCATGAACTCGAAAATGGAAGACGACGAAAGTCAGACAATTACCCAGTGGGAAAAATTCCATCCTCAGGAGAGGGAGCAATGCAGCAAACGAGCGGGATGGAAGTAAGCCAATTGGCGCCCAAGGCATGTCTGGCGCACTTCTGAATTTCGATCCAAGTCGGGCAAGGGGGCGCCTTCCATCCTCCTTGCCCCACACCCGGCATGCGGGTCCGCACCGGGTGAAACGGGGAAATGGGAAGTGTTGTTGTTTTTTACAGAATTTTGTCAACATAAATAATACAAATAAAATATCGTTCTAAAAAATGGATACGCTTCTGGGAATAATATGTCGAATGGCTTTTGAGGAAACGGCTGGAAAAAAGGGGGTGGAAAAGACTATCCATGCAGGAACGTGGTTCGTGCGGAGTGGATGGCGGATGCTGTTCCGGGCAATAGGGCGTCATGCCATCATCCGCCGCGGGAAATCGGGGCTTGCCCTGGAGGTCAAGGACTTGAATAAAAGGGTTCTACTTGGCGTGGGCGCTGTCTTCAAACAGAGTCAGGCAGGCGATTAATCCAGCAGGGTTCTTATGGTGTTCAGAAATTCACGGGGCGCGAAGGGTTTTGACATAATCAGCATGTTATCCGTATCTATTCCCTTTTTCCGTAAGGCCTCCGTGGGGTAGCCGCTGAGAAACAGGGTCTTCAGATCGGGCTTGATCTTCAGAAACTCCCGATGAAGTTCCCCTCCGTTTTTTCGCGGAATGATGATATCCGACACGAGCAATTCAACCTCTTCGGCGTGGGCGCGGTATCTTTCCAGGGCCTCGCTCCCGTCCCGCGCGTCTATGACCTTGTACCCGTTGCTGGACAGCAATTCCGCGAGGTACTTTCTTATTCTTTCGTCGTCTTCCACGAGCATCAAGGTCTCGCTCCCTCCTGGCAGGTGGGATGACAGGGAGGGATGCTCGCCAATCGTTACTCCAGTTGACAGGGGAAGACGCACGCGGATCAATGTGCCCTTTTCCTTCTCGCTGAAGACCTCTACCGTTCCGTTGTGCTGCCTGACTATTCCCTGTACCATGGCAAGTCCCAGACCCGTGCCTTTGCCGCTCTCCTTTGTAGTGAAAAAAGGCTCGAACACCCTTTCCATTGTCTCCCCATCCATCCCCGATCCGGTGTCCTCGATTTCCAGGCAAGCGGTTAAAGGGGGTTGGTCCGAAGCCCCACTGACGTTGAGTTCCGGATCCATCAAGGCTCTGATGGTTACAATACCTCCTCCCGGCATGGCGTCACGGGCGTTTGTCGCCAGGTTCAGGATGACCTGGCCCATGAGAACGTCGTCGGCGTATACCACAATAGGCGCTTTGGAAGATACGATGTGAAGCTCTATATCTTTGTCCAGAAGGGTGGTTACCAGTCTTTCCGTTGAGCGCACCACCTCGTTCAGGTCGATATGCCTCATTACGGCTGTGTGCTTTCTGCTGAAGGAAAGCAGGCTTCCGGTCAGGGCAGCTGCTCGCTCGGCCGCGGAGACGATATTGGAGATACATGATCGTTCCGGAAAATCATCCGGGACCTTCATCTGCAGGATGTAGGCGAATCCCATGATGGCGGTAATTATGTTGTTGAAATCATGGGCGATTCCACCGGCAAGCTGGCCGACGGTTTCCATCTTTTGCGACTGGCGCAGTTGTTCTTCCATGCGCTGGAACTCGGTCATGTTCCGGCCCGTTTCGACTATGCGGATAATCCTGCCCTCCGTGTCCCTGACCGGCACGGCGCGAATATCATACAGTTTCTTGTCGGGGGTCCAGCCGAAGCTCTGTTCAAGTTCGCCCGTTGACATGCATTTACGGCCCGGGCAGATATGGCCGGCGCCAATGCGAGCGTGCCATACGTCATCGCACGACTTTCCGATTATCCGTGATGAATCCAACCCCAATTCCTTTGTCGCCACGCTGTTCGCCCATATGACCTTCCTGTCGGAATCAAGGAGCAGGACCACGTCAGGGATAGCAAGGAGTATGGCGCTATGTTCTTCATAGAGCTTGCGGAATCGTTGTTCTTCGCCGCGGAGGAGCTGTTGGGCTTCCTCTCGTTCGGTTGTGTCCCTGATGATAAACTGGAAATATCTTGCTCCGTCAACCTCGACGGTTCCGGCGCTTATTTCCACGGGGAATACGGAGCCGTCTCGCCGTTTATGGAGAGATTCGCTTATGGCTCCTTTATTGTTTAAGAGGAGCATCCTGATTTCCTCCAGGTCTGCCCCGGCGTCCGGAGGATACAGATCCTGAATTTTCATGGCGCCATATTCGCTGCTGGTGAAACCGTATGTTGACAATGCCTTTTCATTGGCTTCTACGATATTTCCTTCTTCGTCGGTAACCAGAAATGCGTCGTTTGCCTGCCTGGCAAAGGCGTTGTAACGGACGGCCATGTCTCTTGCCCTGTTTTCCGCCTGGTTCCTTTCACGATTGAGACTGATGTCTCTCCTGTGGCAAAGGGTGGTGACCAGCGCTCCCGCCGCTACGATGAGGAGCGTGGAGATAACAAGCATCAGCGTGCTTCCCCGGTGGATTGGAGCAAGTACTTCAGCCCTGTCGACCTTGGCGATGACGTGCCACGAGGTTCCCGGCACCCGGCGAACTGCCGCGATTACCGGCGCGCCGCGGTAGTCCTTATCTTCAAAGACTCGGGGAGTATCGGTCCCGGTTTCCACGGAACGGATCCTGCTCAGGTCGTGCGCGTTGATATGGCGAAGGAATCCCTCCGGCCAAAAACGCGGTCTGGTCAGGTACAGGCGCTGTCCGTTGACGGTCCCGACAAGGATGGTTTCAAGGGACTTGGACAGCCTGGAATGCTGATGGGCCAGGGGAAAGAAGAGTCCTTCCGGGTCAATATTGATTAACAGCGCCCCAATCGGCGGATGGGATCCCTTTGTGTCAAAGAGGGGCGCGATCATGGCGATTCGCGGTTTTCCTCCCGCTGACAAGTGCAGTTCCGCGAGATGGACGTCACGTTTTGCAAAGGCCTTTCCGGATTCAGCTTCAGCGTAATCTTCCGCGGGTAATTCCTTTCCCGCGGCAAGAACCGTTTTGCCGGAGCGATCCAGGATACATGCCCCTCGGAAATGCTGGCTGTTCGCCAGAGACTCAAGCCAGATCCTTATATCACCGATATTTTTCTTGTCACACGCATTGCGGAAATATGCGATTGAGAGACGCCGGAGCGTATCGTTACCCGCAAGACGTCTTCCCTCCTGATGAAGCTGGTCCCGCCAGGCCGATAAGAAATTGGCCTTCTCAGAGGCAATCCCCACAAGACTCATTATTCTTGCGAACTTCTGCCGTTGAAGCTGCGAATGATGATGGTAATACCCGAGTCCGCCCACAAGAAGGGCGAGCAGGACGGAACCCGTCAGGAGTCCGCAGGGCAAATGCCGGATGCGCTTCAGGATGCTCATGTCCTATGCCATTGGGATCGGAGCCGGTCAGGGTCCGGGCTTTTAATGCAAAGACTGTATGAAGCGCCGCCGAGGCCTGAAGAGAGATTTGCGGGGTTCCAGGGTGATAGATGGCGAGGAGCTGCGGTGGCTGGGGAGAGAATCGTATCCGTGGACGAATGATGGTTGAGATGGAATATGAATAACCCGCTGTAATTCGGGCAAATCCGTGCGAAAATGTTAATTCCGGCAGTCATTTCGGTAACCCCTCTTTCCGGATGTTATACGGACAGGTAGCTTTGCGTCACCCGGTTACCCGGGTTTTGCCTTTTCGTATGTAAACAAAGAGCCTGTACCGATTTACAGAAAAAGCCGAATTTTGTCAAGATAGATAAAAATTTACTCGCATAGCTGATTTGAATTTGAAATTCGCTAATTAATAATAAGCCTCCATTGAAATCGCGCCGTCTGATGGTAGACTCGCTGGAAGCGGCAGACTCGGCAACAATTTCCAGTCATTAATCCTGATGCTTTCGCAAATTGTCATTCCCGAGACGATTTTGATCGGGAATCCAGACTGTAACCTATCGGAATCATGGATGCCCGATAAAGTCATTCGGGCATGACAAATTGAATTTGCGAGATCATTAATCCTATATTCGGCAGTTGGAGTCATCCTTCGTTCACTCCGGATGTCCTTCTTCT
>CAZFCG010000019.1:21474-47910 GCA_964517595.1 uncultured Geobacter sp. | reverse complement strand
TATATGCCGTTATCGCCGAAATAACATGACAAATCCATCCCAGGGTACCGCCTGAGCCAATCCAAAGACCTGGTGTGATTATGAGCCAGAAGATGCCCCTGAGGAAAGCGCCGTTATAAAACTGCCCAATGCCTGGAATAATGAGGCTGAGAACGGCCGCTGTGCCTGGCCTGTGATCGGACTTCATTGTATCTGCCTCCTTCCGTTACACTATAATCACCAAAAACCGCGAGAGTCGACGACCGCGAAAACGGGTAGACCTCTTGGTTCGGAACGCTTTATAGAGTTTGGAATCAATACTGGAGCGATTATTGAAACCCGTCAACCCCAGCTCGAAGGGGAAAGGAAATTAAGTATGGCGCCCGTACGCGGAATTCGGAATTCGGACCCCAGTCTTCAAGTCCGGCCCCCGCTGTCACTCCTGAGAACCCTGCCAATCGAGAATTTCCCGGATCTTTTTGAGAAGCAAGTGCGACGTGGTTGGCTTTGTGACAAGGTTGAACTCTTTCTCTATTATGCCTCTTTCCAGTATTATGTCTTTCGTGTAGCCGCTAATGAAAAGTGCCTTCATGTCGGGCCGGATTTTGCGTATTTCTTCGTACAGCCTTATGCCGTTCATCTTCGGCATGATTACATCGGTGAACAGAATATCGACTTCCGCCATGTGCGCCATGTATTTGCATAGCGCATCCTGACCATCAACTGCCTTAATAACCGTATACCCCGCTTCTTCCAGAAAAATCCCGTGCAATTCCCGCACGGCCTTATCATCCTCGGCAAGAAGCACCGTTTCCGTTCCCCCTGGCGCGTGTTCCAGCTTTGACGCTTTATACTCCCCCTTAGAACCTTCGGTTATCAGCGGCAGGTATATCCTGAATGTCGTTCCTTTTCCCTGTTCAGAAACTATCGTGATGCAGCCGTTGTGCTGCTGGATGTTCCCGTACACTATGGCCATTCCCAGACCGGTCCCCTTGCCTACCTCCTTGGTGGTGAAGAATGGATCAAATATCTTCCCTGCCGTTTCCTCATCCATACCGTACCCGGTGTCCATGACTGAGATGCATGCGTAACATCCAGGCTCCCCGAAACCATGTGCATGGACAAATCTCTCATTCATGACAGCGGGTGAAACCTCGATCGAAAGCGTGCCCCCTTTCGGCATTGCATCCTTCGCATTAGTAACAAGGTTCAGGAGGATCTGCTCGATCTGCCCCTTGTCCGCCATGATAATGAGATTGTTGCCAGCAACCTTAGTCCTGAAATCTATGTCCTCCGGAACAAGCCTTGATAGAATTTTTTCGAAGCCCAACACCAGCTTACACAGGTCAACCGGTTTCATTTTCAGAACTTGTTTCCTGCTGAAAGCAAGAATACCGTTTGTCATTTCGGCGGCCCGTTCGCCGGAGATCAAAATATTCTCGACCAAGCGATAAAGTGAACTGTCTTTATTCATACGTGAAAGAATGATTTCCGCATAACCGATTATGGCAGTAAGGATGTTGTTAAAATCATGAGCAATACCGCCGGCGAGCAATCCGACTGCCTCCATCTTCTGGGCCTGGTGGAGTTGCGCTTCAACAATTTTTCTCTCGTTTATTTCCCGGATTGTCTGGTCATAGAGACTAGTGCACTCCTGGATGCGGTTTGTGAGATTCGTTACATCTTCCACGGTGAACAATGCGTTGAACCCGCTGTCTGCGGTTTTCACCGCTGTCACTGTAGTATGTTGTATGCGGAATGAACCACCGGGGAGGGGTGAAGGGATGAGGTGTCTGTGTAGCTGGGAGGAAAAAATCACCGGCGGGCCACCGGAGAAAATATTTGCAAGGCGACCCGCATACTTGTTTTCCATCAGTTTGGGAAAGTAAACGCCGATGTCGGCGTTTACAATACTCTCGCGTGGAATACCTGTCCATGTTTCAAGTACGTGATTCCAGAAAATGACTTTGTAATCATTCCTCAAGACAAACACGCCGATCGGCATATTGTCGAAAAGCTCGAATTGTTTTTCCTTTTCGTCAGGATTAGTCATTCTAAGCGTTCTCCTGCTGTAACATATCATCAAGACACACCAGCAGATCGTCAAAGGAACCAACGTCGAAAAAAAGGAAAAGATCAACCTCTACAAGGTGCTCTTCCACAAAAAAACGCGTCTGCGCCAGCAGCACGGTGGATGAAGCGGCGGTAAAATCCTGCAGCAACATGGTGCAAAGTGACCCTTCGGCATATGCGGGCATAAAAAATTTGAGGGGTTTTTTCAGCAGATTGCTGATAGTGCCCATTATCCCGTTAATGATGATGTTGCCGATCTCCGTCAGGGTTCCGATGCGGATCGAATCCAGGTCGTTCGTCACGGAATATTCCCCTGTCATGACATTGACCAGTTTCGCTGCGCTCTTCCGGGGGAACAAAAGGGAAGCTATACCTTTAAAAGAGCCGTGAAAACCCATTTTTACAGCGCCAAAATATCTTTGCGTCAGATCCCCCATTTCCTGGGCCAGTTCCTGTTTGGAGAAGATCCTCAGGTGAGGGACCTGTAAAGTAATATGGGCATCTATCATCTCGTTCAGAATACCGGCTGATTTGCCGATCCCGATGTTTATGACCTCCTGCAACAAATCCATCTGCTCCGGACGCAAGATCATGAACAGTCCTCCACGTTCGATTCAATGGCTTTCCTGAGCAGTTCTTTTATCAAGGCAGGTTTCGGGGGCTTATGGGTAACGGCAAAAGCGCCAAGCTCCATACATTCCTTATATGTGCTTTCTTGAATATCCGCCGTGACGATAATGGTGGGGATACGGATTTCCCGTGCCTTAAGAATCCTCAGCAAACTCAAGCCATCGCTGCCTGGTAGCAGTATGTCCAGCAGAATACAGTCAGGTTTTCGTTCAAGAATCATTTTCAAACCTTCCAAACCATCGCCGGACTCCAACGTTTCATATCCCTCCGCATGGACCATCTTTACCAGTACCCTGCGCTGATATTCGGAATCTTCAACAATTAGAACAGATGCCATCGCTACCTCCACCACAACTGGTTGATGTAAAACCATTCCGACGGAATTTCATGAGACATATGATACTCATGCAAAAGTGTCGAAAAATACTCCCCCTACCTTGATGGGAGGGGGTTTGGGGGAGGGTGAAAAGGGGTAACATATAAGGGGAGAGGGGACTTCTTTGAGATTTGTATGATGCTCATATGAATGGCTCAACATTCGACTTTATGGCGATTCGGGAGTTCGCAGGAGTTCGTGGAATAGCCCCGGTCGACAAGACAAAAGCCGCATTCCCCAGCACCCTGCTGACGTAAGCGGCTTTCCCGTATCTTCATGACTCCAGAGATTCCAGACACAGCACCCCCCTGAGCGCCATATTCAAATTAACACCATAAAACTGGATTTTTACCTTATCGTCAAGAGATATGTCAATATTTCTAATACTGGTGGGGACACTGCATGCTATTTTTCTATTGACACAAATTGTTTCGATGGAACAACTTCAAAGTAGTTTGAGCAGGTTAATTCATGAACGGTTACCTGTGCAGCGGTAATCAAATACTTTTTCACCGGGTCAGGTGACAAGATTGACAACCAAACCCTTGATTCCTATAACCTTTTCTATTATTGCCATGCGGTTGCGTTGTTCACTTACAATCAACCGATAGAGTTCGTCCGCCTCTTTGTCTATCACCTGGATCGCCTCAAAATATCTCGGATTCATGAGTGTTCCACCGATCTTTTCGAGACGGTACGCCTCGGCGCTGATACGTTTTGCAAACCGGCCAAGCAGTTCTTTGAATTTCCTGAAATTGCCCATGGTCGGATCTTGTTCGAGCTTGTCCCCTGCCAGTCTTATTTCATTCTTTAATTCTTCAATTTCCTTGACGTAGGAATCAGCTCCGTCCCGCACACGGGATAGCGCCGAAGCAAACAAGGAATCACCTGCCGCCTTTCTCGCGGGTGTCTTCGATTTCTTTTTGTCAACATCACGGCTTTTGAGATCATTTCCTATTTTCATGGCTGGACGCTCCCTGGCGGAAGCCCGGCTCCCGGGCTTTATGTCTTTCAGGATTTCAAATTACAGGAACAAATCCCTGACCACAAGATTTTCCTGAGGCTTTCCTTTTTTACTGTTGCCGGAGTACTACATGAAACATTTTCAAGCCGGAATTTAAAGCCTCTAAGACCACTTCAGCCGCCCGCGCCCTTGAGAAGTTCCCGCCGAATTGGTATGCTTCACGACAGCCTCCCAAAAAACAAGAACAGGAGACATGCTTATGGATATCTGGAAGTTTTTTGATGTAACACATCGGGAGCATATCCTCTGCAATCCGATGAGTATCGAAAAATTTGAACGGCTTATCACCCTGTTGCGCCTGAAGCCTGATGCGCGCGTGCTGGATATCGCCAGCGGCAAGGGCGAGTTTCTAATCAGACTCGCGGAACGCTACCCCCAGATAACGGGAACGGGAATCGATATCTCCCCCTACTGCATCAGAGAAGTCAGAAACAAGATGCGGGCGCGTGTTCCGGATGCCCGAATTCGATTCCTGGAGATGGATGGCGCCGAATATGCGCCGGAAACACCGGAGAGCTTTGATCTTGCCGCATGCATCGGCGCAAGCTGGATCTATGGCGGACACCGGAATACGCTGAAAGCACTGCACGGAATGGCGGCGCCGGACGGCTGGATCGTCGTGGGAGAACCTTACTGGCGGCGGGAACCGCCATTGGAGTACCTTGAGGCCCTCGGAGAATCGCGGGAAAACTATGGAACCCATTACGAAAACGTCCTGGCCGGACAGGAACTGGGTTTGGAGGCTGTCTACACTCTTGTAAGCAGCCACGATGACTGGGATCACTATGAAGGACTGCAATGGTACGCAGCGGAAGCCTGGGCCGGCGCCAACCCGGACGATCCCGATGTGGATGACCTGCTGAAGAGGGTGCGTGGGGGCAAGGCCGCCTATCTGAAATGGGGACGAGACACATTGGGGTGGGCCATTTATGTATTCAGGAAACGAAATTAGCGGTAAAAGGAAAATATTCCTGTTTTTCGAACGCGCCGCATGGCGCTCCCGCGAAATCTATCCGGCATTCTCCTTAATTTTTTCCCGTCCATCAGGGAGCCGGGATGCAAGCAATGATGCGGCAATCCCAGCAAGAAATCCGAACGCCATATTGGAGGCGAGAGACACGGCAACGGTTGTCGCCATAGAAAAAATCCCTCTCCTATCCTTTACCTCACGGGTAAATTTGAGCAGCTCCATGCCCACAAGAAGCAACATTGCTCCTGTTACCGCCCTGGGAAAGGCGCCGAAAAGACCGCCAACCGATGACGCGAGAAAAAGCCCGAGAGTAAGCTCGACAATCCCCTCCATGATGTTGGTTCCGCCGGTTCGCGCTCCAAACAGCCGCCTTCCCGCAAGTCCTCCCGCTCCGTGACACATGGGCATCCCGCCAAAAAACGGCGCCGCGAGATTCATCAGACCCTGGCTGAACGATAATACGCGAGGGCTGACGGAACGCTCCGGCCAGTAGGAGGAAATCAGGCAGGAAGTGGCGATGGTCGCATTGGTGATGGTCAGGGGAACCTGGGCGAAGCCGGCAAGCACAAGGGACTGCCACACCTCCCGGAAACTGAACAGAGTGAATGGAGGAAGCATGAATCCCGGGCTTTTGACGGCGGCAAGCTCTCCCCTGATTCCCATGTAAATCACTCCGACTATAACCAGGACCACTGCCGCCGGGGCATGGCGGCTGGAGCGGAGCAGCAATCCAATCAGCAATGCAAGGCCACCCAGAAGCCAGAAGGTTGAAAGCATCCGGAAGGCCTCCATTACAAGAAGAATACCGAGCGATGCCTGAATCCCCCAAACCACCGGCGCCGGAGTTATCCGGGCAAGCCGTGAGGCAAGCCCCGTGAGGGCGAAGAGAAGCCATATGACCCCCATGGAAAACCCGGCGGCGTAAACAAGTGAAGGGGACCATTTCTGGGCGATAGCGGCTGCCGCGATCACCTTCATGGGCTCAATTGGAACGGGAAGCCGATACGCTATTCCTGTTACGATATTGGCAAGCCCCATCATCACCAGAAGGCCGGCGGGATCCAGTCCACATACGGCTATATAGCCGACCGCCAGGGGAAGGAACGTCCCCAGATTCCCGAAAGACCCGGAGAGCTCCCGCAGATTGAATTCAAAAGAGGCGATTTTCATTTTGGATCTCTTGTCACGTATGGGTTCAAGCCGTTGAAAAACCGGCTCCATGGCCGGCTCTAAAGAGGTCGGCAGGCATGTATCAGTCAAGACATGAAAGCCGGCGCAACCCTTGTTAAGGGAAAATTTCGCTTGCACTTCGTTATCTAATATTATATATAACGTAGCAATATACTTATTTATATGTTGCTGAACAGGCCGTTTATATCACAAATTCATTCTACTCTTACAGCAGATTTCGCGGCTTTCACCTTTTCCATCTTCCGCTTTCCTAAGTCCCAACAAAAACAGCGGCCGTTAGTTTCGGGGAAACAGCCTTGCAGAGCAGGTACGGAAATAAAACAACTTCACCGGGTATTCATATGCGAAGGCAAGTCGTCACAGATATGAGGGTTCCAAATTCCGTTTGGAAGAAAAAGGTGTCGGACACACTGTACGAGCTGAACATAATTCCTGATAATTTCTCCGGAAAAGTGGTTATTTCCTTCAAGGAAGGAGGCGTAAGCTATATAGAAAAGACCGAAACCTTCAAATAAGAACAGGTGGACAAGCAGGAAAGATTGGCAAAAGGGTTTTTCCGCAACAACCGCCTATGAAGCGACACCTCTTCCTTTCGCGAGATATTCGCACGCTCTCGTAGCTCAAGATATTCATCCATGGAGATTTTGGCGCATATTTCGTTCTCTGTACCAGACAGACCCAACGAAACCCGCACCTCCGCCACCGGTCGTGGCATGTGAACAGGCGCGGGATTATTTTTTCTTAAAAACAATAAAGGATACCATTATGGCTATAGTCAGATGCGCAACATGCAACAAAGAGATAGATACCGAATACTATCTGAACAAGAAATGCTCCAAATGCGGCTCCTGGTTCTGCCACGACCATCTGGGACAGTATAAATGGCAATGCACAAAGTGCCTTACCTACACGTTGAGCAATATCTACGGAAGTTGATTCGGGAGACAACGAGCTATCAAGGCGGTTCCGAAAGCTGATCCACCATCAAAGTGCCGATATTGGAATGAAAGGATCAGCCGTCAACCACGGCGGAGGTAACCCACATGAATTCTTTCAAAGACACTATCATGAATCGCCGCAGTTGCAGAAGCTATACAGAAGAGGCGGTTTCAAGGGAAACATTGACCGAGTTAATCAATGCAGCTGTGTGGGTTCCGAACGGTTCCAATAACCAGCCTTGGAGGTTCGTTGTAATAACCGACAAGGAACTTATGAAAAACTGTTCCGACGCGGCAAAAAGGGACTGGCTCGCGCGGCTTCCGGAAACACCTCACATGCAGCAGTATGAGAACGCCATCAGGGACCCCGGATACAACATATTCTATAATGCTCCGTCACTGATCATAATCTATGGAAACAAGGACTCCTACTGGCGGGTGTATGATTGCAGCATGGTCGCCTACAACCTCCACATCCTTGCCGAGGAATCGGGCCTTGGAGCCTGCTGGATCGGATTTGCGCACAACATTTTCGCTGCCGCTGATATGAAATCCGAGTTCGGCATACCGGAAAACTTCGAACTGGTCGCACCGGTCATCATTGGGCGACCAGCTTCAAACCACCCCGCCACCGGAACCCCGCGGAAGCCTTTTTCCATAACCTTTTACGAAGGAACCAAATAACTTCCGCTCCACGGACTGAAATGTCATGCCTTATCTGAAGGTAAATGGGAAAGAGATTGAGCTGGATAAGGATGGTTTTCCGGCCCGTCAGGAAGACTGGAGCAAAGGCATGGGCCGGGCTGCCAAAACCGGCGGGATACCTATATCGGCGTTTCAGTGATTATGGCGCATGGAATATTTACCGGCAACCAGCGTAGTCCGGTCAGCCAATTGCGGCAATCACCAAAATCCCGCCCCCCCACACCCCGCCTTCAGCCACCCATCTTCTGCTGGAGGGGTTCAAAATGGCCCTTCGTCTTTCTCTACTGATTCCCCCTTAACGGAAGCCAGGAAGTAACCAGCCGCATCACTTTATGCGGCCCTTCCCTGCGCTATTTACAAGGCGCGGGTTCCCCTCCTCCTGAAACACTACGATATGGAAGAGACAGCAAAGGGAGGCGATACAAAACTGCCGGGAAAAGTGCTTGTTTTGGTGACTCTTATTTCGTCCAGACCACATCTGGGCACAACAAAGCAAAAGGAGACAGAAATACTATGAAGGTATGTTTGCCCGTTGTTAAAGACCAGGGGCTGCAAAGCACCATTTATGGCCATTTTGCCTCGGCCCCGTTATTTCTCGAAATCGACACGGACACCGGCGACTCGTCCGCGATACCTAATTGCGATAAACACAAGCCTGAGGCAGGGTGCAACCCCTTCAGGGCACTGGCCGGCAAACAACTGGACGGAGTGATTGTCGCCGGTGTCGGAGATAATCTTCTGGAAATGCTTAACATGATGGGGTTTCGTGTCTTTGAAGCCCAGACGGAAAGTGTCCGGGAAAATATCGATCTTTTCGGGAAGCAGGAACTGCCGGAGTTGCAGAAGCAAAACAGCGCTGAGGCGGGAAGATGCGGCGATGAAAGTGGTGAGAGCGGATGCAACCACGATCACCACCACGAAGAAGAGGAAGATGAGTAAGATCACCCTTTCAGCTTGAATGATTCTTGGAGGCCCGTCTATAAACAGCGGGCCTCACTCATTATGATTTCACGCGATAGCTACGAAAAATGAACAGCAGAATGGGCAGGCATTCCCACTGAAGGGCTGAAAACCATCTATTTCATGAAAAACCTGTCCTCCATCTGGCGTATAAAACGCATGTGGGTTCTCTGTATCGACCTGTAACGTTTGAGAAACTTTCGACCCTCTTCAGTCAGGGTCGTGCCGCCCCCGCCGCCCCTTCCTCCGGCGGACTTGACAACCAGTGGCTTCTCCGACAACCGGTTCAGGTAATCGATCGTATGCCATACCTTCGGATAGCTTATACCTATTTCTCTCGCCGTTCTAGCGATAGAACCACGAATAGCCACCTGCTCCAGCAGGTCGATACTTTCAAAATCAAGCGGCTTACCATCCTCCATGTGAATGAACAGCTTCCCCGACATATCAAATTTCTTGTTACTCATTGCCTCTTTCCTTCTTGGTTTTTCTGAACACACATACTCCGCCTGCGCCTGCGGGTAAAAAGAGGAGGCCCCATGCTGGGCAACATGGGGCCAAGGAATGGTTGGATATGGGAGAATATCCACCCGTTGTATATCAAATTGCATAACGTAGTGCAACCATTTTTTCACTTCCTCACCTTACCTGCGGCAAGTCTTTTCCAGAACGCATGATTTCACCCGGCGGGAAACAGGATATGTTCGACCCGCTTTTCCCGCTCAATCAGGCATTTTCCGCCACTCCCGGAAAAAGGCCAACGAAAGTCCCGTGGATAACATAATCCAATCCAGGAACTCCCCATGGACCCATCGTGCAATTAAACAAACCTTGCAGAGCATCCAAATTTTTCTTGCATTGCGGTTATATAATATGATAAATAAAGTACCTCATAAAAGAGGTGTCTTTACCATCCGGTTCACATGCCGCGAGCACAGGGAACGTATCGGGCACCCCCCGAACCGGAAAGACAGACTCAGAAATACATAAACGTTTTAATCAAGCGCTTATCTCGTCCTCCGCCTGAAAGCGGACCAAACGAAACCCGCATTGATACTGATATTTATTCGGTATTGATGCGGGTTTTCTTTTTTCACCCACATCCGGAAAGAGACTGGAATAATAATCGGCATGTCCATAAAAGGCAGACCGATATCAGACGAAAATCATCCATGCACGGGAAGGCCCGGCAAAAGCACCTCAAAATGAAAAACACGCGCAAAAAAAGGGAGACTCTGCGGTAACGCCCACGACAAAACGAAAAGAAATCTGAAAAGAGACGTTCCCGAGCCTTCAAAGCCGGATAAGTACAATTGTCATTCCACCTTCCCTCGTCTTTGCCTCCTCCAACGGTAAGACGAGGGGCCTTTTTCATCAACAAGCGATGTCCCGACTCTGTTTGAGCCTCTTTCACCCTTCCACTCCACGGGAGGGGTCACAGGCTCAGAAAACAAACGGCATCAAAGTTCTTCACCCGTCCTCTCCACAGGAAGTGTGAAGGCAACATCACCCCATGTAACCGGGCACGGCCCTGTTATACAAACCCAAAGGAGGAGGAAGTATGATTAAAAAGATGATTATTGTAAACGGTGTCGAAAGGCATCTGGTCGTCGACCAGGAAGCTCTCCTGTCCGACGTTCTGCGCTATCAGCTCCACCTGACTAGCGTAAAGGTCGGATGCGCTACAGGCACCTGCGGCGCATGTAATGTCATCGTTAACGGCAAGCTTGTGCGCTCCTGCGTGACCAGGATGAAACGGATTGATAACTGGTCGACAATCATCACCACCGAAGGCATCGGAACACCCATCAACCTCCACCCAATTCAGAAGGCCCTTATCTTCCACGGCGCCATACAGTGCGGTTTCTGCACACCGGGTTTCGTAGTATCAATCAAGGCGCTCCTCGACTCCAACCCGAATCCGTCCCGCCAGGATGTGCGTGACTGGTTCACAAAGTACAAGAACGCCTGTCGCTGCACCGGTTACATTTCCATAGTGGACGCGGCAATGGACGCAGCCAAGGTCCTGCGCGGCGAAATGTCCGCATCCGCACTCGACTACAAAGAGCCAGCGGACGGCAGGGTGTATGGAACACGCTTTCCGCGTCCCACATCCATTGCCAAGGCTTGCGGCCTCTGGGACTTCGGCGACGACAAGTCCGACCAGCTTCCCGATGGCACTCTCCACGCCACCATCGCTTATGCGGACGTGGCGCACGCCAACATTAAGGGCATCGACACCTCCGCTGCGGAGAAGGCGCCTGGCGTGGTCAAGGTCGTCACCCACAAGGATGTCAAGGGGAGAAACCGCATTACTGGTCTGATAACTTTCCCGACCAACAAGGGCGACGGATGGGATCGTCCGGTGCTTTGCGACGAGAAGGTATTCCAATATGGCGACGCTATCGCCCTCGTCATTGCCGATACCAAGGCCCATGCCGACGCAGCCGCCAAGCTGGTTAAGTTCGATCTGGAAGTGCTGCCCCACTACATGAACGCGCCGGCCGCCATGGCCCCGGACGCCATCGAAATCCACCCGGGTACGCCTAACGTCTACTTCACCCAGAAACTGGTGAAGGGCGAGGACACCAAGCCCATCATGGAAAAAGCCGCATTCGTAGCGGAAGGCGAGTACTACCTGGGCCGTCAACCCCAGATGCCCATCGAGCCGGACAAAGGCTTCGCGTACATCAACGATGACGGCAAGGTTGTCGTATGCAGCAAGTCCATCTGCCTGCAGCTCCACGCGGCCATGATCGCCCCGGGCGTCGGCGTCCCGGTCGAAGACCTGGTCATCGTGCAGAACCCTTGCGGCAGCTCCTTCGGTTACAAATTCTGTCCCTCAAATGAAGCCCTTCTGGCAGTTGCCACCATGGCGGTAGACGGAAGGCCGGTTCACCTCTCCTGCAACTGGGCACAGCTCCAGTTCTACACCGGCAAACGCTCTCCTTTCTGGTTCAAAGCAAGAATCGCCGCCGACAAGGACGGCAAGTTTCTCGCGGCGGAAACCGACTGGTCCGTCGATCACGGCCCGTATTCCGAATTCGGCGATCTTCTTACCCAGCGCGGCATGCAGTACTGCTTCTCCGGCTATGACATCCCCAACATGCGCGGTGAAGGCCGCACGGTCTGCACGAACCACTGCTGGGGCGCACCGTTCCGCGCCTACGGGTCTCCACAGGCATTTTTCGCCTCCGAGTCCGTCATCGACGAGCTTGCAAGGAAAATGGGTAAAGACCCGCTGGAGATCCGCGAACTGAACTGCTACCGTCCGGGCGCAACTACCCCGACCCAGCAGACCCCGGAAGTCTTTGTGTTCCCGAAGCAGTTCGAAATGTTGAAGCCCGTATATGAAAGAGCGAAGGCAGTTGCTAAACAGCGCTCTACCGACACCAAGAAGTGCGGCGTCGGCATATCGCTGGGTATCTACGGATGCGGTCTCGACGGCCCCGATACTTCCGAAGCGTGGGCCGAGCTCCTGCCCAACAACGAGGTAATGATCGGTAACAGCTGGCAGGATCACGGCCAGGGTTCCGACATGGGTACCCTGGCATTCGCCCATGAGACACTGTCGAAGCCCCTGGGACTCAGGCCTGAGCAGATTCATCTGTGCATGAACGACTCCAGCCTTACCCCGAACAGCGGTCCTTCGGGCGGCAGCCGCCACAATGTCGTCACCGGCAACGCCATCCGTGTTGCATGCGAAAACCTCCTCAACCTCATGAAAAAAGCCGACGGCTCCTATCGGACCTATGATGAGATGAAGAAGGAAGGCATTGAAACCAAGATCATGGGCACCTGGACCACTCCATGTACGCCATGCGACGTTGAAACCGGCAAGGGCGAACCGTTCTGCATCTATATGTACGGTCTGTTCCTGGCGGAAGTGGAAGTCGACATCACCACCGGCAAGGCTCACTGCTACAAGATGACCATTGTTGGCGACGTCGGCACCATTACCAACCAGCTGGTCGTAGACGGTCAGATTTACGGCGGTCTTGCCCAGGGTATCGGTCTGGCACTGACTGAAGACTTCGAAATGATTAAGGCCCACTCCAACATGATCGGCGCAGGCTTCCCGTATTGCAACGACATAACTGATGACCTTAATATTATTTACTGCTGCGAACCGCGTCCTCTTGGCGCCTATGGCGCGGGCGGTGTTGGCGAACTGCCTCTGACAGCGCCTCACTGCGCTGTAATTAACGCAATTGATGACGCCTGCGGCGCACGTATCCGCCACCTGCCGGCATACCCGGAGAAAATTCTCTCGGCCCTCAAATCGCCGAAGAAGGCATTCGATGTATCCGACGCTCTCGAGCAGGGTTATGTATGCCAGGATGTAAACTCCGAACCGCCTAAGAAGAAGTAAGGTTTATTTATCATCTTTCAGGCGTCGGCAAGTAATTCAGCCGACGCCTGAACTCTTTCACCGTAATGTATTTTATGTTATAACGATGGAGAACCGCCGCAACGGCTAGTTCTCCATCGCTTTATCTGCTTTTCGGCGCATGCGCCAATAATCTCGAATCGAATGCATTCCCCGAGGAAAGAAGGTCCAGATGGAAAAAAATGAGCTCATTGCATGGGAAAACAAGTGCATACAGGAAGAAGCGCCTGAATGCAAATCCGCCTGTCCGCTCCATGTGGATGCAAAGCTGTTTCTGAAAGAGATCCAAAAAGGCGACTGGGACTCGGCATACAAGGTCCTGCAAAAG
Source organism: uncultured Geobacter sp. (assembly GCA_964517595.1). GTDB lineage: Bacteria > Desulfobacterota > Desulfuromonadia > Geobacterales > Geobacteraceae > RPRC01. Next base: position 34,346 of record CAZFCG010000019.1, on the reverse strand, counting down.
ACCATGCCTTTTCCCGGAATTCTCGGCCGTATCTGCGACCACCCTTGCGAGGAAAAATGCAAACGCGGGGCGGCGGGCGGTCCGATAGCCATCGGCGCCCTTGAAAAGTTCTGCGTAGAAAAACATTGCGGAAAAAAGCGAGTTCAGCCCCTACCGCGCAAGAACCATCGAATCGCCATACTTGGAGCCGGACTCGCCGGGCTGACCGCTGCATGGGATTTGCTGAAGAAGGGTTTCATTGTATCCATTTTTGAACAGGGAGATCGTCTGGGAGGTTCCCTCCTGGATATACCGGAAGATATCCTGCCCACTGATGTTCTCTCCGAAGAACTTTCGATACTGGAAAACCTCAAGGCGGACATACAACTGGACGTCATTATCGACAGATCGCTTTTTGAAAAGGTCCGCGAAGAATACGAAGCCGTTATTATCGATCGGGATTCTCTTTACGGAATCGACCTTGCCCTTTCCCTTGATGAACACGGACTCATTGCCATCGACCCCTCGAACGGAACAACCGGCCTGGAAGGTGTATTCGCGGGAGGAGGAACCCGCCGCCGCGGAACTTTCTCCCCGGTCATGGAGACACTGGAAGGAAGAAAACCCGCCCTATCCATAGAACGCCTCATGCAGAAGGTAGGACTGGGGTTTGGCCGCGAAGGCGAAGGACCGCAGCCTTCCCGACTCTTTACCAGCATGGAGGGAATCGAGTCGATACCGAGAGTTGTGGCGACCGGCCCGCACGAGAGCTTCAGCGAGGAGGAGGCCCTCAGAGAAGCAAACCGGTGCATTCAATGCCAATGCATGGAGTGCGTCAAAAAGTGTCTCTTTATGGAGCGTTTCAAGGGGTACCCGAAGAAATACGCCCGCGAGATATTCAATAACGAACGCATACTGCTGGGCGCCGCCCACCAGTACAATGTCTTCACGAATTCATGCAGCGCATGCGGACTTTGTGAAACCATCTGTCCCAATGATTTCAACATGGGAGAGATGTGTCTGGAGGCGCGGCGCACCCTGCTGGAACTGAAGATAATGCCCCCGTCCTTCCATGAATTCGCCCTTGACGATATGGCGTTCAGCAACAGCGAACAGTTCAGCCTGTGCCGTCATGAGCCTGGAAAGACGGAAAGTTCATGGCTGTATTTTCCCAGCTGCCAGTTGAGCGGCTCAACGCCCGGCGAGGTCCTGAACTCCTACGGCTACCTGAAGGAAAAACTATCCGGCGGTGTAGGAATCATGCTGCATTGCTGTGGAGCGCCATCCTTCTGGGCCGGACGAATGGATCTTTTCCAGGATGCCATTGACGAAATACGCTCGTCCTGGAAAAAAATGGGCAAGCCCCGCGTCATTACCGCCTGTTCCACATGCCTGAACATCTTTCAGGAAAATCTGCCGGAAGTGGAAGCTGTCTCCCTCTGGGATGTCATGCTGGAAGCAGGACTCCCCACTCCATCGCAAGAGGCGTCTAAAGGCAGCGTTGTTTCCATTGTCGATCCATGCGTAACGCGCCATGACCCTGTAGGCCAAAAGAATGTGCGAAGGATTCTGAAATCTCTCAACATGGAGATTGAAGAACTTCCCCTGAGCGGAGAAACCCCTGAATGCTGCGGCTACGGAGGGCTCATGTACAACGCGAATCCCGATCTGGCGCGGGATGTCGTGTCACGCAGGACATCGGTCAGCGACAACGACTACCTGGCTTACTGCGCCATGTGCAGGGACAATTTCGCCTTTGCCGGAAAAAGGATATCCCATCTCATCGAGCACCTCTTCCCCAATGTCGAAGGCGCGGACCCTGCCGCCCGTGGCTGGATATCCTGGTCCGAACGCCGCGCCAACCGGGTGCGAGTCAAGGATGCTATCCTTCGGGACCTGGGTGAGGGAGAGAAAAGGGAGATGCAGGAACACGAAAAACTGAGGCTTATCCTGTCGCCTGAGGTTCGCAAAAGGATCGATGAACGGAGAATCCTCGAGGAAGACATACGCAAAGTGATCTTCCAGGCCGAATCCAGCGGCAAGAAGCTGCGAAGCAAGGAAAACGGAAACTTTCTTGCCTATCTCCAACCGGCGAACGTCACCTTCTGGGTGGAGTACGTCCCCGACGGAAACGGATTCTCGGTCCTGAACGCATACTGTCACAGAATGAAGATCGTGGGGATTAAGAAATGAATTTTTCTCAAGAGGCGGAATCCTGGACCTGCGCATCCTGCGGAGGGAAACTTGAGCTTACAAAGGTATTCTTCTCCTACATGAAGGGAAACTTCGAAGTAGACCTGCCTGCCTGCGCGGCATGTGATCTCATTCTCGTTCCCGAGAGTCTGGTTTCGGGAAGAATGGCTGAAGCCGAACGTATCCTTGAAGACAAATAGCGAAGAAAGACAGCCAGGCAATCAGCTCTCCGGTCTGCACGAATCGCCCTCTCTGCGCGCCGTAACGGGCCTGTCCCTTCGGCCGGGCGGGTTTCACCTCACGGAAAGGGGTGTATCCAGGTGCGGTTTCATACCAGGCGCCCGTATAGTGGATGTGGGTTGCGGCGCAGGCGCTTCCGTATGCTATCTCAGGGAGAGATTTCAGTTTCGAGCCATGGGCTTTGATATTACCGCCAAGTTGATGGGGAATGAGGAAGGCGCAACGACCTTTCCCTTTGGCATCGCCCGCGCCGAGGAACTGCCATTGCCGGACGGTTGCTGTGACGGTGTCCTTTGCGAATGCGCGCTCTCACTGACACAGCGGCCGGAGCTGGTTCTTAAGGAATTTTCCCGCGTTCTCCGTCCGGAAGGGTTTCTTATCCAGAGTGATGTCTATGGTCTCGTCAGGGATGAGGGATGTTCAGGTATCCCGGATTCCGACAATGAGACCTCATCCTCCCTTCTCACAAGGAACGACATTGAGTCGTTTCTTGTTGATGCGGGATTTCATCTGGTTGCATGGGAAGATCATACCAACCGACTCAAGGAACTTGCCGCCCAACTGATCCTCTCCAGCAGTTCTGATACGGGCTTCCTTGACTCGGTTCGCGCTCTGTTCGCGCGCCGCGCCCGTCCCGGTTATTATCTGCTTGTTGCTCAAAAATACTGACGAAGGAGACCCCCCCCATGGATGATCTGATGTTTCGCATGATGGAATTGAAGGCCAAAGGATACTACTGTAGCCAGATCATGATGCTCCTTACACTGGAAAACCAGGACAAGACAAATGACGATCTAATCCGCGCCATGTCCGGTCTTGCCTTTGGAGCAGGCATCGGAGACATCTGCGGAGCGCTGACCGGCGGCGCCTGCATTCTGTCACTATATGCCGGAAAGGGAACTGAAGAAGAGGAAGAGGACTCCCGTCTCAAGGGTATGCTTCTGGAACTGGGAGAATGGTTCAGGGAAACCTACACGGAAAAATTCGGCGGAACAAGTTGCGACGTCATTTCTGAAGACGGTTCCCTCCGTAATGAGAGATGCGGGGGCGTAGTTTCCGCAACCTATCAGAAAGTTCTGGAAATACTTGACAGCAACGGATTCGACCCCTGCGAGGGAAGATAATGGAGTTGCTGCCATGATGGAATGGTTTTAGCGACTGAAATCCTGTTTCCTCTGTTTCCGGTTACGCGATCCCCTGAACATAGGTAGTTGCGCTTGATTACCTGGCCAGGCAAAAGCCCCGTCCTCCCTGGAGGAAGATTGGTTGACCTTTTTTTGCGCTGAATATTTACCCCGGATATTTGCTGCGAAATGTGAGGAAGCGGATCAACTTCATTTCCCCCGTTGCAGTCCGACACGCCTTGGCCTGCCGGGTTTCATCAACCCGGCAGGCCTTTAGCACCGCATAACCAACTAATTTTCAATAAAGAAGGTCTTACAGTGGAATTAACCCCGCTCGAACCCTGGATCAGGAAAAAGCTGAATACCTCCGCCACCGGCGCCGACCTGCGGCAGGCAATCGAGCGCCACCAGTTGCAGAAGCTCCGCGAGACCGTCAACTATGCATCCCTCCACAGCCCATTTTACAGAACACTCCTGCAAGGCGCACGCGGCAATGATCTGAACAAACTGACGGATATATCCTCCCTTCCCTTCACCACAGCCGCAGACATCCAGGAAAACGATCTCCGTTTTCTGTGTGTTTCAAGGGACGAAATCTCGCGCGTGGTAACCTTGAATACCTCGGGCACAACCGCCAGTGCAAAACGCATCCATTTCACGGAAGATGACCTGGAACTGACCACCGACCTGTTCCATCATGGCATGCAGGCCCTTGTAAGACCCGGCGGAACTGTGCTCATCCTCATGCCAGCGGATCGTCACGGCACGGTCGGGGATTTGATGGTCAAAGCTTTGAAACGCATGAATGTCCGGGGGATACCGTACGGAATTGTTCTTGACAGCGGCAAGGCAATTGATGAGATTGTGGTCAACGATGTGGACGCCATTATCGGCATTCCGGTCCAGGTGCTCGGACTGGCGCGCCATAAAAATGCGACCGCCATCCCGCCCGGCAGGATTAAAAGCGTTCTGTTGAGCGCAGACTATGTGCCCGCGGCCATAGTAAAGGAAATCGAAAACGCATGGGGATGCGCAGTATTCAACCACTACGGAATGACCGAGATGGGACTGGGCGCGGCGGTTGATTGCCAGGCCCTGTGCGGATATCACATCAGGGAAGCGGACCTGTTTTTCGAGATCGTGGATCCGGTTTCGGGACGCCCGGTCCCGGACGGCAAACCGGGCGAGGTGGTCTTCACCACTCTGACAAGGAAGGGAATGCCGCTCATCCGCTATCGCACCGGGGACCTGTCCCGTTTTATTACCGAACCCTGCCCATGCGGCAGCATCCTCAAACGACTGGAATGGGTTAAGGGACGGTTGAGCGGAGGGGTCCGGTTGGCTGACGGAAATCTTCTTACCGTCGCGGACCTGGACGAGGCGCTGTTTCCGCTGTCCTGGATTCTCAACTTCCAGGTCGAGGTTGCCTCGGATGCCGAAGTGGACACACTGCGTCTCACGCTGTTTACCACCGACGTGTCATCGGAACTTCCAGGCGATTCAGTCTTGAATGCCCTGCACGGAATTCCGGCTATATGCTCCGCCGCGAAAAAGGGCAAATTGAGAATCGCTCCTGTACGAATCAGTGATGAAAACTGGATATCGTCGGGAAGCATAAAGAGAAAAATCATCGACACCAGAGAGGGGAACAAGGTTTATGCTTAAACAGCTTCAGGGAATATGCCACAGACTTGAAGAGGGTGAAGACCTGGTCCAGGCGACCATCACCAGACATGCCGGCTCTACACCCCGTTCCGTGGGATCAAAGATGTTCGTACGGAGGGACGGCTCCATCATCGGTTCCGTCGGCGGCGGGCTCGTGGAGTTTGAAATCCAGAAGCTTGCCAGGGAGATATTCAATACCCGCAAGGCGCAAATCATCTCGGTCGACCTCACGGGCGAGGACGCCGCGACAACGGATCAGATGATCTGCGGAGGAAAGCTTGAATTCCTCGTCGAATTTCTCGCCGGCGAACCAGGGAGCAGCAGGGAGTTCCGGAAGCTGATAACCGCCATCCAGGAGGGAAAAAAGGGCTACCTGATCAAGGCGCTGGACACGAAAGGTGATACTCTATCGGAAATGGAGCGCTGTCTTGTCCGGAATAACGAGCCGGTTCTGGGAAGCTTTCCTGGTCCCGAATCGTGGATTCCTCTTCTCACGGCGGAATCCATCCGCAAAAAGTCTCCCGTAATCGCCACAGTCGAAGGAAAACGTTTTTTCGTGGAACCCACGGTTCTTCCGGGATCTCTCTATATCTTCGGTGCGGGCCATGTCTCCAGGCCGGTGGCGGAACTGGCGTCCATGGTGGAGTTTCAGACGATAGTGCTCGATGATCGGGCGGATTTCGCCAACAAGGAACGTTTTCCAAAAGCCGACAGGATCATCGTCCTTCCATCCTACGAAAACCTCTTTGCCGGCCTGGATGTGGACCAGGACAGCTACCTGGTCATCGTGACCCGCGGACATCTCCACGACAAGACCGTCCTCCAGCAGGCCCTTCGCACAAACGCCGGATATATAGGGATGATCGGCAGCAAGAGGAAGCAGAGCCTTCTCTACAAGGAACTGATGGAAAAGGGTTTCACCAGAGAAGACCTGGAAAGGGTCCACAATCCCATAGGAATCGACATCCACGCCGAGACACCGGAAGAGATAGCAATAAGCATTGTGGCCCAGCTCATCGACGCCAGATGGCGTCTCGGCCGTTGAGGGCGGGATGGGCATAGTCGCCATTATTCTTTCGGCTGGCTACTCGTCCCGCATGGGTGAATTCAAACCGCTCCTCACCTTCGGCGACGCAACCGTGCTGGAGCGGGACATCTTGCTCTTCCGTGACGCCGGAATTGATGACGTGAGAGTCGTCATAGGTCATCGTGCGGACGATCTCCTACCCTTGGTGGAACGCATGAAAGCCCGTGCCGTAATCAACGAACGCTTCAGCGAAGGGATGTACTCCTCCGTGAAGGCGGGCGTGGCGAGCCTTGGCGATGATATCGAGGCATTCTTTCTCCTGCCGGTTGATATTCCCCTAGTCGGCAGACGGACCATCAGCCTCCTGGTGGAGTCCTTCCATAAGGGCTACGGAAATATCCTCTACCCGTCTTTTTACGGAAAACGGGGCCATCCGCCCCTCATATCCACGCGCTACAGAAACGATATCCTTGCCTGGAACGGTGAAGGAGGCCTGAAATCGTTCCTTTCCAGCCACGATGATGAGGCGGTCCACGTGGAAACGGAAGATGAAAGCATCCTCCTGGACATGGATACCCTTGTTGAATACGACAGGCTCCGCTCCGCATGGCGAAAAAAAGAGATACCAACGGCGGATGAATGCGAAAAACTCATGAAAAAAACCTTCGGCGCCGACATGCCTCTTATGGAGCACTGCCGCAAGGTCTCAAAACTGGCGGTTTTTCTGGCGAAAAAACTTAACGAATCGGGCCTGCGGCTGGACCCGGACCTGATCGAGGCAGCCTCCCTTCTCCATGATCTGGCCAAGGGAAGGCCGAATCATGCAACTGAAGGCGCGCGTATCCTGGATCAAATGGGATATCATGAAATCGCCAGGATCGTAGGAGCGCACATGGACATCACCATTGCGGATGAAAAACCCGTCGAGGCCGCTGAAATACTATATCTGGCCGACAAGATGACCAGCAGGAACCGCTATGTAACATTGCGGGAGCGTTTTCAGGCTCGACTTGTCTCGTCTTCTTCGAGTCCTGAGATTCTTCTGGCGGTCAACACCCGTCTGGAAAACGCGCGGAAGATACAGACACGCATGGAAAGACAACTGAAACGCCCTCTTTACGAAATCCTTGAAGAAAAGGGCTTTTTGCCCAGCCAGTGTTCCTGACAGCATGAAAGAGGCAAACAACTTTAATGATAATTGTGTCGTATACCTGCTCCGTCACGGCGATTCCAGACTGGACAGTGTAAAACGCTACATCGGGCAGAAGGATGCGCCACTGAATGAAACGGGACGCATACAGGCTTGCTGGTGGAAAGACCGCCTTGCGACGGTCCCGTTCCAATCGTCTTTCTCCAGCGACCTGTTGCGTTCCAGGGAGACCCTGGACATCATAACCTCGGGCAGGGATATCCCCGTGTCTACCCTATCCGGGCTTCGTGAAATATCCGTCGGCATGTGGGACGGCCTCTCAATGGAAGAGACGCGCAAGACCTTTCCCGAAGAATATGAAAAGCGCGGCGCCGACCCGGCGGGGCACCGCCCGCCCGGGGGTGAAAGCTTCAATGAACTGAGAAACAGGGTTGCGCCAATCTTCGAAGACATTATCCGCAAAGAAAAAGGCCCTGTTCTGATAGTGGGCCACGCGGGAGTCAACAGGGTCCTTCTGTGCCATCTGCTGGGCATGCCGCTTGAAAATCTTTTCCGTATCGGGCAGGATTACGGATGTGTAAATGTTATCGTCAGGGAAAAGGGACATTTCTCCCTAAAGGCAATGAACATCCGCCCCCTCGACCATCCTTTCCTTTTTTGATCCCTCTTTTTCCGTTGAGACTCTTTTATGATTGATCCGGTCATCCTTTCCCTGAAGGTTGCGCTTGCGGCCGTCTTCGTTGACTTCATCGCCGGACTCGCCATTGCCAGAACCATGGCGCGCGCTGAATTCATGGGAAAGAACATCCTGGAATCTCTTATCATTCTTCCAATGGTTCTGCCTCCCACCGTCCTGGGTTACGGCCTCCTGATCCTCATGGGAAAACGCGGTCTGGTGGGGCGTTTTCTACTGGAATATTTCGACTTTTAGCTCATCTTCACCTGGTGGGCGGCGGTCATAGCATCGGCGGTTGTTTCTTTTCCCCTCATGTATCAGAGCGCCAAGGCCGCTTTTGCCGGAGTGGATATCTCCCTGGAACAGGCGGCTCGCACGCTCGGCGCTGGAGAGGCGAGGATATTTCTTACCATCACGCTCCCCCTGGCCTGGCCTGGAATTCTGGCGGGACTTGTCCTTTCATTCGCCCGGGCCCTTGGAGAATTCGGCGCCACGCTTATGGTGGCCGGCAACATCCCCGGCAAGACACAGACGATACCCCATGCAATCTATTTCGCAGTGGAAACAGGCGACACGGAGGCGGCGCGCAATCTGGTTCTGATAATTACAGCTCTATCCTTCGCAACGGTATTCTGGCTCAACTGGTGGTGCAAGAAAAAGGTCCAGACCTGGAAGAAGGGAGGTCATGAGCATGCTGAGGGTGAACAGCCGTGAAAGCGGAGCAAGGAGGTAAAAAAAAGGGGAGACGTTTCCGTCTCCCCTTTGATTGCCCTGACTGACGAAGTGACTCGTCAGCAGGCTTCTTCCTCACCGTGTTTCTGGCCTCTTCCGAGAGCGACCAGCTCGGCGCCGACACCTTCGGCGATCTGCTTCAGTTCGCACATGCGGAGATGCTGACCGTATACCTTCAGGTCAAGCCCTGACACCGCAACCAGGATGTAGCGAGGTTGTTTCGCTCCATCCGCCATCTTGCTTCTCTCACGGTAAAAAATCTTTCCTGCCATGGTAGGGGTACCTCCTTCCGTTTTTTCCTCCCTGGGTACTTCGGAGGGCGTATGGTTAAAGTGTATGTCCCTTGAGCAGGAATGTCAATCCGCTTTTTAATGAAATTTACGCCCGGATGATGGTGCCCACGTTTTCCCCCTGGAGCGCCCGCTCCAGGGTACCTCGCTTGTGTCCGTTGATGATCATGACCTCTTTCACATTCGCCGAGTCGCGCAGCACATTCAGGACCTTCCGCTCCATCACCATGTCTTCCATATCCATTTTCAAGAGTTCATCTACGGTGATATCCTTGATGAGCTCCGCCTTCGGGTTGACCCTCGGGTCTTCCGTGAAAAGCCCATCCACATTTTTCATGAGTATGCAGCTCTTTGCTCCGAGAACCTCCGCCATCAGGACCGCTCCGGTATCGGTTCGGTGAGGCGGAATAAGCCCCGTCTCCGGTGGATGTTCGAAAAGACCGTAGGGAGGAGTTCCGTGTGTCACCGGCAGGAGGCCAAGATGCAGCATGGTGGGAAGATCGATAAGGTCGCCCGTTTTAAGGCGCGAACCATTCCACTTGGATAGGAGCAGGGTGACGATCTCGGCGTTCTGTTCGCTTATCTTTCCGGCAAGCTCGGCCAGGACGCCGGTGGGCATTCCCAAGTCAATGCCGATATCAAGGATATGGCGAACACGGACGCCTCCGCCGGTGACAATGAGCATTTTGTACTGCCTGGACAATTCGCCGATCTCCTCCATCAGCGGAATAACCACATCCCGGCCGAAATCGATGATTCCATGCCCACCCAGCTTCACCACGTGCAGATCGGGAACCAGCCTGAGCTGCCCAATACGCGCATGCTTTTTCATCAATCCCTTACGAACCAGGGTTTCACCCTGAAGCTTGTTATCAATTTCCCGTCTTTCCCGCATGATCCGATATCCTCCCATATTCATATTGATGCTGCTGGCGGATTTACAACGCCCATTTTTACGGAGGCAGGTAAACATATCAATTGCAGGGGCTAGTCGTGCCACGCGCCCAAATAAGGGTTGCGATGTTTACTTGCCGAAGCAGTACCTGAAAAAGCCGGAAAAATGGATTGCGCGTTCAACGGCGCATGGGATACATTTTCGGGATGCCTATCATCAACCGCATTCACAACACCGCCGTTCTAATTATCTGTTCCCTGGCGCCGCGCGCAAGCTCTTCCGGCCTCTTAAATCCCGGTCGCTTCTCATTATCTGATGGCAAAAAAAGTCTTTTTTATCAGAACAGCATGCCCATTGCCGCTCCATTCATCCTTTTCCGCCTAAAGCGAAACGGGTTCTCCAACTGTAAGGTTATGGTCGCCGACGGTGGCCTGCTGGTATCGGCGAACCGGTAACCGTACCTACACCGCGCAATCGCTGGGATCCCCCTGGATCTTCGCCACCGCATGGGGAACGGCGTCCCAGACAGCTTCAATGTTCTCAACCGCGCCCCTGGGACTTCCCGGCAGATTTATGATCAGGGTCCTGCCGCGGATTCCGGCCACTGCCCTGGAGATGGCGGCGGAGGGTGTTTTGGCGAGGCTCTTGAATCTCATCAACTCCCCCAGGCCAGGAATGACCCGATCCAGTATCTTCATGGTCGCCTCCGGGGTGACATCCCGCGGTGAAACGCCGGTGCCGCCGGTGGTGAGTATGATGTCGAGGCGGCCACTGTCGGCCCACTCCGCCAGTTTGGCGGATATGAGATCCAGATCGTCGGGAATCATCTCGTAAAGCCCCGTTTCCACGCCGCGCTTGCCCAGCCATTCCGTTAGGGCGGGCCCGCTCAGGTCGGTGCGCTCTCCCCTGGCGCCTTTATCGCTCAGTGTAAGGATACCGGCCTTCACGGCTGCTCCTCCCGGCGGAACACGCCGCTCTTTCCCCCTTCTTTGAAGAGGAGCTTTACCTCGCCGATGCGGATGCTCTTGTCCGCTCCCTTGCACATATCGTAGATGGTAAGGGCAGCAACGGACGCCGACACCATTGCCTCCATCTCCACCCCAGTGCGCTCGAAGGCCCGGACCATGCTTTCAATACACACACACCCAGCCTCCAGGTCCGTGGTGAAATCAACCGCCACCGCATGGAGGGCCAGGGGGTGCGACAGTGGAATCAGGTCCGGGGTCTTCTTCGCGGCCGCGATACCCGCCAGGCGGGCCACCCCCAGGACATCCCCCTTGGCTACCGTACCCTCCAGAATCCTCTCCAGGATCTCCCTTTTCATGTAAACGGTAGAAGAGGCGATGGCTGTGCGCAGCGTTGGTGATTTGGCGCTGATGTCCACCATGATAGCCTTGCCCTGATCATCGAAATGGTTGAAGTTCATATGTACTCCTGTAATGTCATTCGCTGTCGAGTTTCGTTCGTTACATTTCAGAGACCTGCCGGTTTTTCAGAACCTGGCAGGTCAGTTTATGGCTCAAGCCTCCACAAGCCCGCCGTCACCGGCAATCACCTGTACCTCCACCCGGTCGCCTGCCTTTAGCTCCTCCGTCTCCTTGGAGATCACCGCTATTCCGTCGGCCAGGAGCAGGGTCTTCAGATAACCGGTTTCCTGCTTGCCGGGACTCCAGGCAATGTACTCCCCGCCCTTCTCTTCAAGAGCCACCCTCAGGAAGTTTACCCGCCCCGGTTTCTTTTTGATCCCCTCGCGAAGGGTCGCCGTTACAAGTGGACGCAGCACCCTGCGGAAGCCCATCATCTTCAGCAGGGCCGGGCGGACAAACTCCTCGAAGGTAATGAGGCTTGATACCGGGTTGCCCGGAAGTGAAAACACCGGCTTGCCGTCCCGCCGCGCAAAGGCGGTGGGTCTTCCCGGCTTGATATCCACCTTCCAGAAGACCTGCTTCACCATCAACTCTTCCAGGACGTCGCGAACGTAATCCCGGTCACCGGCGGAAACACCGGCGGAGGTAATCAGGGCATCCGCCGTCAGACCCTCGGCGAGCTTTTCACGAAGACTGTCCCTGTCGTCCCTGGCAACGCCCAGCATGATCGGTATGCAGCCCGTCTGACTGACCGCCGCGGCCAGGGCCAGGGAGTTGCTGTTGATGATCTTCCCCGGTCCGAGCGCCTCACCCGGGTCGACCAGCTCATCGCCGGTGGAGAGGATGGCAACCCTCACCCTGCGGTGGACTGGTATGAAGAGTCTGCCGAAAGACGCCAGCATACTGATCTCGGAGGGCCGGATTACCATCCCGGCCGGAAGTATCGTCTCGCCCGTCTTCACATCCTCCCCCTTGTAGCGGATGTGAGCTCCGGGTTTAACCCTTCCCTTCAGAAGCACCATCCCGTCCCGTTCTTCCGTCTCCTCGAAAGGAACAACCGCGTCCGCTCCTGGAGGGATGGGTGCTCCCGTAAGGATCTTGACGGCGGTTCCCGGCGCCACTGGCTCATCCATGAACCCTCCGGCAGGGATGAATCCAGAGATTGGCATGGATGATGATTCCCGACAGTCACCGGATCGGACGGCATACCCGTCCATGGCGGTATTGTCCCACAGGGGCATGTCACAAGGGGCCAGGATATCCTCGGCAAGGACCCTGCCTACGGCATCCAGCATCTCGACCTTTTCCACGCCAAGGGGAACTACACTGTCGAGGATAATCTTTCTCGCTTCTTCAAAGGTGGGCATAAAATCTCCTTAATCACTAAAAACAGCGAATCACTGCCGGCATAAAACGGTATTCGCTCTTATATGAGACTCATGCAAAAGTGTCGAAAAATACTCCCCCTCCCTTGATGGGAGGGGTTGGGGGGAGGGTGAAAAGGGGTAACATGCGATATTTCGGCAACTTTCCC
>CAZFCG010000019.1:0-21464 GCA_964517595.1 uncultured Geobacter sp. | reverse complement strand
AGGGGAGAGGGGACTTCTTTGAGATTTGCATGATGCTCATATGTCAAAAGATACCGGTTGTCAGACTTACCACATTCCCCGGAATGGTTCAACGATAGAAAAAATGGGAATCGGCAAAATCATCGACTCCCATTTACTTACTGCAATGAGTGTGGTCTTTCAGCCGGCTCAGCTGCCACCTTTTATCAGGTGAACGGCCGTTGCCTTGAATGACGCATACACATCCATGCCTTCACGGAGATTGAGAACGGCGAAGGCCTCGCGGGTAACGAAGGAGGTGAGGGGAAAACCGCAGTCAAGGGATATCTTGAGAAAAGGTCCCACGGAAAAGATGTCCCGCACCACACCCTGGAAATTGTTTCGGGCGCTGGTCTGGTCATCAGGCCAGATCAGCTCAATGGCCACATTCTCCGGGCGGATGCAGCAGTAGACGGTATCGCCGGGAAAAACCTCTCCCACGGCATCGATCTCCATGCCCGCCACATCGACGGTCGACATGCCTTCCCTCGTGCGCAGGACCTTTCCTTCCAGGATGGTCTCCATGCCCACGAAGTTTGCGACAAACTCGTTTGCCGGGTTGTTCATTACATGGGAAGGAGCGCCCACCTGCACGATGCCGCCGCTGTTCATCACCGCTATCCGGTCGGACATGCGCAAGGCCTCGGACTGGTCATGGGTAACCATGATGGTGGTAATGCCGGTTTCGGTGACTATACTGTCCAGATCGTCCGTTAGGGCGTGGCGCGTGGGCGGGTCCAGGGCCGAGAATGGCTCATCCAGAAAGATAACCTCGGGCTCCATGGCAAAGGCGCGCGCCAGGCTGGTGCGCTGGGCCTCTCCCCCGGAGAGTTTGCGTGCGGAACGGTGGGCCAGATGCTCGATGTTGAAGCATTTGAGGTAACGGGATACGCGCTTGCGGATCTCCTCCCTGCCCACGCCCCGGATTTTGAGGCCGGAGGCCACGTTCTTGTAGACAGTGGTGTCGAACAGGAGGGGTTCCTGGAATACCATGGAAACCCTTCGACGGTACTGGAACTGTTCGTCACGGGAGGTAACCGGCCTGCCGCGGTATTTAAGGACTCCGTCAACAGGCTTCAGGAGGCAGTTGAGGACCAGGAGCAGTGTTGATTTGCCGCTGCCGTTGGGACCGATAAGGGAGATAAACTCACCCTCCTTAACGGAAAAGGAAGGGATGTCGAGGATCGCCGCACCTCCCAGTTGCACCTTCAGATTTTCAATGGAAATAATGCCGTCTTTCATGATCACCGTGGTCTTTCACGCTGTTGGATCAATGTGAACAGATAATTGACGATAAATACCAGCAGCAGAAGGATTATCGACAGGGCGAAGGCAGTGGCGAATTCACCCTTACCCGTTTCCATGACCGTTGCCGTTGTCAGAACCCGTGAATAACCCTTGATGTTGCCACCGACCATGATGGAGGCGCCAACCTCGGAGATGACTCCTCCAAATCCAGCCATGACAGCGGCCATCAGAGGCAATCGCGCCTCCTTGACCAGGATCATGACCATCTGCATGCGGGTCGCGCCCAGGGAGAGAATCTGCAGGCGAAGTTTCGCCGGCAGGTTCTGCAGCGCGGCAATGGAAATGCCCATGACAATGGGCGTGGCAATGACCGCCTGGGCGATGATTATGGCCGTCGGGGTATAGAGGATGTCCAGGAAACCAAGGGGACCGTTGCGCCACAGAAACACGGTTACAAAGAGACCGACTACCACTGGCGGCAGGCCCATGCCGGTATTGACCACGCTGACCACGAATTTCTTCCCCGGGAAACGGGTAAGCGCGACGATCATCCCGCAGGAAATACCGATTCCCACGCTGATGAGCGTCGCGATTCCCGAGACCTTGAGGGACAGCCAGGTAATGGACAACACCTCCGGATCCAGGTCCATCAGGAGCCGGAAGGCGGTTATCAGTCCTTCAAGGATCAAGTCCATTTAGAGCCCCAGGGTCTTGGGGTCCTTGCCCGCGTCCGGGAAGAACAGCGGCGCCCCGTACTTCTTCACGCCGTAGGTCTTGATTATGGCCTGGGTCCTTTTTGCAACCATGAAGTCGGCAAAGGCCTTGGCGCCGGCCGCGTTCACCTTGGGCCACTTGGCGGGATTGACCTGGATCACGTGGTAGATATTAAGAAGGGAGGCGTCGCCTTCCACCAGGATATCCAGCCCCAGGTTCTTCTTTACGGCAAGATAGGTTCCGCGGTCAGCGATGGTATAGCCATTCTTTTCAGCGGCAACGTTCAGGGTCTGCCCCATGCCGAGACCGGTCTGCTGATACCACTTGTTCCCTTCGTACTTCAGGCCTGTGGCCTTCCACAGTTTCTTCTCCAGGGCATGGGTGCCGGAATTGTCGCCGCGGGAGAGGAACAGGGCGTTGGCCGCGGCAATCTTCTTCAGGGCCTCCCTGGCTGATTTCACGCCCTTGATCTTGGCCGGGTCGGATGCAGGGCCGAGGATGATGAAATCGTTATGCATCACCAGGCGGCGGTTGACGCCGAAACCCTGCTCAACGAATTTCTTTTCAGCATCCGGGGAGTGGACCAGGAGCACGTCCGCCTCACCCTTTTCACCCATCTTCATGGCCTGTCCGGAGCCCACGGAGATGGTCTTCACGAAATAGCCGGTGCTCTTTTCAAATCTGGGGAGCAGTTCATCCAGAAGGCCGGAATCCTGGGTGCTGGTGGTGGTGGCAAGGATGATGGTCTTAATCTTCGGCGCGGCGGAGGCGGTCGCCGGGGCAAAGGCGGCAATGGCGCCAAACGCCAGAGCGGTGAGAGATACGGTAATTTTTTTCAGATAATTCATTCTAATGTCTCCTTTCGTTCAAGAGATTTTCTGGAAAATCCCCCTCACCCGGCCTTCAGCCAACCTCTCCAGGGGGGGAGAGGGTTTTCTTGTACCCCTCGCCCTCCGGGAGAGGGGCAGGGGTGAGGGCAAATCGAAAGCGTGATACGTGCGCTACTTCTTCCCCTTCAGGGCCTGCCACTGGGTGGAGTTGGGGAAGAAGAGGGGGCTGCCGTATTTGTCCACGCCGAAATCGACGATGATCTTCTGTCCCTTTTCAGGATCGGTCAGCCACTGGACAAACTTCATGGCGTCCTTGTAGTTTGCCTTGGGGAATTTTTTCGGGTTAATGGGGATAATCGAAATGAAGTTCAACAGTGCCTCATCCCTTTCCACAAGAACCGCCAGCTTGATCTGGTCCTTCAGGGACAGATAGGTCGCGCGATCGATGAAGGTATAGGCCCCAACCTGGTCGGTATATTTCAGGGTCGGGGCATTTCCCTCGGCCCCTTTCTCGTATACCTTGTACCATGCGCCGGCCGGTTTTATCCCCGCCTTTCCCCACACATCCATCTCCGCCACATGGGTTCCGGACTTGTCGCCGCGGCTGATAAAGGGCGCGCCCTTGGCCGCGATGGTCTTCAGGGCCTCGCCCGCGCTCTTCATGCCCTTGATGCCTGCCGGATCTGCGGCCGGGCCAACGATGACATAGTCATTGTACATGACCGGGATGCGCTCGGTACCGAAACCGTCCGCCACGAACTTCTCTTCCAGGGATTTGGCATGGACCATCACCAGGTCGGTGTTTCCCTTCGCGGCAATCTTCAGGGCCGCGCCCGTGCCCGCGCCCACGTGCCGCACGCGGATGCCGGAATCCTTCTCGAACTGATCCTCCAGCGCCGAGACAATTCCCGCGTCAATGGGACCGATGGTGCTGGCCATCAGCAGAAACCCCTTGGGTTGTGCCTGAACCGACAGCGGAAGGCACAGCAACAGACAGAACAGCCACGCAAAAACACTCTTTCTCATCTTTTCCTCCTTTTTCAGTAGATTGAGTCTCTTGCAAAAGCGAAAGGAATTCCCTCTCCCCCGGGTGGGAGAGGGTCAGGGAGAGGGGGAAACTTGCGAAATACCGCATGTCGTTTCTTTTCACCCTCCCCCCAACCCCCTCCCATCAAGGGAGGGGGAGTGTTCTGCAGTGCTTCTACAAGGCTCGATTTACATCGTTATGAAACGACCGCTGTACATGATACAGTATTACGAGGAAAAAAAAAGGGGGGGGAAGTCAATTCCCCCCCCCACCATGAAGAAGGCTCAAGTCATGAGAGCCGTCTCTGAGAGTGTTCTAGAATACGAGCTGAGCCTGGAGACGGTACTGCATGTCGTCGGTGCGCTTCGTGGCGCCAGCCTGCTTGTGGATGTTGCCGATGTCCGCCTGAACCTTCAGGTTGTGCTTCTGGAAGTAGTAGGAAACGGCGCCGATCTGCTCGCTCTCCAGGTCACCTGATTTAGCACGGTTCGGGTCATACTGGGAATAGCGGACAGCAAGGCCGATCTTCGGGGTGATGTTGTAGCCAAGCTGGGTGTACCAGCCCATGGCGCGCTCGCCCTCACCGGTGGCCTTTTTGTCGCCCTGGGCCCAGAGAGCCTCGCCCTGCAGAGCCAGGCCCATCCACTTGAAGTGGGCGTCGAAGCCGAAGTTCTGTAGATCTGAATGGTTATTCCACTTGGTTCCGTAAGCGGAGCTGTTCTCACCATCATTCAGGTTGTTATATAAGTAGTTGGCGCCTACAGTGAAAAGAGGCTTCTTGCTGATGGCAAGGTCCGGCTCGTCCATGGACATGTTGCCGAGCGGGCTGAGAGCGACACGCGCCGCAAATGCGTTGTGGTTGGTGTTGGCGGCATTGGTCTGGCCGTCACCATTGGTGCCGGATATGGCGTAATTCACGATACCGCCGGCAAGCTTGCCGTAGGCGAACGCGCCGAGCTCATAACCGGGGGCGAAGGTTCCAATCCAGGGTACCCTGTCAACAAACATCAGCTGGGCGTCAGACTGGATCATGGAATAGGCGTACTTGACCTTGGTCTGACCAACCAGGAACTGCAGTTCGTCCATTATCTTGTAGTTGATGAAGGCATCCTGCAAGCCTCCCCTTGTGCTCTCACCACTGGACTTAGCCAATTGACGCGGATCGAACTCCATCTTGTAGGTGAGGTTCTTGTCGAAGACATAACCCTGGGCAATCAGCCTGACCTTAGTGAGGTCGAATTTGCTGACATCATTCCCAGCGTCACTGTCTAAGAATGAATAGCGCATCACCAGCCGTCCACCCAGGCTCAACTGGAACTTCTCATCAGCAGAAGTAAAGGTGAAACCCTTGCCCAGCTTGTAGTCCAGCGGCTTGCTCTTGGTGACCTCTTTGTAGTCCGCCTCGGTGATGACGCCCTTCTCCTTGAGGATATCCTCCAGGGTCTTGGCCTGCGCACCCTGGCCCACCAGAACGGCGGCGGCCAGAATTGCCCCAACTGCTAAAAATTTCTTGCTCACTTTTTCCTCCTTTTTCGACTTGATGTTGGCCCGAAAAACTGTCTTTTTGTATTCGTTTCTCGGCAGTAAAACATCGTTCAGGCGCGGAAAGCGGCATATCGCCACAAAACTGGCCTTACTCAAAAAAACCCCTTTATTTCAAGGGGTTAACACTATATATACTGCCGCATAACATAAATAATCATGGATTAAAAGTCAAGCCCTTATTTCACCAGACTAAAAAAATACATGAATGTTCAGTAAAAGGATTTTTCAGCTCCCCTCGTCAGTGGTCCGGCGAAGCAGATCATTCACCACCACCGACGCCATGGTAAGCCCGAAAATGGCGGGTATGTAAGAGATGCTCCCCAGGGTAACAAGGCGTCTCCGGCACGAAACACCCGGGACATCCCTGTCTGGACAGGCGCAACCCTCGCCACAGCGTACGTCGGGCGCGGCGGGCTCGGAAAACTCCTCCGTGGAAAAGACGACCGTAACCCCCTGCTCGATCCCCTGTTTTTTCAGGAGCTTGCGGACGATCCTGGCCATGCGGCAGGTGTGGGTGGCAGAGATATCGCCCACGCGGATACGAGTGGGGTCCAGCTTGTTGGCCGCCCCCATGCTGGAAACAACCGGCAGGCCCATCTCCCGGCAGCTGCGTATGAGGTGAAGCTTGCTGGTTATGTGGTCGATGCAGTCAAGCACGTAATCGTAACCTTCCCCAAGGAGAACGGGGCTGTTCGCGGCGCTGTAGAATTCCCGGCAAGGAACAAGCTCCACCTCCGGATTGATGAGTCTCATCCTTTCCGCCATCACCTGGACCTTGGGTCTTCCGACCGTGTCATCAAGGGCGATTATCTGCCGGTTGATGTTGGTCCGGCAGACATCATCGAAATCCACGAGGACCAGACGGCCCACACCTGCCCGGCAGAGGGCCTCGGCGGCATGCCCCCCTACCCCTCCAAGGCCGAAGACAGCCACGGAGGAAGCGCGCAATTTTGCCAGTCCGTCCCGGCCTATGAGCAGCTCGGTGCGGGAAAAGCGATGGAGTTCAGGCATGATTTTTCCTGCATTAGCAAATGTGAGTGCTTTCGGACCGGACACCCCCGGCCTTCGACCACCCTTCCTACGGGGATGGGTTTGTGTTCTGTAACTATTTGAGAACAGATTTTACATTGGACCACAACTGGATGTTCCCGCATTCCCCCTCACCCGGCCTTTGGCCACCCTCTCCCACAGGGAGAGGGTTCGTGTATTCCCTCGCCGTCCGGGAGAGGGGCAGGGGTGAGGGGAAAACAGCCTGAAACAGGCCGCGAAAATGCTCAGCAAATCATCTTCTTCAGACATCATCAGATTCGCAACAGCTGTTGAGCGTTTCCGGTGGTTACCTCCGCCACCTCATCCACGGGAATCCCCTTTATGGTGGCGAGCTTCTCCGCGATTATCGGTAGAAAGGCCGGTTCGTTATCCCTCCCCCGGTGGGGTTCGGGGGTCATGTCAGGCGCGTCCGTCTCCAGCGCCAGATGCTGAAGGGGAACCCGCGCCGCCACGGCCAAGGGCTTTACGGCGTTTCCGTAGGTGATTGTTCCGGCGACGGAGATGAGAAGGCCCTGATTGATGAATTCCAGGGCCATTTCCGGACTGCCGGAGAAGGCGTGCATGACGCCTCCCACCTCCCTGACCCGCTCCTCCTTCAAGACAAGAAGGAGGTCCTGAAAGGCCCTTCTGCAGTGAAGCAGCACGGGCAGACCAAGCCGCACCGCCAGGCGGAGCTGGCCACGCAAGGCGGAAAGCTGATCAGCCCGTGACACATCGGGAACGCCATAATCCAGACCGATCTCACCAATGGCCACGGCACGGGATGAAAAACGTTCGAGATCTTCCAGAATGCTCTCCGTATAACCAGCGGCCATCATGGGATGAAGGCCGAAGGCCGGGAATATGGCCCCGGTGCCGCCGGCCAGGGCGGCTATGCCCGGCCACCCTTCAGGGCCGACCCCCGGAACGACGATCTTCCCCACACCGGCGGCGCTTGCCGAGGCAAGAACCCCGGCAAGGCGATTCAGCAGAGATGGGTGGTCAAGATGGCAATGGGTATCAATTATCATGAAGGATAATGCGCTAATCCGGGTGGCCGGACCGGATCGCCCGACAATGCGCATTGACAAAAAAAATGCCGTTATCTATAGTTTACAATCCGTATCCATGGCAGATATACAACGGTTCACCGACGTCAGTTGGTAGTTATACATCATTTTCCGACCCAACTCCAGCATCCTCCCGTTACCGGGCCAGCGGGCGCATGAAATCACTCGATTCCAGAAGCTTTATTCATATAATCCGCGGACACGGATGGCGCTTATTCCCCTCACCCCTGCCCCTCTCCCGGAGGGCGAGGGGAAAGACAAACTCTCTCCCCGTGTGAGAGGGTCTAAAGAATGTCCCTTCTCCCTAGGGAGAAGGTGCCCAGCAGGGGCGGATGAGGGGGATTATGACATGGTGAAAACTTAACCAGACAGCATTGATTCTTAACTTACAAAGAAATGACCCTTGAAAGGCTGACTAGAATTGGAAACCGAACAGAACCTGAATGCTACAGCGAATCTTTCATCAATCGACGGCGCATCCCCGCCAGGCGGACCCATAGCCGCGACGAGAATCGAGAAAGACACCCTCGGAACCCTTGAGGTTCCGGCCGATTCCTATTACGGGGCGCAGACGGCGCGCGCCATCCGCAACTTTCCCATCTCCGGACTGAAACCACATCCGGCGCTGATATGGGCGACACTGATGATCAAGGCGTCGGCAGCCATGGCGAACATGACTACAGGGCGCCTGTCCAGGGAAACCGGGGATGCCATCATGCAGGCAGCGGATGAGGCCCTGGCCGGTGACCTTGACGGCCAGTTCATCATTGACCCCTTCCAGGCCGGCGCCGGGACCTCCCACAATATGAACGTTAACGAGGTGCTGGCGAACCGCGCAGAAGAGATCCTGGGCGGAGAACTGGGAGTGTACGCAAAGGTCCACCCCAATGATCACATAAACATGGCCCAGTCCACCAACGATGTCTTTCCCACCGCCATGCGCCTTTCATCCCTGCGCATGATGACCATGCTGACACCGGAGCTGGAAGGGCTCAGGGACACCCTCCGCTCCAAAGGAGTGGAATTCGACGGCATTCTCAAATCTGGCAGGACCCATCTCCAGGATGCGGTCCCCATCAGACTGGGCCAGGAGTTCGAGGCATACGCCCATGCAATTGACAAGAATATTTCGGCCATCCTCCGGTGCCGGGAGAGCCTCCTGGAACTGGGCATCGGGGGGACGGCGGTGGGCACCGGGCTCAACGCCGAGGCGCGCTATATCCAGCTGGTAGTGGAGGCCATCCGCGCAAAAACCGGTTTTCCCGTGCGGAACGCGGACAACCTCGTGGAAACTACCCAGAACATGGACCTCTTTGTGGGACTGTCCTCGGCCCTGAAGGGGCTTGCCGTGAACCTCTGCCGCATCGCCAACGACCTGCGCCTCCTCTCTTCCGGCCCCATGACCGGACTGAACGAGATCAACCTGCCGCCGGTGCAGCCCGGTTCTTCCATCATGCCCGGAAAGGTTAACCCGGTGATCCCGGAAATGGTGAATATGGTATCCTTCCAGGTAATGGGCGCGGACACCACGGTCACCATGGCCGCCCAGGCCGGTCAGATGGAGCTGAATGTTATGATGCCGGTCATCATCTACAACATCCTTTTCTCCATGGAGATCCTGAAAAACGCCGTCCGCAAACTCCGGGAAGCGTGCGTTGAAGGGATCACGGCCAACGTCGGCCGCTGTTCGGCTTACCTGGAAAATTCTGTGGGAATGGCCACCGTGCTGGCCCCCCACATCGGTTACGCGGCCGCGGCCGAGATCGCCAAGGAATCCATGCGCACCGGCCGCAGCACGAAAGAGATTATCCTGTCCCGCAAGTTCCTCTCACCGGAGGCGCTCGCGGAGATCATCGATCCCTATCCGCTAACCACACCCGGAATATCGGGCAAAAGGGATACAAACCACAAGGAGGAATAAAAAATGCTGGAAGAAGTCAAAAAGGTGCTTGAAATGATCAGGCCGGCGCTGCAGAGTGACGGCGGCGACGTGGAATTTGTCGAAATGTCCGAGGACGGAGTTGTCAAGGTCAAGCTCAAGGGCGCCTGCGGCTCCTGCCCCATGGCAACCGTTACCCTCAAAAACGGCATCGAGAAGACCCTGAAGGAAAAGGTGCCGGGCGTCAAGGAAGTCGTCAGAGTCTGATGTTCCCCTCCAACAAGGCGCGGCTTTGCCGCGCCTTCCCGGGTTTCCCGCCATGGCCTCTCGTCCAAGCAAAAGACGTCCCGGATTTTTTCGTACCCGCCGCTTTATCGCCCTTTTCCGGCGAACTACCCGGGGCAGGCTTTTCCACGGAAACAGCGTAAAACTGTTCCGTCACGGCGGTGAATTCTTCTCCGCCATGCTCGACGGGATATCTTCCGCTCACTCCCACATTTGCCTAGAATTCTATATCATCCACAACGACCGGAGCGGAACCATGTTCGCCGACTCCCTGATTGCGGCAGCGCAACGCGGCGTCCCGGTTTTTCTCATCTACGATTACATCGGCTGCATAGACACGCCGGGCGCCTACTTTCGAGAACTGGAAGAAGGAGGGGTGCGGCTACTACCCTTCAATCCACCATCCTTCAAAAAGGGCATCTCCTGGTTCGACAGGCGCAATCACAGGAAGTTCGCCATCATAGACGGCACGCACGCATTTCTTGGCGGATTGAATGTGGGCGACGAGTACACCGGTTTCGGAGACGACGCCACACGCTGGCTCGATATGGGCATCAGGCTGGAAGGCCCAGCCACCGCGGAGCTACAGAGGCTTTTTCTGAAGACCTGGGAGGAGGAAGACGGAAAACCTCCCCCAGTCATCCCCTC
Organism: uncultured Geobacter sp.; assembly: GCA_964517595.1. GTDB lineage: Bacteria > Desulfobacterota > Desulfuromonadia > Geobacterales > Geobacteraceae > RPRC01. The sequence goes on along the minus strand of CAZFCG010000019.1, from coordinate 11,171 downwards.
GCCGCCTCCTCCCCTGGCCGAAAAGGACGCCGCCGATATCATGGTGGTCAGTGGCGGGCCGCACCACAACCGTTCCTTTATCCGCGGGGCATTCCGTCTCGCCATCGCCGGGGCGTCGGAAAGCGTAAAGATAATCACCCCTTACTTCGTGCCCGGACCGATTATTGTGCGCTCGCTGTTGCGGGCGGTGAAACGCGGGATTCATGTACAGCTTCTCCTCCCCGCGGTCAGTGATGTCCCTCTGGCCCAGATAGCCGGAAAGGCGTACCTGACCCCTCTTTTGAAGAGCGGAATAGAGATATACAAGCGGGAAGGGACCGTTGTGCATGCCAAGCTGATGATCATCGACGATTGCTGGACCACCCTCGGCTCAGCCAATATGGACCTGCGCAGTTTCCACAGAAACCACGAGATGAACGTCATAATTGACAGTCACGATTTCGGGGGAGCGGCGGCGGCCTTCTTTGCCGAAGAACGTGAGAAATCCCGGCGGGTTACCCTGCAGGAGCACGAGGCGAGAAACTGGTTCGAGAGGCTTCTGGAACGGCTGTGCGACCCTATCCGCCGTTTTCTGTAACAAAAGGCCCCCTCTCCATCATGGAAAGGGGGCCTTTTGTTCGGGAACGCCCGCAGGCTGTTAACCGGCGGGCCAACTAGGGCAGCCCTCTTTGCAGCGGGTTACCGGACGAAGCATGTACAGTGTGGTCCACATAGTATCATCCTCCTTTCACGGGATTCTCCATCCCATCGTTCCGTTTGGTTAATAATAATAAGCGACCTGGCGGTTGTCAACCTTATATTCGTAATATCTATATATATCTATCAATAATTTTCAGAATCCGCCCTTTTCCGGTCCGCAGCGCGTTTTCGGGACATAGCTCCCGACAGCAGAAACATCTGATGCAGCGCCGGTAGTCGATGCAGAGTTTTCCATCACGGATCTCCATGGCGCCGGGTGGACAGGCGTCCCGGCAGATGCCGCACAGGACGCACTTTTCCATGACCGGATATGGAAATGCCGTGAAGTGCTTCCTCAGGAATCTTGCCAGGAAGCGGGGCATGCCGAACTGGACCGATGCGGCGCGGGGAAGTTTGAAATCCCTGACCCGGAGTTCCAAGGGGGAACAACCACAAGTTTCTATGCCGCTCCGCTCAGCACCGGGCTCCCCCCTTTTCAGGGCGGCCCGCTCCACATGCAGCAACCCCTTGGGTATGCCGAGTATTTCACCGGCGATCACATCCACGGCAACGGGGTTGACCCCGGCCATGAGAAATCCCGCCTGCCGGGGAGTTCCGCCGCTCGGCCCGTCCCCTTCCATGGCGACGACACCGTCCACGATATTCAGGTCCGGCTTTCTAATCCTGTAAATCTCCAGGAGCATTTCCGCGAAAAGGAGGCGGTCTTCCCCAGCCTTGAGATGCCAGGCCGGTTTCGCCAGACCGACAACCGCGCCAAACAGATTCTTTACCGCGCAGGTCATGGTCATCATCTCGTGAGTCTTCAATTTGGGCAGATTGATGACCCGGTCGGCCTCCAGATACGGCTTCGCCAGCTCAAACCTCCTGAAGACCCCGGCTGCGGAAACCTCAACAGCCTCCCTGAACTCCACCAGTTCCGCGCCCGTCTCCCTCACCACCTCCAGGAGGCCGGTCTTTTCCGCCACCCTTGCCAGACCACCCACTCCGGGGCTGTCGCCTACCAGGGGAATGCCGCCCGCGGCCCTTACCATCCTTATCACCCCCCTGACCACCTCGGGATGGGTTGTTACTGCGGTCTCCGGAGGCTTGGCCGCCAGCATGTTCGGCTTCAGAAGCACCCGCTCGCCTGGATTGACAAAGGCTTTCATCCCACCCAAAGGGGACAGGAGACGCTCCAGATGATCTTCCAATTGGGGACGGGAATAGCTTTCGGCCTTTTCAAGCGCTACTTGATGCATGTAACAATTCCTTTTAGCGAAAATAAAATTTCTTGTCACACAGCCTCTTACAGTTAAGCTTTCTATGGACATTTATTACATGCTATGGTAGTTTTCAAGTCACTAAAAAAATGTGGGTCATCAAATAAGGGGAGGTGAACAAATTGGCACATACAATTTCTGACGAATGCATCAACTGTGGAGCATGTGACGACTCTTGCCCGGTAGGCGCAATCGCTGAAGCAGACGGGAAAAGAGCTATCAACGCTGACGAATGTATCGACTGCGGCGCATGCGTGGATACATGCCCGGTGAATGCCATCAGTGGTTAAATCTGTTTAATGCGGATACAATAAGGCGCGCATGCCCCACGGTATGCGCGCCTTTTGTATTCTGAGTCCACGCGAACTCCCCACGCGGTCCGCTAGCGAACCGCCTCTCCTCCCCCGGTCGCATCGACGATCTTCGCCCCGAACCTCACCGCGCTACGCGGCACATCTTTGAAAACAATCACAAAAGGAACACTCTTGCCCGGTGGAACGCCAATCCCCGACAGCGCCTCACCGGACTTTCCGAACATTGCCTTTTCCATACCCGAATAAGATCGGAAGGACAACTCATCAGGAGATATGGCCTTGCCGTGGCCCACCGTTTTTCTTGCGATAACAGAACCATCGCCACCGTATACGGTTCCCTGCACCCGTATCGGCCCGACCGGCCTTGCGGACTTATTGTACACCTCTCCCCGCATAACGAATAACTCACCAGATTCCCTGTTGATAACAAAAACCCCTTCCACGGCTCGCACCATGAATGGTATGTCCGTCTTTTGAACCGCGCCGGGAACAAGGTGTCTCAGATCATCGGCGCGATCCCGCAGCAGGAAAAAGCCGGCGACCAGCGCCGCAACCAGACAGAGACCTCCGGCAAGGAGCGGGATCATTGGCGACTTCTTCCTGCGCGAGGTGATGCACAGGGGCGGTTGCTCCTCCTCAGGTTCCTCGTCCCTGGAATCGGCGACAGGCCATGGTCGTCCGTCTGTTGAAGACTGCCGGACCTCCATGCTCTTTTCAGGCGTTTCAGCGGCAATCTCCCCCTCATCTTTCACGGGTTGAAACATCTCCGTCTCATCCGCGGCGGGTGCTTCAGGGGCAGTCACGTCATCGTGGGGCCGGAAGGCGACGTCGAGACGCGCCTCGAACTCACTGTCCGCGCCATCCTCCGGCGCCGTCGTCGCTGGTCCTTCCCCAAATGCAGGTGGAGCGGTCTCATCTCCGGAAAAACCCGGCGTCGACTCGTCCGCGGAAGAGGCTTCGATTTCCCCAGTTCCGGAAACATCGTCCCCATCAGGGCCGTCTGCACTAACCGCGGCTCCTTTTTCCCCTTGATCCTGCAGGGCGGTATCCTCCCCTTCAGTTCCCTTGTCCACTGTGTCATCAATGCGCTCATTCTCACCCGCCCCGGCGTCGGCGGGCGTCTCTTCTCCAAGGCCACGGAGCAGAGTATCGAAATCCGGTTCTTCCTCGGGAGTGTCCCGCCGCACGACAAAGGTATGGGAGCAGCGGGAACAACGAACCCTCACCCCTGCTTCGGAAACGCGTGAATCATCGAGCCTGAATCTGGTCTTGCATTTTTCGCACTGAATAATCATTCCATTATTCTCCACAAAATATAATTACTCGACATTTCAGGATGCCTCTTCGTCAGGGAAAACTACTTCGTAAAGGGACGGCAACTGGCGATACTTCTGGTCCATATCAAGGCCGTAGCCCACCAGAAAACCGCATTCGCCGCTTATGCCCGCATAGTCCGGCGCCAGATTGACAGCGCGCCTTCTGTGGTTGTCTATCATGGTGCACACCTTAAGACTGGCCGGGTTCCTTTGGCGCAGGCAATCCAGGAGGAAGGAAAGACAGCGGCCCTCATCGATGATATCCTCGACCACAAGGACATGCCTCCCGGCAACGGAAACGGCCACATCCCTTGTGATGGTTGTTCTGCCGGTGGAGTCTGTGCCGCAATAGCTGGACAGCTGTATGAAATCCACCTCCAGAGGCACGGTGAGATGCCTGACGAGGTCCGCAGCGAAGACGAAAGCCCCTTTCAGCACGACAATAACGAGCAACTCCCTGCCTTCATAATCGGAGGAAATATCGCGCGCGAGACGCGCTACCTCACGCTCAATACGCTCGCTGGAATATATTTCCCGCATTATCATGTTCATGGCGCGCAACTCCGCTTCAAGACTTGCAATCCTTTGAATCTATAGCAAATGGAAGGTAACAGTGTCAATTTATTATGGCCGCCCCCCACGCATTGTGATATAGGAAAATAATCAGTAATTCCAAAAGGAGAGCACCATGAAACATTCAAAATCCCTTTTTGTTCTGGCCATCACCTCTTTCTTTTTCGCGCTTCCGGCGCTGGCCGCTCCACAACTCGCCTTCGACAAGCCAGTCCATGATTTCAACACGGCAATCGAAGGAGCGAAGCTTCCCCACTCCTTTACCTTTCGCAATACCGGTCGAGAACCGGTCTATATCGAAAGAATAAGCTCTTCCTGCGGATGCACCGTCGCGGAGGTCTCCGAGCGTGTCATTCAGCCAGGGAGAAAAGGTGAGATAAAGGCGACCTTCGACACAACCGGTTTCAGCGGTCCGGTAAAAAAAGAGATATACGTCTACCTCAAAGGGGTCAAAGCTCCGGGCAATACCCTCACCATCAAAGGTACGGTGATGGAAGAACTGGTGGCGTCGCCGCGCCAGCTCAACCTGGGTGACATAAAACACGGTGTCAAAAAGGACGGCTCCATTAAATTCAAGAACCAGGGGAAACGGACGGTAAGGATCATCAACGTAAAATCCATGTCGCAACAGATAAAGGCTTCCGCCGGGAAACGCACCCTTAAACCCGGAGAATCCACAACTATCAAGATTGCCGTCACCCCTGACAAAGGCGGCGGCTATTTTGGCGGATATGTGACCATCGTAACGGATGCTCCCGAAAATAAGGAAAAAAATATCCCGATATACGCCACGGTCCGTTAGCCGCCCGTCTTCGCCTTCATGGCGGAGTTGCATATAAAACCCAGTGATCTGTTTTTGGCCTTGAGTAAAGCGATAAAATAGGGTAGTTATAGTCACGTTGGGCGGTTAGCTCAGTTGGATAGAGTACAGGCCTCCGAAGCCTGGGGTCGTGGGTTCGAATCCCATGCCGCCCGCCAATATCAGGAACAAGGGGTTACGGTATTTTTTCCGTAGCCCCTTTTCAGTTTTACTCTCACATGTAGAAAAACCGGTTCACCTCAACGGTGAAAACATATCCGCCTGTCCGAAAAATGACTCGAAAAGGAAAACAATCGCCATGAAGAGAAGACTCCCGGCTGAATGGGAAGAGCAGGACGGCGTCCTAGTAGCATGGCCCCACGAAGAGACCGATTGGCGCCACTGCCTGGATGAGGTGGAACCCGTTTTTCTGAATATAATCAAAAATGTTTCCCGCTTCGAACGTGTCGTGCTTGTAGCGCCGGACAGGGAGATAATGGAGATGAGGCTCGACAGTTCCGAGATTGACCCTGATCGAATCGAGATCTTCGAGATCGATTCCAACGACACCTGGTCAAGGGATTTCGGCCCCTTAACCGTCCTGGATGATGATAAGCCTCGGATTCTGGATTTCGCTTTCAACGGCTGGGGCCTGAAGTTCCCCGCCGACCTGGACAACCTCCTGACCCGGAGACTCCATAAATCGGGAGCATTCGGGAAGACACCCCTGGAAACCACAGGCATGGTCCTTGAGGGGGGGAGCATCGAAAGCGACGGACGCGGAACCATCCTCACCACCGCGGAGTGCCTGCTGGGACCCAACCGCAATCCCCACCTGACGCGCATGGAAATCGAGGCGCTCCTGGGCACGCACTTTGGCGCGGAGCGCTTGCTGTGGCTGCACAACGGCTTTCTGGAAGGTGACGACACGGATTCCCACATCGACACCCTGGCCCGTATCTGTCCTGATGACACCATCGTCCATATCTCCTGCGACGACGAACAGGACGCCCATTTTCCGGCCCTGCGAGCAATGGCCGAAGAACTGAAAGGGTTCAGGACCAGGGACGGCCGCCACTACCGCCTCCTCCCCCTTCCCTGGCCGGCGCCCCGACATGACCGGGAAGGAAACCGGCTTCCGGCCACCTACGCCAACTATCTCGTAATCAACGGAGCGGTCCTGGCGCCCGCCTATGGGGACAAAAACGACGCGGCGGCCCTGTGCGTGCTGCGCGAGGCGTTCCCCGGCAGGGAGGTCATCGGGATCGACTGCCTGCCGCTGATTCAGCAGCACGGGTCGCTCCATTGCGTCACCATGCAGATCCCCAAAGGAGTCTTGCCGTGAAAACATTGAAGACAGCCCTCGTACAACAGGCAAGCGGAGAGGACAGGGAAGCGAACCTGTCCGCCAGTTGCGCGGCGATCCGCGTGGCTGCCGGACAAGGGGCGGAACTGGTGGTCCTTCAGGAGCTCCACGCCACCCGATACTTCTGCCAGACCGAGGAAACCCGCTTCTTCGAGCTGGCGGAACCTGTTCCAGGAAAATCCAGCGAGATTCTGGGATCGGTGGCCCGGGAATGCGGTGTAGTGATTGTCTCCTCCCTCTTCGAGCGTCGGGCGCCTGGTCTTTACCACAACACCGCCGTTGTCCTGGAACGTGACGGATCCATTGCGGGCAGGTACCGCAAGATGCACATCCCCGACGATCCGGGATTTTACGAAAAATTCTACTTCACGCCCGGCGACCTGGGTTTCAACCCCATATCCACATCCGTCGGCCGTCTCGGTGTGCTGGTCTGCTGGGACCAGTGGTACCCTGAGGCGGCGCGGCTTATGGCCCTGGCCGGCGCGGATCTGCTCATATACCCCACGGCCATCGGATGGGACCCAGCGGATACGCAGGCGGAACAGGAACGTCAACTGGAAGCCTGGATGACCATCCAGCGCTCCCATGCCGTGGCCAACGGAATCCCGGTGTTGAGCGTGAACCGGACCGGGTTTGAACCTTCTCCCGATCCTTCCTCCGGAGGCATACGATTCTGGGGAAACAGCTTTATCGCCGGATGCCAGGGAGAAATCCTTGCCAGGGCCTCCGAGGATGAAGAACAGATACTGCATGCCGACCTCCACCTGTCCCGTAGCGAAGAGGTGCGACGCATCTGGCCGTTCCTCAGGGACCGGCGCATCGACCAGTACCAGGACATGGTAAAGCGCTACAGAGACTAAACCCCGCCCCGGCATGACAAAACACCGTTTTGCCCGATTTTCTTGCATTATTCCACAAGCGAAGATATGATGCTTCACTCTCACTGAAACCTCTTCGGTTTTGGTACACTACCCATGAAAAGGAGTGGACATGAAAGTAATCGTAACCGAAAAGCTGGCCCGTGAAGGACTGCTGATTCTGGAGAAGGACCCGCGAGTCGAAGTGGATGTCAGGCTCGGGCTCAGTAAAGAGGAGCTGATTTCCGTCATCGGCGGGTACGACGCCATCATCACCCGGAGCGCCACCAAGGTCGACCGGGATGTGCTTGAGGCCGGAAAGAACCTGAAGCTGGTGGCCCGCGCCGGGGTCGGCATCGACAGCGTGGACGTGCCGGTGGCCAGCGCCAGGGGGATCATCGTCCTGAACGCGCCTTTCGGCAACACCAACAGCGTCGCGGAACATACCCTTGCGCTGCTGCTCTCCCTGTGCCGCAACATCCCCAAGGCGGACGCCAGCATCAAGAAGGGGGAATGGAACCGCTCCGCCTTCATGGGCTGCGAGCTGAAGGGGAAGGTCGCGGGCGTGGTCGGCCTGAGCAAGGTGGGCGGACGGGTCGTTTCCCGTTTGCAGGCCTTCGAATGCGAGGTCATAGGGTGCGACCCCTACGTCTCGGAAAAACGGGCCAGGGACCTGGGAATCCGGCTGGTTTCCATGGATGAGTTAATCACCACCGCGGACATCATCACCCTCCACGTTCCCAAGACCGAGGAGACGAAAAACCTCATCGGGGAAAATGAATTCGCGCGCATGAAGGATGGCGTCATTCTCATCAACACCGCCCGCGGCGGTATCGTGAATGAAGAAGCGCTCCTGAACGCCCTGAACAGCGGCAAGGTAAAAGGAGTGGGAATAGACGTCTACAGCGAAGAACCTCCCAAATCCGACATCATAAAGAACCTCATCGCCCACGAGCGCGTGGTTTCCGTGCCACATCTGGGCGCGTCCACCAATGAGGCGCAGGTAAACGTGGCGGTTGACGTGGCCCGCGAGGTGATTCGCTACCTGGACGGCCAGCCCCTGGAAAACGCCGTCAACATTCCACGCTTCGATCTGACCCTCATGGAGCAGATGCGACCGTTCCTCAATCTGGTCAACATCATGGGCGAGTTCGTCGTCCAGCTCCTGGACACCAACATGAACAAGGTAACCTTCGGCTACCAGGGTGATATCGCCTCCCACTGCACCACGCCCATTACCGTCTGCGGCCTGGCCTCGCTCCTGAACCGCAAGGTGGAGCAAGACGTGAACATGGTGAACGCCAACCTGGTGGCGGAAACCATGGGGATAGCGGTGGAAGAGGTCAAGACGACCCAGCCCGGCACTTTTTCCAACATGGTCACGATAACCATTGAAGGACCCCATGAGAAGCGAATCATTGCCGGCGCCCACTTCGAGGGGATACCACGCATCGTACAGCTCCGCGATTACCGTGTGGATTTCACCCCGGAAGAGAACATGATGCTGCTGACATACCAGGACAGGCCGGGCATGATCGGCAAAATCGGCATGATCATGGGCGAGCACGACATCAATATCGCGGCCATGAATCTGGGCAGGCGGGAGAGAAAGGGCGAGGCCATGGTCATCCTCTCCTTGGACTCCCCGGTCCCCTCCAATGTCATAGAAGAGATCAAAAAAGCCACCGACGCCACCCTCATCAAGGGATTGCATCTGTCGACCGCCCACCAGAGCAGATAGCAACACGGACAGACGGGAGCGGCGTCCGCGGCTCCCGTCTGCGTATCAGCCCGCCGCCCTCTCAAGCCTCCTCAGGCACGACACTTCAGCGCCGGCCTCAACCATCTCCCTTATGGCGGCCTCGACATCGCCGGGCGAGGCATCCACGCCGCGAACCGCATCCATCAGCAGCGTAACGGAAAACCCGATGCGCAGCGCGTCGAGAACCGTGTTCTTCACGCAATAATCGGTGGCGATTCCCCCTATGTACAGATGGGTGACACCCGTTTCCCGAAGGGAAGCCTCAAGCTCCCTGCCATCCTCCGTAACCGCCTCGAAGGAGGAGTAACCGTCCCGCGAGGGGTCCATCCCTTTGGAAACAACCATCACGTCCGCTGGAAGCCGCAGATCCGGATGGAAACGGGCGCCTTCCGTGTCCCGCACACAGTGAACCGGCCACAGTCCCCCGGCCCGCCTGAAGTGACGCGAATCCTCCGGATGCCAGTCACGGGAGGCATAGACGGGCAGGCCCTGCCTTTCGAACAATTCGACATAGCGGTTCAGGACGGGCACTACCTCATCACCTCCCGGCACGGCCAGACTCCCGCCGGGACAGAAGTCAATCTGTACATCCTCAATAATTAACGCTGATCCTTTTTCCATTGTTTTCTCCTGTATCCCGGCGGCGCGGGGCTTCATTACGCGCGGCAATTATCGTCAGGCATACCCGCGCTGCACTTCATCGATGAGCCTTGACCGCAGTTCGTGCAGGCCATGACTCATGGAAACCTTGTAGATGTGAGGGTTCTCCAGGCGGACCACCCCCTCGGGCAACCGCTGAATCTGCTCTCGGCACAGATCTGCCATCGCATCCAGGGATGGAGAAGGCACGATTATTTCACCCCTGTCCATCACCATAGACCTGATGTCCACCAGCCTGGACCGGGTCGGAATCGGCTTGTTGCGGCAAGGATTCGCGGGATCGTAGACCACGTCGCCAGGATGGGGGGATTCTTCCTCCCGACACATAACATCCATCAGGAACATCCCTTCACTGTTAACGGCCCGAAGCAGACGCTTGCGGTCCGGAATGGTGCTCTTGGAAATGTCGCTGGTCACCTTGAGCCTGGGCATGCCGTTATGGCTTACCAGCTTGTAGACCCCGCCCAGGGCGCCGCCCCCTTCACCGTGACAGGTGGCGAGCCTGGTGCCGACACCGTAGATATCCACCGCCCCTCCCCCCTCGCGCAGGGAGCGGATTATGTATTCATCCAGTTCATTGGAAGCCAGAATCTTTACCTCGGGAAATCCGGCCTCATCGAGCATGCGCCGCGCCTCCCGGCTCAGATAGGCTAGGTCCCCGGAATCGAGACGCACCCCCAGCAGGCGATGTCCCTTCCCGCGCAGCTCGCGGGCCACGGTTATGGCATTGGGCATTCCGCTTTTAAGGGTATCATAGGTATCCACCAGAAGGACGCAGCCATCGGGAAAGACATCGGCATAGGCGCGAAAGGCGGAAAGCTCATCGGGGAAGGCCATGATCCAGCTATGGGCGTGGGTCCCCTTCACCGGGATGCCGAAGGTCTTCCCCGCCAGGACGTTACTGGTGCTGCGGGCGCCGCCGATGTAGGCGCCCCTTGCGGCGCTCAGCCCCCCATCCGGACCCTGGGCGCGCCGCAAGCCGAATTCGATTACCTCTCTCCCATCCGCGGCCACTGTTATCCGCGCGGCCTTGGTGGCCGCAAGGGTCTGGAAGTTAATAATATTCAGAAGCGCCGTCTCTATCAGTTGCGCTTCCGCCAGGGATGCCTCGACGGTTAGAAGGGGCTCACGGGGAAAGACAACTGTCCCCTCAGGAACGGCGACAACCCTGCCCCTGAAGCGGAACCCCTTCAGATACTGAAGAAAAGAGGGCTTGAAGATCCCGAGGCTTGTCAGATAGGCGATATCGTCATCGGTGAAACGAAGTCCCTTCAGATAGCGGAGCGCCGGATCGAGCCCGGCAAAAACCGCATACCCCCCATGAAAAGGCGAGGTCCTGAAAAAGAGGTCGAACACGGCGGGCGACTCACACATGCCTTTTTCGTTATACCCGGCAAGCATGGTGAGTTGATACAGGTCCGTAAGAAGGGCCGAACAGGGCATTTTATCTCTCCTTTTGGTCTCCGGTCAGTTCCGGGTTCCGGTATACCACAGGAACCGTCCATTGAACAACTCTTAGGGACTCGGAACAAACAAATATACCGTTTTACATCTCATCTTCAGACC
>CAZFCG010000018.1:34446-52807 GCA_964517595.1 uncultured Geobacter sp. | reverse complement strand
AAGCCAGCGAACGCTGACCCCGCCCAAAGGACGGGGTTTTTCAAGCTTTAATAAAGCGTTTTGTACACCGGGGGTGAAAACCGGGACATCCATGTTTTTCAGGAGGGAGTAGGGGGTCACCCCTGTTTTTATGCGTTTCTAATCTTGTGTAAGAGAGAAACGATTAAGGATTGATCCGACCTGCAAGGTCGGTTCAATCCTTAATCGTTTCTCTACCCGTCAACAACCACCGCAACGAATCTCCCGCTTGCATTGAACCTCTTCATGATTGAAACAGTTCCTTGACATAGAACGAACGTTCTAGTAACCTTGGTTGCATGAAGAACGCATACCACGAAAACATTCTCGCCTTTTACGCTGAAAACCGGCGGATGCCGAGCTATGCCGAGATCGCACGCATCACGGGGCTCAGTTCGAAGAATTCCGCCTACCACGTGGCGAAACGTCTTATCAGCGAAGGCTGGCTCAGAAAGGACGACACCGGAAAGCTCATCCCCGGACCGCGCACCGGCGGCGTCCGGCTCCTGGGCTCCATTGCCGCCGGATTTCCCTCTCCCGCCGAGGAAGAACTGGCCGATGTCATGACCCTTGACCAGCTCCTGATCAAGAACCCCCAGGCCACCTTTCTCCTCAGGGTCACCGGCGACAGCATGGTCGACGAAGGCATCAAGCACGGCGACCTGGTACTGGTGGAACGGACCGCCGACATCAAGCCCGGCGACATCGTGGTGGCCAACATCGACGGCGAGTGGACCATCAAGTATTTCCGCCGGAAGGGTAGGCAGGTCTACCTGGAGCCGGCCAACAAGAGCTACCGCACCATAGTCCCCCGGGAGGAGCTGAAGATCGACCTGGTTGTCCGGGCCGTCATCCGTCAGTACCGGCCATGAAAGCCAAGCCCTTTGCCATCATCGACGTGGAGACCACCGGCTGCAATCCCTTACGTGACCGGGTCATCGAAATTGCCGTAATCCGCACCGACGGGGGAGGGGAGTTCTCCTCCCTTGTCAATCCGGGCCGCTCCCTATCCCCCTTCATCACGGGCCTGACCGGTATTTCAGACGACGACCTGTCCGATGCTCCCCAGTTCGAGGAGATCGCCTCCGAGATAGCCGACCTGCTGGAGGGGGCGGTGTTCGTCGCCCACAACGCCCGCTTCGATTACGCCTTTGTCCGTAACGAGTTCAGGCGCTTGGGGATATCCCTTTCCGCTCCCACGCTCTGCACCGTCCGACTCTCCCGCAAACTCTATCCAACATGCAAGAAGCACAGCCTGGAGAGCATCATCGAGCGCCACGCCATTGCTGTGGAGCAGCGGCACCGAGCTCTGGATGACGTCCGAGCCGTGTCGGCATTTCTTTCCATCGCCCGTGAGGAGAAGGGAGAAGAACGCTACGATGCAGCACTGGCGAAGCTCCTGAGAATCCCTTCCCTTCCGCCTGGGGTTCCCGAGGAGATGGTGCGCGACCTGCCGGCCGCCCCGGGGGTCTATCTCTTTTATGGCGCAGGGAAAGAGATTCTCTATGTGGGGAAGAGCATCAACATCCGTGAGCGGGTCCTTTCCCACTTTGCCGGCGACCACGGCAGCGCAAAGGAAATGGCCCTCTGTCGACAGGTAACTTCAATTGAGTTCCGACGAACCGCGGGAGAGCTCTCGGCCCTGCTCCTGGAGTCGAAGCTCGTCAAGGAACTGGCTCCAATTTACAACCGCAGGCTGCGCAAGCGAAAGAAAACGGTTCTGGCCATCCTGGAAGTGACAAAGTCAGGGTATGAGACGGTCCGATGCACGCTTGCGGACGGGACGGAGGTGGTTGATGCCGTCATAATCGCCGAGTATCGCACCATGAGACAGGCTGAAGAGGAAATCTACCTCCTGACAAAGGCGTATGAACTCTGTCCGAAACTCCTCGGCATCGAAAAAGGGAAGGGCGCCTGTTTCTCCCACCAGTTGAGGCGCTGCCGCGGGGCCTGCGTCGGGCTGGAAGAGCCGGAATCCTACAACCGGAGGTTCCGGGAGGCATTTTCCGTCCGCTCTTCCACGACCTGGCCATTTTCCTCACCAGTGCTTGTCACCGAGGGGGAAGAAAACGGACAAGGCACGGCCTATGCCGTGGATCGCTGGCGCATCCTGGCGAGTATCGAGTTCGAACAGGATGGGGCATTTCGCCTCCGGGATACGGAATATCCTTTCGATTATGACACCTGCAGGATCCTCCAGGGTTTCCTTGCTAAACCGAGCGATTCCGTACGAGTGCGGCCCCTTGCTTCCCAAGAGCTCTCCCTGCTTCTTGGGGAAGAAACTTCCGTTTGACGCCCATGGATACCGACGCTCTCCTTACCCTTCATTCCTTTCCCCGTGCCATCCTCCATATCGACGGCGATGCCTTTTTTGCCAGCTGCGAGGTGGCAAAGAACCCCAAACTCAAGGGAAAGCCGGTCATCACCGGCCTTGAGCGGGGCATTGCCTCTGCCCTCACCTACGAGGCCAAGGCCAGGGGTGTCAAACGGGGGATGAGGGTCTCCGACATCCGCCGCATCTGCCCGGACGCGGTGTTGCTCCCCTCCGACTACGAGACCTACAGCCTCTACTCCACCCGCATGTTCGCCATCGTCCGTCGCTACACGCCGGTTGTCGAGGAGTACAGCATCGACGAGTGCTTCGCCGAACTCACCGGCCTGCGCCGTCCGCTGCGCATGTCCTACGGGGAAATAGCCCAGAGCATCAAGCACGATCTGGACAGTGAGCTTGGCATCACCTTTTCCCTTGGGCTCGCACCCACCAAGGTTCTGGCCAAGATTGGCTCCAAGTGGAAAAAGCCCTCAGGTCTCACCGTCATACCAGGCAACCGGGCACACCTCTTTCTCAAGGAACTGCCGGTGGGCAAGGTCTGGAATATTGGTCCCCAGACCGAGGCGTACCTGGCTACCCTCGGCGTGCGGACTGCCCTGCAGTTCGCCCGGAAAGACGAAGAGTGGATCCGGAAGCACTTCACCAAGCCACAACTGGAGATATGGCTGGAGCTGCACGGGGAATGCGTCTACGGGTTGGAGACGGAGGAGAAGCACGACTACGCCAGTATCAGCAAGACCAAGACCTTCACGCCGCCCTCACGGGACCGGGACTACGTCTTCGCGCAACTTTCCAAGAACATCGAGAACGCCTGCATAAAGGCGAGAAGGCACGGCCTGGCGGCCCGCTGCGCCATCATCTTTCTCAAGACCCAGGACTTCCGGGGAGAAGGGGTGGAATGCTCGCTGTCCACGGCAACATCAATACCGGGAGATGTCATCCGGGTCATCCGTCCCGCTTTCGAGAAGCTTTTCAAGGAGGAGCAGGAGTACAGGGCGACCGGCGTAATCCTGAGCAAGCTCTCTGAGGACATAATACGGCAACCCGACCTGTTCGGCGAGACCCTGCGGATTGAGAAGATGCAGAACCTCTATGGCCGGATCGACGCCCTGGCGAAGAAGTTCGGCAAGCATGCGGTGGTGCTGGGCTCCAGCCTGCCGACCTTTACCACGCCCCAGCACGAAGGGGACAGGGCTGCGTCGGCAGGGGAGGGGAGGCCGAAGATCCAGGGGGAGACGAAACGGAAACATCTGAGAATCCCGTTCCTCGGTGAGGCGGGGTAAGTCGGGTCCTGCTCTGGTATCGTTTCGAAGGGGACTTTTTAAAAGCATTTGCCATTGAAATCGAAAGTATTGGTCTGGAAAAAGGACGTTATGATGTCTGAAGAGTAGTTACCATGAAGAGGATTTATACAGGCTGCTGAACATGCCTGCGACCCATGAAATGGGTAAAATCTAAATACGGCAAAAGGAGGCCCGTTTTTTTGAGAGAGCCTTTCATTGTCGGGCTTGAACCGGAGTGCATATCTGCTAATGGCAATCACTAAGAAGCGTTTGAAGCTAAATTGCAGTCTCTACACTCTTTTGAACATTGTTGAATTAGCTGTCTTCGAGAAAAAGCCGATTTTTCGGCTTGTTAGCGATGCCATGAAGCATGGTTCGCCACCGCCCACAAGTAAGCAGTTAAATTTAATCAATTATTAACTGGACAGCAGTGATAAAAGGATCACGAGGGAGACTTCCCGGTTTTTTTCGATACAATGGGAAGAATTCTTGTTCAGATGCCGCTGTCCTCAAAAAAGCAAGGGAGGCTACGATGTATTCTTCAGAAGTTGACAGGATGATCTGTGTGGCGAAGGGGCCGGATCACGGACCTGCGCCGATACCCCAGGAAGGCCGGTGGACCCGGGCGAAAGAGATCAGGGACATCGCCGGGCTGACCCATGGCGTGGGCTGGTGCGCCCCGCAACAGGGGGCCTGCAAATTAACCCTCAATGTCAAGGAGGGGATCATCGAGGAGGCGCTGGTCGAGGTGATCGGCTGCTCCGGCATGACTCATTCCGCAGCCATGGCGGCGGAGATACTGACCGGAAAAACCATTCTGGAGGCATTGAATACCGACCTGGTTTGTGACGCTATCAATACGGCCATGCGGGAGTTGTTTCTGCAGATAGTCTACGGCCGGTCCCAGACCGCGTTTTCCGAGGGCGGCCTGC
The DNA here is from genome assembly GCA_964517595.1 of uncultured Geobacter sp. Taxonomy (GTDB): domain Bacteria; phylum Desulfobacterota; class Desulfuromonadia; order Geobacterales; family Geobacteraceae; genus RPRC01. The sequence continues at coordinate 48,242 of CAZFCG010000018.1, read as the reverse complement.
CCATCGGCGCAGGGCTTGAAGATTTGGGAAAAGGCTTGCGCAGCCAGGTCGGGACCATGTACGGCACCAGGGCAAAGGGTGTCCGTTACCTGGACATGGCGGAAGGGTACGTGACCAGGATGGGCCTGGATGAAAACAGTGAGGTAATCGGCTACGAGTTCGTCCATCTCGGCAGGATGATGGAAATGATCAGCAAAGGCACAAGCGCCGACGACGCGCTGGTCAAGGCAACCTCACGGTACGGCCGTTTCGACGAAGCGATCCGGATTATCAACCCGCGGCACGAATAAGGAGTCGAACCATGGCGCTTTTTGAAGGATACGAACGCAGAATAGAGAAGATCACCGCTGTCCTGGAGAAGTACGGCATTTCTTCCCTGGAGGAGGCGAGATCCCTGTGCGAGTCCAGAGGCGCGGATGTCTACGGCATCGTCAGGGGGATACAGCCCATTTGTTTCGAGAACGCCTGCTGGGCCTACATCCTGGGGGCGGCAATCGCCCTGAAAAAGGGCGAAGTCAAAGCCGTGGACATTGCCCGGACATTGGGGGAAGGTCTCCAGGCCTTCTGCATTCCCGGTTCCGTTGCAGAGGATCGCAAGGTGGGACTTGGACACGGCAACCTGGCCTCCATGCTCCTCTCAGAGGAGACCCGATGCTTTGCATTTCTGGCCGGTCACGAATCCTTCGCCGCGGCCGAGGGCGCCATCGGGCTGGCCAGGTCGGCCAACAAGGCCCGCACCGAGCCGCTGCGGGTCATACTGAACGGTCTGGGCAAGGACGCGGCCCAGATCATCTCCCGTATCAACGGTTTCACCTATGTGCAGACCGCATTCGATTACCGCTCCGGCAGCCTGGCCATTGTGCGCGAGATTGCATACTCCAAAGGGGAACGGGGAAAGGTTCGCTGCTACGGCGCCGATGATGTCCGTGAAGGGGTAGCCATCAATCACCACGAAGGCGTGGATGTCTCCATCACCGGTAACTCGACCAATCCGACCCGCTTTCAGCACCCGGTGGCGGGCACATACAAGAAAGAGTGCCTGGAGCGGGGGAAAAGGTACTTCTCCGTGGCATCGGGAGGCGGCACCGGCCGCACCCTGCACCCGGACAACATGGGGGCCGGACCGGCCTCCTACGGCATGACCGACACCATGGGCCGGATGCATTCCGACGCCCAGTTCGCCGGTTCATCCTCGGTTCCCGCCCATGTGGAAATGATGGGATTTCTCGGTATGGGCAACAATCCCATGGTCGGGGCGTCCGTTGCGGTTGCCGTGGCCATGGCGGGAGTCTGCGCATAAGATGATGCCGGTCGATGTGAATAAAACTCGATAGTTCCTCAGATCGATTAAGGTAGTTTCCGTTGTACTAGTGATTGTGTCATTGATCGCCGGTTGCGGGCCGGTCCGGACGCAGGCTACAGGCGCGGTTCCGCTGGCCGATGCTCTGGCGACATTGCAGCCGGCGAACGTCTGGAAGAACTTCCATGCCCTCACGCGCATACCCCCGCCCTTCGCATTATGAGGAGAAAGCGACCGCTTTTATCGCAAACTTCGGTCGTTCTCTGGGGCTGGAAACCACCGTTGACGCCGCTGGTAACGTTCATCATCCGCAAACCGGCGACAAAGGGCATGGAGCAGCGCCCCGGCGTAATTCTCCAGGCTCATCTGGATATGGTCCCGCAAAAGACATCCATGTCCACCCATACTCTCGAGACTGATCCCATCAACGCCTTTGTGGAGAATGGCTGAGTGCATGCCGATGGTACGACGCAGGGGGCGGATGACGGCATCAGCGCGGCAATCATCATGACGCTGCTGCAAGCGGACGATGTCGTTCACGGCCCCCTGGAAGCGCTCTTTACCGTGGATGAAGAAGACGGATTCACCGGCATCAACGCCCTTTCAACCGATGCCCTGAAGGGAAAGTATTATATCAACGTGGACTGATGCGGCAGGTGTACGCGGATTTGTTCGGTGCGACGCCTTTTGTTGATGCCGTCCCGGAAAAACTTGGGAAAAACTTTGGACACTCACCAGTTTTTGCCAGGAAAATCTTGGGAAATACGGGGAGTGTCCCGGATTTTCCCCGGGGAGTGTCCCGGATTTTCCCGGAGGTATCCTCAGGATGGGACTCTGCCGTATTTCGTTGCTGCTCTTGGCGAAATGAGCTCAGAACAGCACAAAGAAGGCAATCGGACCGAAAGAAGGGCGACTCCAACTGCCGAATCCAGGTTTATATTGTATTTACCGAATCACTACCGGGAGGTAACTACCGTGTCAGGTTGCGGATGTGAAATGGAGGCTGGAAACGCTGGAGAGCGAAAGACTCTCTTGATTGTTCTGGCCATTAACGCCTTCATGTTTATTTTCGAGCTGGCGCTGGGCCTGATTGCGGGGTCAACCGGACTTGTCGCCGACTCATTGGACATGTTCGCGGACGCTGCCGTTTACTCCATAAGCCTTTATGCCGTCGGCAAGAGTGGGGCACTCAAGGGCAAGGCCGCCCGATACAGCGGTATTCTTCAATCAATCCTCGCCTTCCTGGTGCTATTCGATGTTTTTCGGCGGTTTATCCATGGCAGCGATCCCGTCAGTGTCCTTATGATGGTGGTCGGAGCCGTCGCCTTGATCGCCAATGCAACCTGCCTTGCGCTTATCTCAAAACACCGTGACGGCGGGGTCCATATGCGGGCATCCGTCATCTTTTCCACAAATGACGTCATTGCTAATATTGGTGTCATCATTTCCGGCGCTCTGGTATGGATGCTGGACAGTCGGTACCCCGACCTTGTCATTGGTTTCATCATTGCGTCCGTTGTGCTGCGCGGTGGCATTCACATCCTGAAAGAGGCAGCGCAACACCAGGCCACCTTATCGGATAATCCGGGCAAAAACACCTGAAATAATGGCTTGTTGCCATCAAAAAATCACATTCACAACAGGGGGGCAGCATGCAGATCATCACTCGCACTTCTTTAGTAACACTCGCGCTCATTTCCATTATGCTCGTGACCGCAACACATTCCCTATCCGCGCCCCCGAAGGAAAAGATCGTCGACATGACCTTCCCCTTTTCAGAAAAAACGATTTATTGGCCCACCGATAAACCCTTTACCCCGACGGTGGTATTCAAGGGCATGTCGGACGGGGGCCACTGGTATGCTTCGAATCAATATGCGGCATCGGAACATGGCGGCACCCATGTGGATGCGCCGATTCATTTTTCCCAACACGGGCGCACCATCGGTCAAATTCCCCTTCAGGAATGGATTGGCCCGGCGGTAAAAATCGATGTGAAGAGCAAGTCCCTGTCAAATCGTGACTATCAACTGACCGTGGAAGACATACGCGCCTGGGAGAAGAAGCACGGCCGCATTCCTCACGGGGCATGGGTCATTATGCAGAGCGGTATCGATGGACGTTTCTACCCGAACAGGAAAGAGGTGCTCGGGACTGAAAAGACCGGCAAGGCAGCCGTCGCGGAACTGAGCTTCCCTGGATTCTCTCCGGAAGCTGTCGCATTTCTGCTGGCGGAACGGGACATCACCGGCATTGCAATCGATACCCCTAGCATCGATCCGGGATCTTCGAAGGACTTTAAAGCGCATCGCGGGATCTGCAACGCGCAGAAGCTTGCCCTTGAAAACATCGCAAACCTTGAGATGATCCCGGAATCCGGCGCCATGCTCTATGTGATTCCCATGTTTATTGAGAACGGCACCGGGGCGCCCGCACGGGTATTCGCCGAGTTGCCGTAGCGTCCGCCAGCCCGGCGCAAGGAACACGGCTAAAAAGATACTCACCGGCAAACGATTGGCGGATGCGGTTCCGCGGAAGCATTTCTTCATGAGTTGTGATACTCTTGTTTCCACGTAAGTACAGTGTTTCATACAGCAATCCGGGGGGCTCCGTGTCCGATAACGAATTCAAACTCGTTCCACTTGATGAAAACAATGCCGTTTTTGTGGGCGATGTTTTCCGCTCTATCTACGACGACGACTTTCCGGTCAAGGATGTGTATCATCCGGAGACGCTGTGGAGGGAGGCGCGGGAAGGACGGGTGGCCGCGACCCTTGCCTTCGACGGTGAGGGCCGGCCAGCCGGGTATATATCCCTGTTCAGGTCCGCGCCTAATCCCCGCCTCTGGGAGGGGGGGAACCTCATTGTCAATCCCGCTTACAAACATACCTGTCTCTCCTCTGTCCTTTTCGGACATTACTTGAAACCAGAAATACACGAGCCGCTGCATGCCGACGGTTTTTTTGGTGAAGCCGTGTGCCATCACTATTTTACCCAGGTCGGCTGCGCCAAGTCGGGAATGGTCGATTGCGCCATCGAACTGGATCTGCTGGATGGAAGCAGCTTCAAGGACAATAAGGCCGGTTCCGGGCGGGTTTCCTGTGTGCTCAATTTCCTTGAATTCACCAGGCCGGACGCCCCGGTCCATCTGCCGGAGCGTTACGCGGAAATCGTGCAACGCCTCTCCTCGCCGCTTGCCCCCCGATCCTTCCTGCCGGCCAACGCTGCCCTGCCCCAGGAAGGCGTCACGGTACGGGAAGAGAGGTACCACGAGGCGGCCCGGACCTGGAAGGTCTATGTCCGGGAGATCGGGAGCCACTGGCGGGTTGCGGTTGAGGAACTCCTGCGCGAAGCGGACTCCCGGAAAGTGGTCAGCCTGCAGGTGACCCTTAACACCGCGATTCCCCATCTCGGCGCGGCGGTGGAGGTTCTGCGAGGTCGCGGCTTTTTCCTGGGCGGACTGGCGCCCCGCTGGTTCGGCGCCGACGGCCTGTTGATGCAGAAGGTTCTGGACAGGGAACCCGATTTCGACGGGATCAAGTTGTACAGCCGGACCGCGAAAGACCTCCTTGCGTTTATAAGGATGGACAGGGAGGAAACAAGCCGGCTGGAGCGCGGAGGAGTAGCTTCATGAAAACCCGCGGGGGTGTGGGAATTCTCGGTGCAGGCTCATATGTTCCGGAAAAGGTCCTGACCAATGAAGAGCTGGAAAAACTCTTTTCCCTCTCCGCTGAGTCGATATTCGACCTCACCGGCATCCGGCTGCGCCATATCGCCGCGGAAGGGGAGGCAACCTCCGACCTGGCGGTCCAGGCGGCCCTGAAAGCGCTTGAAGCCGCCGGAACCTCGCCGGCGGAGATCGAACTTGTCATTGTTGCCACATCTTCCCCCGACAATATCGCTTCCCCGTGCGCGGCACTGGTCCAGTCCGGGATCAAGGCCGCGAAAGCCGCGGCGTTCGACCTCTGCGCCGCGTGTTCCGGTTTCGTGTACGGGCTGGTTATGGGCTGCCAGGTGATCAGGTCGGGGTTGTACAAAAAGACGCTGGTGATTAGCGCCGAAACCGTCTCGCGGATCACGAACATGACCGACCGGGACACGGCGATACTGTTCGGTGACGGCGCCGGGGCGGTGGTGCTCGGTGAGCTTCCGGAGGGGTACGGCCTGTTGGGTTCGGACCTGGGGGCCGACGGTTCGAAGCACCACGTTCTCAACGTTCCCGCCGGTGGAAGCCGGATGCCGGCATCGGAGGAGACGGTGAGAAACCACCTTCATACCATACAGATGGACGGGTTTTCCGTATTCAAGTTCGCCATGAGGGCGATGGGTGATTCGGCTCTGCGGGCGCTGACCGCCGCGGGCCTGACCCCCGGCCAGCTGGACCTGCTCGTTCCCCACCAGGCCAATCTGCGGATAATCGAAGCGGCCGCCGGACGGCTGGACCTGCCGATGGAAAAGGTGATAGTGAACATCGAACGATACGGGAACACCTCGTCTGCTTCCATACCCATCGCCCTGAACGAGGCGGTTGCCGATGGCCGGATACGTCGCGACGACATCATTATACTGACCGGTTTCGGCGCGGGTCTCACCTGGGCATCCTGCGCCGTGCGCTGGTTCTGAGCCTGGGAGCGGCGGGAGAGCGGCCGGACTGCGGCAAACGAGACAAAAAGCGCTGTAGCAAGGGATTCCGAGAGTCCCTACCATCATGGATGAAAAGGAGTGACCGGCATGACGACAATGGAAAAGGTATGCGAATTGATCATGAAGGCAAGGAAAAACAAGGTGTCCATGGACCAACTGAAGCCTGATGCGCTGCTGGTGGAAGACCTGGGTTTCGACTCCCTCGGCATGACCGAACTGCTGGTACTCGCCGAGGATGCCTTTTCCCTGGAAATACCGGTGGAAGACGCGCTGAAACAGCGGACCCTCGGGGAGGTGTCCGATTACATCGAAGGGCGTCTGGCTGCGTAGAGGTAATTCTACGCATCGGTGGAAGCTGTAACGGAAGAACTGAAGGCTGAAGAGCCAAAGGCATGCCATTCCCCTTGTCAGGGTCTGGCATGTCTTTGCTCCGGCCGTGAGCCTTCAGTCTTTCAATCCGGGGCGGCGCGTACGTGAGGAGAATGAGATACCATGGATTCGGACCGTGTTCCGGCTGAAACAGCGCAAGAGGAAGATGGAAACTCCGCTTTCAACCCCCTGTGTACACGCAGGCAGGTCTTGATCTGGGGCGGTGTTTCCATCGCCGGGTTGTCGGCCCTGTCACCCGCGCTCGCCCTGTCAAACGACAGGTCCTTCATTATCATGGAAAAGGCGGAGGGACTGGTCGTCGCCGATCCGGTCGTGTGCGTCGGGTGTGGACGCTGTGAACTGGCCTGCACGGAGTTCAACTTCGGCAAGGCCGCGCCTGCGCTGTCCCGAATCAAGGTGGACCGGAACGTGAATTTCGGCCCCCGGGGCGCCATGGCGTGGCGCGAAGGGCACGGCAATCTGGGTGACGGCCTTGTCGTGCAGGACCTCTGCCTGCAGTGCCCCCACCCCGTGCCCTGCGCCACCATCTGCCCGGAAAACGCCATTGTAGTGTCGCCGGTTCACAAGGCGCGCCGTATTGACCCGGAAAAGTGCACCGGCTGCAAAATATGTCTGCGGGCATGCCCCTGGGAGATGATTTCCTACGATCCGGACAGCCGGAAGGCGACCAAGTGCAATCTCTGCCGGGGCAAGCCGAAATGCGTTGAGGCATGCCCGGCAGGGTCTTTGCGGTATGTATCCTGGCGTGATTTGACAGGGAAAACCCCTCCACGCAATCCGGATCCCGCCCAACTCCCCCCGCAACGCATGCTCAGTTGCGGGAAATGCCACCTTCCCGGTCAATGGATGAATATCAGACAGGCAAGCGCGATGATGTGGCGATCGCTCGGAGGGGGACGGTCCGCCCCTTCGGAGAGAATCGGTTTCTCCTGGATCGACATGGCCGGCGCGATTCTTGTACCGTTTACGATCGCATCCGTACTGGTCCATGCTATTGTGAAAAAGGTCAGGAAACGATGAAGCGAATCCTTCTCAACCTGCTGTCGCGAAGGACATGGCATCGGATTAACGCCGGTATCGTCACCATTCTGATCCTTACAGGCTTCTATCTGCGACAGCACGGCATCGCAGCCCTCAATCCCCATGATCCGGTCCTGGTGTGGCATAAGTACCTGGGTTTCGTGATGATCCTCTCGACTGTTGCCTGGCATCTCAACACCTTGTGGAGCAAAAATCCGCTGCGCCGCTACGGAATCGTAAAAAAGGATCTGAAAAGCCTGCCTGTTCAGGCAAGATATCGTCTTTTTCTGATTTTCTCGGGCGCCATCATGTTTCTCTTTCTGCCGGTACTCGGAGTAACGGGCCTGCTCTTTCTCGACATTCCCCCTGCACGGCGGTACCTCATCTCGGAAAATCTGCTGGGACCCATCGGCGCCGTTCATGTGGGTTTCTCCTACATCCTGATCCTGGTCTTCATCGTTCATCTCTACCTGGCAACCCTGAACCTGGCCGGACGACGAAGCAGAAGGTGATTCTGCCGGTAATCCCTGGCCGGATAGTATGGCGGTCCATGGTCAAGGGGACCAAAGGCTGTGAAGGGCCGAGAAAAATTCCGTAATATCAAGCTGATTTGAAAAGGAAATGGAAATGCGAGGATATGGAGGGTGGGCCGGCAAGGTCCTGCGTGTCGATCTGTCAACCGGCAGGATCTGGTGTGACGACACCATAGAGCGCTACAAGGAGTATCTGGGCGGCACGGGCATCGGCTACAAGGTCATGTGGGACGAGGTCCCGCCGGGGACCAAACCGTACGATCCGGAAAACAGGATCATTTTTGCCACGGGATCGCTGGCCGGGACCAGCGCACCCAGCAGCGGGCGGGCCGCTATCACCACCCTCTGGCCCACCTGCTGGCCCGTTCCCCTGGTTGCCTCCGGCCACATGGGCGGGAATTTCGCCGCCAAACTCAAATATGCCGGCTACGACGCTATCGTCATCCAGGGCAAGGCGGACCGTCCCGTGTGGTTGATGATTGAGGATCAGAAAGTCGAAATTCACGATGCCCGTGGCATATGGGGACAGGGAATTCGCTCAGCCACCTGCGCCATCGCCGAGATCATGGGCCGGGACTCGGCTGTGGCCGCCATCGGCCAGTCTGGTGAAAACCTGGTCCCCCTGTCCATCATCTTGAGCGGCGCTTCCCACTCCGCCGGCGGCATCGGCTCGGTCATGGGGTCCAAGAACCTCAAGGCCATCGGCGTCAACGGCAGCGGGAGCATCAGGATTGCAGGAAAAAAAGAAGAGTGGGAAAAACTGATCAAATATCATCTCTCCCTGCTCGGCGCCAACAATCAGCATGTGGCGCCCACCTCCCCCCAGCCGTGGGCGGAATACTACGATCCGACGACGCGCTGGAACGCCTCCCGGGGACACCGCTGGGGCGCAGCGGCCCACCCGGTCGACACGGGAACCTGCGACCCGCACGATGTGAACCGCATTGCCTACCGGTCGAACACCGCCGCCTTTTTCCTTGGTGACGGCGTCTGGCGGCATACGGTCAGGGGAAACGGTTGCGCCAGTTGCCCCGTCCGCTGTCACACCATCCTGAAGGTTCCCTCCGTCTCCTCGAAATACGGTATCCCGGCAGTGGGGCAGAATACCTGTGTCGGCCTCAAATTCGGCGCCAATTTCTTCAAGAATATTCCGGGCGGCCTGAAAGGCGCCGTCGGCCTGGAGGCCAACATGGTGGGCCTGCACCTGGCCGACGACCTGGGCGTCTGGTGCAATTACGGTCAGCTGCAGCGCGACTTCATCAAGCTCTATTATGGCGGCGTGATCAAGAAGAAGCTGGGCGCCCGTGAGTACGGGAGGTATCCCTGGAGCAAATACGAGAAGGGGGACCCGGCGTTCCTGTTCGAACTGCTGCCGCGGATCGCCGCAAAAGAGGGAGAGCTGGGCACGGTTCTGGGCCTTGGCACCGGCTACATGCTGGAGCGCTGGAACCTCTCCGAGGAAGAGTGGGGAAAGGACAAGAAGCTCGGCTACTGGAAAATGGGGCACCCAAAACACCACGGCTCGGATGAGGCGGGTCAGTGCGGACTGCTCATCAATCTTATCTACAACCGCGACGCCGTGTGCCACTCCCATACCAATTTCATCAAGAACGGACTGCCGCTGCATGTGCAGAAAAGGCTGGCAACCGAACTGTGGGGCTCTCCCGAAGCAGTGGACGGCCTGGGAGATTTCAAGCCCATGCACCGGTCAAAGGCGCGCATGGCCAAATGGGCCCTGATGCGAAAGGAGCTTCATGATTCCCTCTCCCTGTGCAACTGGATGGGACCGTGGGTGGCTTCTCCCCTCAGGGAGAGGGGTTATGCGGGGGATGACTCCATTGAATCCATGCTCTACAAGCTGGCAACGGGGGACAACAAGGACCGGGAGGAACTGGATGAGGTGGCGGAGCGCATCTTTCTCCTCCACCGGGCTTTGACCATCCGCGATATGGGGACAAAGGAAATGCGAACCCGTCATGACAAGATCCCCGAATGGGTCTATAAGGACAAGTCGGGCAAGCCTCCTTTCACAAAAGGCGCCGTTCATATGGACAGAAACGACATCCAGGTCGCACGGGACATGTTTTACCAAGAGCTGGGCTGGGACAAAGCAACCGGGGCGCCGACACGGAGAACGTACCGGAAATTCGGCCTGGGCGACGTTGCCGATGAGCTGGCGAAAAGAAAGCTGGCGCCGGCATGAAGGATCCGATTATCAAGGATGTCACGGTCAGGGATAATGGAACGCTTCCCGGCGATGCGGTGGCCATGGCGGCTGCCGTGGTCCGGGAAAGGAGCGCGGATGCGCTTCTTGTTTCCGCATCAGAGATCACGCTCTATGTGCAAAAGCGCCTCGCGTCTCCTGATACGAACATATCATGTGAAGATATTCCTGTAATGCTCACCCGAATGGTTGACGAAAACGAGGATCTGCATTCACTTGCCGGCGCAGGTTCCCAATGGTATTACTCCTCCCGTTCCATGACCGATGCCTATGCGAATATCCTGCTCCAGAAACTGGAAGGCCCGGTGCGGCTTATCGCGGAAACCGTTCGCCACAACTCCTCCGCATACCAGCGACCTGTTCCGCTTGAGCTTTTTATGGCCCCCCCCTTCAACCTTACCCATCAGCAGGTTCTCGACGGTCTTGAGACGATGGCGGCAACCGATGGGTATGAAGATATTGCATCTACGACAACATCGGCATCAGGGGTCTACCTCTATTCAACTGAGCGCCTGGAGGCGGATCATGCCGAGATGCTCGCGGAATGGTTCCATGTGGGCCAGGCGGAGAATCCCTGAACCGGGGTAAAACTTGGGGTAAAACTTGGGACACTCACCAGTTTTTGCCAGGAAAATCTTGGGAAATACGGGGATGTCCCGGATTACCCCCGGATTACCGGATTACCCGAAGCATGACCTCTCGCTATTTCATTGAATTGGTCACGTTCACTCCTGAATTACTCCCATTTCCAGCAGCGGTAGCGGCTCACGCCGTTCCAGCCAGGCGGGCGGCAGATCGGCGGATAGGGAGACGATGCCGCCGACGATGGCGCAGGTGGTGTCGCAATCTCCACGACCCCTGGCCGTCAGCCACAGCGCTTCCTCGTACGAGTCGAGATGATGGGCCACGACCCAGACGCAGAACGGTACCGTGTCCTGGGCCGTTACCTCGTATCCGGTTCCGAGTGTCCTGATGGCTGCCAGGTGTTCCCCGGCCGGGATTTCTAGGGCCAGGAGAAGGCGTTGCCGGGTGATCCCGTCAGGCGCGTGCCGCAGAACCTCATCGATGAACTCCCGGCCCGAGGGCCGTGGAAAGGAGGCGGCCAGTGAAGCGGCGACCGCCACCGCCATGGCGCCGGCCTGTCCCTCCGGGTGGCTATGGGTGACCACGGCGGAGAGGCGCGCCTCGTCCGCGGCGCGTTGGGGATCTCCGGCGAAAAAGGCGCCAAGCGGCGCAACGCGCATGGCGGCGCCGTTGCCGTAGGAACCTCCGCCAAACAGGTTGGGCGACACTTGGCGCCAGTCGGATCCGGTGGCGATCTGCGACAGCAACCGTCGCGCCCCACCCGCGTATCCGCGGTTGGGCTGCTCCATGTAGCGCCGCGCGAATGCCAGGGCCAGGGCGTCCTGGTCGATGCGGCCATACCTTCCCAGCGTCTCCACGATGGACAGGGCCATGTGGGTGTCGTCGGTCCAGCGCCATATCTCGGCGGGAAGGTCGTCCCACCCGGCCGGTTCAGGCGGAATAAAAAAGAACAGTTCGCCGAAGGCGTCTCCTGCCGACAGGCCATCAAGGCTTCGCATGGTTCTTTCCATGGCATCTTTCATGTCTTGCCCTCCATCGGTGTTCAGGCTGGTCTGTCTTTTACTGGTCCCGTTACCTGGACCCGCATTTTCCCGGATTGTCTACCTACTTCTATCACGCGGACCGGTCAATGCAAGCCTTCTTGTCAGGCGCGGAGCAGTATCAGGGAGAGGACGGTAAGGATGATGCCGGTCACCAGGGTTGGCGTCATCTTTTCGCGATAGATAAGGATCGACAGCAGTATCGCTACCACGAAATGCATGCCGGTAATTACCGTTACCAGGGAGAGGGGGCCCCGGGCCAGACCCTCCAGATAGGCGTAGTAGCCGGCCACATTGAGGAGTCCCATGCTGATGCCGATGAGAAAAGGGCCGCCAATCCCCTTCCCGGGTTTCCTCTGTTCACGGTTTTTGCCGAAACCGGCGACAAACATGGTGGAGAGACCGTAGGATAGCGCGATAAAGGCGGTCTTGTCCGTTGCAATGGCGGCAAAGCGGCTCGACACGGCGGACCCTGTCCCGGCGATAACGGCGATCGCTACGAACAGGAAGCCCCGGGTAGAGGTGATGGAGGCTATTCCCCCGGTTCGCTGCCGGGCGATTATGAGTGCGGCGCCGAACCCGAGGATGATCCCGGCGCCCTGCGTGGCGGAGATCCTCTCGTGGAAACAGGCAAGAGATATGAGGACGACCATGACCACGTCAATCCGGATCAGGGGATAGGCAATCCCGGCGGGAAGGCGCTTCAGGGCCTCCATGTGGGAAATCGTCGCCGTGAGAAAGGAAATGCTGTTGGCGAGGCTGACCAGCAGGAGAAAGCGAAGGTCCGGTACCGTCGCGCCGCGGAAAATGAATGCGGCGCTGCTTATGACGGTTACCGTGGCCATGAACCACAAGGTTGTCGGCGCGGTTTGGCACTGCCGTTCCGCGGCCACCTTGTACAGAAAGCGTTGCGACCCCATCAGGATCAGGGCGGAGAGGGCGAAGGGGAACCAGTCTGTCATCGTTCATCCTAGATTCGGCAATTGGAGGCATCCTTCGTTCGCTCCGATTGTCCTATTTCCGCTGCTCTAAGCTCATTTCGCTACAGCCGATAAACTCACCCTTCGGGTTCGGACAGTATCGGCTGTGGCCGCTCCATTTCGCTAAGAGCAGCAACGAAATACGACAGAGTCGCTCTCTACGGATACCTCCAACTGCCGGTTTGAGGTTCATTACTACCGGAATCGGGCTTTTGATTCATTCCGGCAGTATCGGCCTTGCCGGCGTCGCTTTGCAAGCGGAATCACGCCCGTCGGGGTCTATTGACATTTCTGGCGGGCCGTGGAATCATGCCGCCATGATAATCATTGCCGATATGCATACCCATTCCATTGCCTCCGGCCACGCCTATTCCACGGTCAACGAAATGGCCGCCGAGGCCGCTCGCAAGGGTTTGCAGGCCCTTGCCCTGACTGATCACGGCCCGGCCATGCCGGGCGGACCCCATCTCTATCACTTCGGCGCCATGCGTTTCATCCCCCCCTGGATCTCCGGGGTGAGAATACTGCGGGGAGCGGAGGCGAACATCACGGGCGCCGACGGCGCCATTGACCTTCCTGAAACCTATCTGGCGAGGCTGGATTATGTAATGGCGGGTTTTCATGCGGGATGCGGCTTTGAAGCTACGGGCCTCGCCGCCAATACCGATGCGGCGCTGCTGGCCATGCGGAACCCCCTTGTCCGGGGGATTGCCCATCCCGGAAACCCGGAGTACCAGGTGGATCTGGAGGCCCTTGTCCAGGGCGCCGTGGAAACCGGGACGGCCCTGGAGATCAACAACTCGTCCCTTTCCGTAAGCAGGCGTGGGAGCAGGCATAACTGCGAGCAGCTGGCAGGAATGATAGCCCGCAAAGGGGCTCTGGTGGTGGTGGGAAGCGACGCCCACATCGCGCAGGGGGTGGGGGTGTTCGGAGACGCCGTCGAACTGCTGGCGAGGGCCGGAGTTGCCGAAGATCAGGTGGTGAACTCATCCTTCAGCCGGTTGATGGAGTTCATCGGAATAAAGGAGAATCCGGACGATTGAGCATCGCGGCCCATCAGGACGCTTAGGAACTGTAAAC
>CAZFCG010000018.1:0-34314 GCA_964517595.1 uncultured Geobacter sp. | reverse complement strand
TGAACTGAATCTGAACGCAATATTGACCATGCTATTCATTTACAGTTCCTTAATCTCAGCCGTCCCTACGCCGGGGCTGCCTCCATCCCGAGGTTTCAATGGGGATACTACGTCCTGTCCAGTATCTCCCGAACCTTGGCCAGTAACACGTCCGGACTGAGCGGTTTTGCCAGGAAGTCGAATTCCTGGTCGATGCCCGCCGCCCCTCCGCGGATATCTCCCGTGTACCCGCTGGTGAACAGCGCCTTTGCCCCGGGACGGATCTTCCGTATCTCGTCATAGACCTCCCTGCCGTTCATCCTGGGCATAATCACATCCAGCAGCAGCAGGTCTATTGCATCCATGTTTTCCAGAAAAACGTTCAGGGCGTCAACGCCGCTGGCCGCCTCCAGAACCCTGTATCCGCATTCTTCCAGAAGTTCCCGGTTAAGCCGGCGCACATCCTTATCGTCTTCGGCTATGAGGATGGTCTCGGTGCCTGTCCGGACTTCGGGAGGCGCCGATTCCAGCCTCGCTGTTTCTTCCTCCCCTGCCAGCGGAAGATACACGGAAAAATCACTTCCCTTTCCCGGACCGCTTGAGACATCTATGAAGCCGTTGTGTTGCTTTATGATGCCGTATACGATGGCCAGCCCGAGGCCCGTTCCCTTTCCCGGCTCCTTGGTCGTAAAAAACGGCTCGAACATCTTTTCCCTGATGGCGCTATCTATACCGGCGCCTGTGTCGATTACGGAGATCCGCGCATAACTTCCCGGTTCTCCCAAGGCCCTTGTCTGAATAAACTCGCTGTCCAGATGTTCGACCCTGGTGCGGACGGTTACCCTGCCGCCTCTCGGCATGGCATCCCGCGCATTTGTCACCAGGTTCACCAGCACCTGCTCCAGTTGGCCTTCGTCCGCCAGGACCATGATCTTCTCATGCTCCAGCTCCGTGATGAATTCTATATCCTCCCGGATCAGCCTGGACAGGAATTTCCCTATCTTCTCTATGGTTTCGTTAACGTTTAAGTGGCGCGGGTAGAAAACCTGCTTGCGGCTGAAGGTCAGGAGGCTGCGGGTCAGGGTGGAAGCCCTTTCCGCCGAGGTGAGGATCTGTGAGGAGAAGTGCCGGACCTGGCTGTTTTCTTCCGTCTTCATAACCAGAAGGTGACTGAAACCTATTATTGCCGTAAGGATATTGTTGAATTCATGGGCCACCCCTCCCGCCAGCTGGCCGATGGCCTCAAGCTTATGCGAGTGGTTCAACTGGCTTTCCAGTCGTCTCTTTTCTGCTTCGGTCTGCTTGCGGTCCGTTACATCCGTTGTTGTTCCCGTCATGCGGAGTGGCCTGCCGGATTCATCCCTTTCCACCACCTTGCCGCGATCGAGGATCCATTTCCAGTCGCCTGAGCGTGCCCGCATCCGGTATTCCACCGCATACTGGGAGGTTGAGCCTTCCAGGTGGCGTCTCAGCATATTTCTGACGTAGGGCTCGTCTTCAGGGTGGACAAGCTGCTTTCCCCTGCCGTAAATGTGCTCCGACTCGTTGAGTTTATAGCCGAGAATCTCGGTCCACCTGGGACTCAACTTTATCTCCCCGGTGACCATGTCCCAATCCCAGAAGCCGTCGTTGCTCCCTTCCAGAACCAGCTTCAGCCGTTTCTCGCTTGCTCTCAGCTCCTGTCCCGCGGTCTGCGCCTCAACAAGGGCCTTTTGCAGTTGAGCCGTTCTCTTGTCGATCTCCCGGTCCATCTGGGTCACCAGCCGGTTCCCGGCAATGATCTGGCCCAGGCAATTGCACCATACCAGGAGGAGGCGTTCATGCCATTCGTTGAAAAAATCGGGGAGCGAATGGGAGACATTCAGTACGCCCAGTACCTCGCCTCCAATCTGGAAGATGGGAACGCTGATCAGGGAGCCGATGGTCGGACCCGGAGCGACCTTGAAGCGGGGATCCGCGAAACAGTCCCTGCAGTGCTGGAGGGTTTCCGTCTGTACGGCCAGTCCCATGATCCCTACGCCGATGGATGCGTCGCGGAAGTCGGAGCGGTAATCCGGGCCGTCATCCTCGTCCTCGTTCATCACTCTGTCCCAGTCCATCCCCACGCAATTCACCAGGCGTTTACCCTCCAAAAGAAAAATGGAGCAGCGTTCCATGTCCACGTTCTCCATCAGTCCCTTGAGAGCCTTGCGAAGCATGATTTTTATGTTGGGTTGGCGTATGCTGAGGGAGCTCAGTGTGCTCAGTGCGGAAAAGGAGTCAAGCAGGGAGATGAGACGTTCATTCAGGTCCGTGATGGCAGATTCTGAAAGATGGTTATCCATTCCGTTCTCCCGTTGCCATGTATGACGCCATGGAGAGCAAATTATCCAGCTGTCCGTCAATCTTCAGGCGCATCCTGTCGAAAATCTCCCGATCAATCCCGAGAAGCGCCTCCGTCTCAGGCTCCGGGCATATTCCCGTTCCCGTGAAAAACCGCTGAGCCTGCCGTTCACAGTATCCCACCAGGAGCGAAATCGGCCAGAAATCTCCTCTGTATTCCTGCTCCTTGTGATGCTCCATGACAAGAACCACATCCCTCGGGAGGTGCCATTTCCTTGCGAGCCATCCCCCGGCCTGGGTCGGAAGAAGCCCCAGTACATTTCGTATCCTCTCGGTTGTCGATAATTCGGCCGTGTCGGGCCGGAGTTCAAGGGCGGCCGACAGGTCGCCGGGATAGAGGTGGGCAAGAACAGCCAGTCCCAAGTTGTGGAGCAGGCCGTTCATGTGTATGTTGTCCAGATTCCATCTCAAAAAGGGAGGGAGTGACGGGAAAAGTCCCTGGGACATCTGGGCCGTGGCGATGGCGGTGAACCAGTAGCGTTCCACGCGGAACCCCCGGCACTTCTTGATATCGAAAACCTCGCTCAACGTCACTCCCAGAACAAGGCTTTTTACCAGCTTGAATCCAAGGACTTTATATATGGCGTCATGGATGGTATGCACGCCCCCCGGCCAAGCGAAATAGGCGGAATTGGCCATTCCCAGGAGCCTGGCGGATAACTCGGGAGACTGTTCGATAATCTCGGCCATCTCCCGGACATCGGCCTCCGGAGGCATGGAGAGAATCCTCTGGGCGATCAAGGGAAGCGGCGGGATTTCCTTCAGGAGAAGGACCCTTTGTCGTATTTCCGATATTCCCGCGGTCAACGGTTGCATCTGTTTTCCTTCTCGTCCGGATATCTGTATAAAACCGGTGGATTGTGATTATAGTGGTGACTTTTTTATATCACACGAATCAGGAACAGCCATTAATATTTTTTCCGATTCCCTGACGCCTGGTTCACAGTGTAGCCGTTCGTCGGTTCATTCCTGTTTTTCAAATGCGTCCTTTTCCTGACATTGGGGACATGTCCGCGGCTTGCACCGCCCTTCCTTGGTAAATCCGCATTTACTGCATTTCCATACCGCCATTATGTCTCCCTCCTGTTCCATTTGTTTTTTGAAGAAAGGGGCGCGGTTTCCTCGTTCCCATGCTCAGCAGATCCTCGGCAACTGTTCTCCTGACAGCATTTCCACCGCCCGCATGCCCCCAACCACGGTCTCCATCCTGACCTTGCCGCCTCCCCGGGATGTAACTTCACCAATCACCGCTGACCCTGTTCCCAGTGGGTGGCGGCGCATTCTTTCAAGGATGCCGTCGGTGGCCTCAGGCGGGGCAAAGACCAGCACCTTTCCCTCATTGGCCACATAGAGGGGGTCGAGACCCAAGACGGCGCATACTCCGCGCACCGCGCCGTTTATGGGGAGGGACGCTTCATTCAGGGTTATGGAGACATCCGACTGGATTGCAATCTCCTTCAGCGTGGTGGCCACGCCGCCGCGGGTCGGATCGCGCAGCACGTGGACATCCTCTCCCCCGGACAGGATGTCTTCCACGATGCCGTTCAGGGGGGCGCAGTCGCTGCGTATCTCCGTTTCCAGTTCCAGTCCTTCCCGTTTCGCCATCACGGCGATGCCGTGGTCGCCGATGGCGCCGTTTATGATGATCCTGTCTCCGACCCGGGCATTGGCGCCGCTGATCTCCAGTCCGCGCCGGACGGTTCCGATGCCGGAGGTATTGATGAAGATTCGGTCCGCCTTGCCCCTGGGAACCACTTTCGTGTCTCCGGCGACAATGGCGACCCCGGCCCGGTCAGCAGCCTCCCGCATGGAGCGGAGAATTTCGCCCAGTTCTCTTTTGCTGAACCCTTCCTCCAGGATGAGTCCGACGCTGATGGCCCGGGGCATCGCCCCTACCATGGCCAGGTCGTTTATGGTGCCGTTTATTGCCAGATCGCCGATATTGCCTCCGGGAAAGAATATCGGGTCCACCACATAGGAATCGGTGGTAAAGGCGAGGCGCACTCCCTCATGATCCAGTATTGCCGCGTCGTTCAGTCCCGAGGGTGGCATTCCGGACAGTGTCGGAATGATAAGCTCTTCCAGCAACTGGTGGGAAAGCCTCCCGCCGCTGCCGTGACCAAGCAGGATGAGATCGTTGTCCAATGGTTGCTCCTTTAATAATTACGGCCAAAGGCAAAGAATTACACTTTCCAGGTGCCCTAACCTGTAACTTTTCACCTTTCACTTTTCACTTGAGCTTCTTGCAAATCTCAAAGAAGTCCCCTCTCCCTTGGTGGGAGAGTTGCCGAAATATCTCATATTGCCTCTTTTCACCCTCCCCCCAACCCATCAAGGGAGGGGGGAGTATTTTTCGACACTTTTGCAAGAGTCTCACTTTTTACTTTTTTCTTTTCACCTTTAACTTTATTGCCCGTACTTGTACGCCGCGGCGCAGCTTCCCTCCGAGGAAACCATGCAGGCCCCCACCGGCTGCTCCGGGGTGCATGCGGCAGCGAAAAGCGGACAGGCTGATGGCGCTATCTTCCCTTTCAGCACCTCACCGCAGAGGCATCCCTCCGGCTCACGGGGTTCTTCCACCTCAAGGGGCAGAGTCTTTTCCGCGTCGAACTCCCTGTATTCCTCCCGGATTTCCAGCCCGCTCTCCGGTATGACACCGAGTCCCCGCCATTGCGTATCGGCCGGAACGAAGACCCTGGCAAGAAGGTCTTTCGCCCGGGCGTTCCCTTCTTCGGTGACAAAGCGGCTGTATTCGTTTTCCACGGTAGCGCGGCCTTCCGATACCTGCCGCGCCAGCATCTCCACTCCCCGCATGATGTCGGCGGGCTCGAAGCCGGTCACGACACAGGGAACGCCGTGCTCCCGGGCCAGGAAACGGAAGGCGCCCGCGCCGATGATCGCGCTCACGTGGGCGGGGCAGATAAAACCGTCGATACCCAGTTCCGGGTCCGAGGAAAGTATGCGCATGGGCACGGGGATGGTCTTGTGGGCGCACAGCACGAAGAAGTTTGAAATCCCCCTGGAAAGGGCGGACATGATTGTTGCCGCGACGGCAGGGGCCGTGGTCTCGAAGCCGACTCCGGGGAAGACCACCCGCTTGCCAGGATTTTTCGCGGCAAGGGCGAGGGCGTCGAGAGGCGAGTAGACAATGCGGATATCCGCCCCCCTGGCCCGCTCCTCCAGCAGGCTGGAGGAAGAGCCGGGAACGCGCATCATGTCGCCGAAGGTGGCGACAATGGTTCCGGGCAGGCGGGCGCATGCAATGGTCCGGTCCATGAATCCCACCGGCGTTACGCACACTGGACAGCCCGGACCGGAGATGAGACGGACCTCGGGTGGAAGGAGGCTCCTGATGCCATACTGGTAGATGGACATGGTGTGGGTGCCGCACACCTCCATGAAGGTCATGGGCTTTCCTCGCCCGCCGGTCAGCCGGCGGACGCTTTCCGCGAGTCCCCGAACCAGGTCCCGGTCCCGGAATTCCTGGAAAAAGGCGCTGTTCATGCCGGCGCCCGGGAAAGGTCCAGGCAATCCCGCATGATGGAGAGGGTCTCCTCGGCCTCTTCCTCATCCAGCCGGCTGATGGCGAATCCGGCATGGATCAGCACATAGTCTCCCACCTTCACCTCGTCGCCGAGCATCATCAGGCTCGCCTCCCGGCGAACGCCGTCCATCTCGGCGACCATGACGTCCCCTTCAATACTGGTTATGCGCATCGGTACCGCAAGACACATCCTTCATGCTCCTTCCCGCTATGATGGCCTGACCCAGGGCCAGCCCCCCGTCGTTGGGAGGCACAAGCCTGTGGGAAAAGACCTGAAAGCCTTTTCCATCGAGGATGGAAGAAACCTCCTCGCTCAGCAGTCTGTTCTGAAAAACCCCGCCGGAGAGGACAACGCGACCTGCTCCGCTGTCCGCCCGAATCCTCTCGCACACCTCTCCGGTAACGGCGGCCACCGTGTTGTGGAAAGCGCGGGCCGCCAGGGACCTCTCTTTACCCCCGGCCGCGTCCTCCGTCAACGCGCGGATCATGGGGCGGAAATCCACTATGAGACTCTCCCCGCCTTCTTCGACGGCAAAGGGATACACCCTGTCCGTCTCCGCCGACTCGGCCAAGGCCTCCAGTTCGATGGCGGCCTGTCCCTCGTAGGTCACCCTTTCCCGCACCCCGAGCATTGCAGCGACCGTGTCGAACAGGCGTCCGCAACTGGAGGTCGGGGGGGAATTAATTCCCCGCTCCAGCATGGTGAGAAACAGTTTCCGCTCTCCTTCCGGGATTTTGGCCAGGAAGGTGAGGGGCAGGGTGAACAGCTCCCGGCCGAATGCTGCGTGGAGATAGGAAATGGCCATGCGGAACGGTTCCCGGACCGCCGCATCGCCTCCGGGGAGGGGGACCGGCCGGAAATGGGCCGCCCGCCGGAACGAGGTGTAGCCGCCCAGGAGGAATTCTCCACCCCATATGCCGCCGTCCGTTCCCAGACCTGTTCCGTCGAAGATAATACCGATTACCTCTCCCTCCAGGCCGTGTTCCGCCATGCAGGAGGCCAGGTGGGCGTGGTGGTGCTGGACGGCTATGAGCGGCAGGCGCGGAATCTCACGGGCATAGACCGTGGAGAGGTAGTCGGGGTGCAGATCGTGGGCCACCGCCCTGGGGCTGATATCCAGAATATTCTTCAGGTGAGCCACCGTTTCTTCGAGGGAGCGGAGCACAGCGTCGTTTCCCAGATCGCCGATGTGCTGGCTGAGAAAGGCGCGGTTTCCTCTCGTAAGGCATACTGTTCCTTTCAGTTCAGCTCCCACGGCCAGAATGCTCTCCTGGGCGCCGGGAAGGACGACGGCGCGGGGGACGTAGCCCCTGGAGCGGCGCAGAAAGAGGGGACTTCCCTGAAATACCCGGATAACCGAATCATCGGCGCGGACGTGGATGGCCCGGTTGTGGGTCAGCAGGAAATCGGCAATTCCGGGCAGAATCCTTTTTGCCTCTTCGTCGAGATGGACGATGGGTTCGTCGGACAGGTTTCCGCTGGTCATGACTAGGGCCGTGAAGTTTCCCCTCAGCAGCAGGTGGTGGAGGGGCGCATAGGGAAGCATCACCCCGATGTAGCCATTGGATGGAGCTACCAGGCCCGAGACGGGGGCGCCGCTCCTTTTCCGCAGCAGGACGACGGGGCGTTCCGGGCCTTCCAGCAGACGCTGCTCCATAGATGAAAAGAAGGCATATTCCGCCACCTGCGAAAGGGAAGGCGACATTACCGCAAAGGGCTTCTCGTCCCTCCTTTTCCGGCGCCGCAGTTCCCGAACGGCGTCTTCATTGCAGGCGTCCACGGCCAGGTGGTAGCCGCCTATCCCCTTTACGGCGAGGATCCGGCCCTCTTGCAGCAGCCTGACCGCGCTTTCTAGGGGATCGCCCTCCAGCTCATGCCCCCTGCCGTCCAGAAGGGAAAGCCTCGGGCCGCACGCCGGGCAGGCGACCGGTTGGGCGTGGAAGCGGCGGTCAAGGGGGTTTTCGTACTCGGCCCGGCAATCGGGGCAGAGGGGGAAGCCGGCCATGGTGGTGAACGGCCGGTCGTAGGGTATCCCGGTGATTATGGTGTAGCGGGGACCGCAATTGGTACAGTTGATAAAGGGGTAGCGGAAGCGGCGGTCTTCTGGGTCGAACAGCTCCCGCAGGCAGTCCTCGCACACATCGCAGTCGGGGGCTATCTGGACGCTGGAAGCTCCGCCGCCGCTCTCCAGGATGGCAAAGCCGGTCTCGCCGTCTTCCAGCGGAATCCCATCGACATTCAAGGAACTGATGACCGACAGGGGGGGCGCCTTGTCCCTCAGGGAGCGGAGAAAACCGTCAACCGCGCCTGCCGCGCCCTGGGTCTCCAGAAGCACGCCCGCCGGGGTGTTGCGGACCCATCCCGAGAGCCCGCCTTCACCGGCGAGGCGAAAGACGAAGGGACGGAATCCGACACCCTGGACGATACCCTCGATTGTTACCCTGATTCTCTTTCTGATATCGTCACTCCGGAAACGGCGCCGGATCGCTCATCTTTCCCTGGTGTGGGAAGCCAGCCATCCGTACCAGCCGTCCATCCCTTCCCCGGTCCGGCTGGAGACGTCGAATATCTGGATATCGGGATTTACCCGCCGGGCCATCTCCTTGCATTTCTCCATATCAAAATCCACATGGGGGAGGAGATCGACCTTGTTGAGGAGCATCACGTCGGCGTTGTGGAACATGGCGGGGTACTTGAGAGGCTTGTCCTCGCCCTCGGTTACGCTCAGCACGACCACCTTGTGGTTTTCTCCCAGGTCGAAGGAGGCGGGGCATACCAGGTTGCCCACGTTTTCGATGAGAAGCGCGTCCAGGTGGTCCATGTCAAAGGCCTCCAGGGCATGGGCCACCATGTGGGCGTCCAGGTGGCATCCCGAGCCGGTGTTTACCTGCTTCACGGGAACTCCCGTAGCCGCGATGCGCACCGCGTCGTTGTCGGTCTGCTGATCCCCCTCGATGACGGCGAAGCGCAGTTTCTCCTTCATGTCCCTGAGTGTCCGTTCCAGGATGGTAGTCTTGCCGGATCCGGGGGAGCTCACGAGATTAAGGACAAATACCCCCTTGCGGAAAAACAGATTGCGGTTTTCACGGGCCAGCCGGTTGTTCTTGGCCAGGATATCCGCCTCGATGGAGATGGTTTTGGACGAGGAGGAAGTGGTATGGCTGTGCTCGTGGTTATGCCCGTGGGTGTGGTCATGGTCATGGTGATGATCATGATGATCGTGGTCGTGGTCGTGATGATGGTCGTCGGCGCCGCAGCCGCAGGTGGTGCACATGGTTCAGTCAACCTCCAGTTCTTTTACGCGCAGTTCTTCTCCGGAGAGGATGGTTACCCGGTAGCTTCCGCAGCCGGGGCATGGTTCGTAATAGGCCTTCAGCGGGAACTCCGCCGCGCAATCTTCGCATCTGCCACGGCCCGGGGTACGCTCGATGATGAGCTTCGCGCCTTCCAGGGCGGTGCCCCTGGCGCAGGCCTCGAAACAGAACTCAACCGCTTCGGGTATTACCCCGCTGAGAGCCCCTATTTCCAGGACAACGGCGATCACGCGCCGTCCGGCCGCGGTGTCTTCGCAGATGTCGACCACACCCTGGGTTATGGATAATTCGTGCATGTTTTGAGCTGCTTTCGGGCGGGGAGAGAGACGCCGGGCCGTATTGTGGAGTTACATCGGACAATATCTACGACTCGGTTATCCTAGCAGATAGGAAAAAAAACGTGAAGCTCTAATTCTCCGGGCGAGACCCATTGAGCCGGCGGGAGACGGCCGGCAGGGCGGAGGCCCTGAACAGCGCCAGGGATGTCTTTGCGTCGGCGATCCTGCCGTCGGAGGCCATTTGCATGGCTTTCTCCAGGGGGAGGCGGACGGTTTCGATCTCCTCGTAGTGTTCCGGCGAGGCGTCATTCTGTACGAGGCCGGTGGCGAGAAAGAGATGGATCCTTTCGTCGAAAACCCCCGGCGACGAGAGCATGACGCCCAGCGGTTCCAGCTTCGAGGCGGCCAGTCCCGTTTCCTCCGCCAGTTCCCGGTTTCCGCAGGCCGCCGGATCTTCCCCAGGGTCCAGCCGCCCGGCCGGTATCTCCAGGAGTGTTTCATCAACGGCGGGGCGAAGCTGGCGGATGAGGGTCACCGTACCGTCTTCGTGCAGCGGCAGAACCCCAACACCGCCCGGATGGCGCACAATCTGGAAGAGATGCCACCCCTTTTCGCCGATCTTCACCTCCATCTGCTCCAGGTTCACCACCAGACCCCGGAACAGGTCCTTTCTGTTTCTGGTCTCCATATGCGCTTTTCTCCCTTGAGGATTATCCCCGTCCGCTCTTTTCCAATGACCCTTCCGGCCGGTTTTTATTTGACGTTCTTTGTGGTATGCTTTTCTGACTTCCGAAGGCGGGAGCTCGGAATATCGACTGAACTTCATGAAACGGGGTGATTTGCATGAAAAAACTGATCCTGTCCGGATGCGCCGCGGTGTTTCTTTTTATGGTGGGTTGCGCAATGTTTACCGCATGGAAAGCGATCCCCCCGCCCGGCGGCTGTAATGAGTGTCATACCGTTCCCATAAACAACAACTGGCATGTCGCTTACCAGGCGCCTGTCCTCAGCGATGAGAAAAACCGGCCGTATTTCCAGAGGGAGGGGTACAATATGCCCGCCGTGGAAAAACCCTCTTCGTCTCTGCAGGTGCGCAAGGGGACCGATGAAAACTGCTTTGAGTGCCACCGGGCGCCCACTCCCTCCCACAAGGGGAGGATGGGCCGTTTCCACCATTGACCCCATGCCCGGCGGTTGGTGTAGCCTGAAGAGGACGACTCCGGCCGCCGTTTTCAGGTTGATTGCCGGGAAGGGACGGATCTCCCGGACTTCCCTCCGGCGGTTATCCCGCCTCCATTCACCTCAGGAAGCAATTCAACTGCCTTCATTTTTCGTTGTCCGTTCCCGCAGCGCCACGAGAAGTTTTTCCGGAAGCCGTTTCGCCCTCATTCCGGGGGCGACGCATACCAGGGTTACCTTTCCCTCGGCCAGGACCTTGCCGTCCAGGGAGCGGACCGCGCGCTGCTCCATGGTAAAGGATGTCTTTCCCACTTCCAGCACCACGGTTTCGATCCTTACCAGGTCGTCCAGCCGCGCCGGCGCCCGGTAGTCGATCTCCAGGCGCACCACCGGGAAGAGATGTCCTTCCTCGGCCAGCCTGCCCACCTGGAGACCCCGCTCCCGGAAGAATTCGGACCTTCCCCGCTCGAAGAAGGCCAGATAGCGCGCGTGGTACACAACACCGCCCGCGTCCGTATCCTCGTAGTAGATTCGTAATTCCATGAAAAAACCTTTCCGTTGCGGCGCCGTGGGTGGTTAAACGCCCGAAGCCGCCTGGATGAATGCCGGTTTTACGGCTTGGCTCGAAAGGAACGCGCAAGCGGCCGCGATGTGTCGCGGGAGGTTGCGCGCTGGCAAGCCGGCTGGGAAAGTAGCACAGAATTAGACCATAATAAAGAAAAAGGCCTTGCGCTTGCTATCATAAGGCATTAATTATTATGTCACCGGTTAATCACGCCCTCCCCTCATTCTTCGGGCCTGAACCTTGAAAAGGCGTTTGGGGACATCAGGAGCGCATGGAAGGTGACAGAATCCAGGACTAAATATATCCGGAGGCCGTTATGAGAAAAGTATCCCTCGGCAATACCGGTCTTCGCATCGCGCCCCTTGTCTTCGGCACATTGCCCCTGGGGCCTCTTCAGACTGGTATGCCGGCGGCGGACGGCGCCTCGCTCATCCGCCACGCCCTGGAATGCGGCGTCAACATGGTGGACACCGCCGAGGTGTACGGGACCTATCCCCACATCAGGCAGGCCCTGGAAGGCTTCAGCGGCGATGTGGTGATAGCCACCAAGACCCACGCCGCCACGGCCGATGACGCCAGATCCCATGTGCTGCGCGCCCTCAGGGAGCTGGGTCGCGAGCGCCTGGACATTGTCCACATCCATGCCCCGAGGCTTGCGGACCCCTTTGCGGACAGGGCGGAGGTCCTGGAAGAACTGCTGCGCATGCGTGATGACGGCAGGATAGCCCATGTGGGTGTCTCTTCCCATTATGTGGCCGCCTTCCACAGGGCCGCGGCCCATCCGGAGATTCAGGTGGTCCATCCGCTCATCAACCGGGCCGGCATGGGGATCCTGGACGGCACGGCCGCGGACATGGCCGAGGCCATCGCCGCCTGCTCGCGCGCCGGCAAGGGGGTGTACGCCATGAAGGCGCTGGCGGGGGGCAACCTCATAGCCGAGGCGCGGCAGAGCATCCGGTTCGTTCTGGGCCTTCCGGGAGTGGACGCGCTGGCCCTCGGCATGCTCTCCCGCCGGGAGATAGAGGCGAACCTGGAACTCTGCGACACCGATACCGCCGATGACGCGGCCTGGGAAGAACTGGAAAAGAGGCGGCGGAAGTTTATGATCATGGAAAAGTTCTGCAAGGGGTGCGGGGCGTGCGTGGAGGCGTGCACAGCCGACGCCCTGGCCCTGGAAGGGGGGGTGGCCAGGGTGGATCAGGACAGATGCATCCTTTGCGGCTACTGCGCGGCGGCCTGCCCCGAATTCCTCATAAGGGTCGTCTGATATGGAATCGTCCTCCGGGGAGATGGAATGAGAGAGATTTCCTTTACCGGGATCGACGGGATTCAGGTGGGTCACGAGCAGGACCTGCGCGCGGCCACCGGCTGCACCGTGGTCATTGTCCGGGAGGGGGCCGTGGCCGGGGTGGATGTGCGGGGCGGCGCTCCGGGCACCCGGGAGACGGACCTGCTCAATCCGGTAAACCTGGTGGAAAAGGTCCATGCAGTGTTTCTGGCTGGTGGCAGCGCCTTCGGCCTGGCCGCTGGGACCGGGGTAATGCGTTTTCTGGAGGAAAAGGGGATCGGTTTCGACGTTCAGGTCGCCAGGGTTCCCATCGTGTGCGGCGCGGTGCTCTTCGACCTGACCGTGGGAGATCCCAGGGTCAGGCCCGACACGGATATGGGCTACCGGGCCTGCCTCAACGCCTCCGCCGGGGAGTGCGGCCAGGGGAGCGTGGGCGCCGGCGCCGGGGCGTCCGTGGGCAAGGTCCTGGGCATGGGACGGGCCATGAAGAGCGGCCTGGGATATCACGCCGTGCAGATTGGGGAACTGAGGGTCGGCGCCCTTGTGGCGGTCAACTCCCTGGGAGACGTGGTGGACCCCCTGACCGGAGAGAGGATTGCCGGCGTCCTGGGTGAGGATGGCGGCGTCCTGGATTCGGAAGAGATAATGATTGACCAGTCGGCCGGGATGAAGAACCGCTTTGTTTCCAACACCACCATCGGCGTGGTGGCCACCAACGCGGCCCTGACCAAACCCCAGGCCTCGAAGGTGGCGTCCATGGCCCACAACGGATATGCCAGGACCCTGCGGCCCGCCCATTCCATGTTTGACGGCGACACCATATTTTCCCTGGCCACCGGCAAGGTGGGGGCCGATGTCAACGTGGTGGGCCTCCTGGCGGCCCGGGTCATGGAGAGGGCCGTCGTCGCCGCCGTAAAAAACGCGACGCCCCTTTGCGGCCTTAAGAGCTGGTCCGACATGCGCGGGGTGGCGGACTAATGAATAAAAATAACGTCTTGAACATATCAATAACAATCAATAACATTCCACCTGAAAATTGCAGTCTCACGCAAAGCCGCAAAGAACGCGAAGGAAAATCAAGAACTTGTCAAATGAGGCCGTTCACCTGACCGGTGATACCAGCTTGTTCCGCATCTAATTTGAATTTCTTTGCGTCTTTGCGTGATCAAATGCAGTTTCTAGGTTCCAGGAGAATCCGCATGGGTGAAACAGTCCGGTTCGGCATTTCCATTGACGACAAGCTCCTTAAAAGCTTTGATCGCCTCATAGATGAGAAGGGTTATCTCAACCGCTCCGAGGCGATCCGCGACCTGATCCGGGCGTCACTGGTGGAGCTGAAATGGGAGAAGGGCGAGGAAGAGACGGTTGGGACCGTGACCCTCGTCTACAATCACCACGTCCGCGACCTTTCCGACAAGCTGACCGAACAGCAACACGGACATCACGATCAGATAGTTTCGAGCCTCCATGTGCATCTGGATGCCCATAACTGCCTGGAGGTGCTGGTGGTGCGGGGAAAGGCCCATGAAGTGAAGAAAATCGCCGACGAACTCATCGGCGTGAAAGGCGTGAAGCACGGCAAGCTGGTGATGACCACCACCGGAGAGGAATTGCACTGAAAAAGCCGCATCTCACCAAATCGAGTCCCGTCAGCCGCGGCTTCCATAGGCCCGGCCGAACGGGCCGATATTTCATATGAAGCGAGAAAGGAAGAGGCAATGCCAAAGATCTATATCGTTGACGTAACAAACCGCGACGGGGTACAGACATCCCGGCTCGGACTGGCGAAACTGGAAAAGACCATCATCAATCTCTACCTGAACGAGATGGGAATCCATCAGAGCGAGTTCGGCTTTCCCTACACCCACCATGAAAAAAACTACATCGCCGCGAATCTGGAACTTGCGGAAATGGGGGTTCTCAGCCCCATCAACCTGAGCGGCTGGTGTCCCATGCGCAAGGAGGAGATAGAGAATTCCTTCGAAACAGGCAAGCTGAAGCACGTGAACCTTTCCATCTCCACCTCCAGACTTATGACGGAAGGGAAATTCGGCGGACGCATCGTGCGGACTCCCGAGGAAAACAAGGATGTTTCCAACCTGCTGGACATCATGGTGAGCAACGTGCAACTGGCCAGAAAAATGGGGGCGCGGGTCATAGGCGTCAATGCCGAGGACGCCTCCCGCACCGATGACGAGTTCCTCGTCCGCTTCGCCAGGGCCGCCAGGGATGCCGGCGCCGACCGTTTCCGCTACTGCGACACCCTGGGGTATGATGACCCGTTTACCATCTACCGCCGGGTGCGGATGCTGGCCGAGGAAACCCACATTCCCATCGAGCTCCACTGCCACAACGACCTTGGCCTGGGGGTCGCGTGTTCCGTGGCCGGGGCCCAGGGCGCCATTGACGGCGGAGTGGATGCATATATCAATACGGCCATCAACTGCATGGGGGAAAGGGCCGGAAACGCAGACCTGGTGTCCGTGATCCTGGCCGTGAAAAAGGCCAGCGGCCTGGCCGGGAAATATCAGCTGGACGAGCGGGTGGACCTGACCAAGGCGTGGAAGATCGCCAAATATGCCTCCTATGCCTTCGGCGTTCCCATTCCCATCAACCAGGTGGGGGTGGGCGCCAATGCCTTCGCCCACGAATCGGGCATCCACGCCGACGGCGCCCTGAAGGACCGTCGCAATTACGAGCTGTATGACTTCGAGGAGCTGGGTAGGGGCGAGCCGGAGATCATCGACACCGGCAGAGAGATAACGGCGGGCGAGTACAGCGGAATCAAGGGGTTCCGAAACGTATACGGCAAGCTGGAGATCGAGTTCCACAACGACAAGGAGGCCAACGACATCCTGGAGTTGGTGAGGTATGCCAACGTCCACACCCAGGAGCCCCTCACCGACGATGAGCTGCGCTTCGTGGCGAAATATCCGGACCTTGCCCGGCGCATAATGACCATGACCCCGCTGCGCTGACGGTTCAGGAGAATAATAACAATCTCCCCTCACCCCCTCCCACAGGGCAGGGGTGAGGGGAAATTGAGCCGGATTTACGGAAAAAATATCCGTTACTTTTGCAAAAGTGTCGAAAAATACTCCCCCCCTTGATGGGAGGGGGTTGGGGGGAGGGTGAAAAGGGGTAACATGCTATATTTCTGCGCCTTTCCCCCTCTCCCTATCCCTCTCCCTATCCCTCTCCCACCAGGGGAGAGGGGACTTCTTTGAAATTTGCAAGATGCTCATCCGTTACTTGAAATCGGGCGGCAGGGTTATAAGCCTCCATACCCGCGCATCCTTCTCTTCTTCCACATACCGCCACTTCTGCAGATCCTCAACGGTCTTCACCGTGACGGACGGTTCACGGTAGTATTCGATGTCGATCAAGACCGTTGCTTCGCCCCGCTTTGGTGAGCATTCCTGGCTTTTCACCCTGACATCGGTAACCTTTACTCCCTTCGACGCGCGCACCTTTTCCCGGAACTCATCGCGAAGGTTCTCCGGAGGAAGCGCCACCGCCGCCTTGTCCATCTCGTTCCACCGGATCATGTGATTGTAGCTCTTGGAATTCTGTTCAAGCTGCCAGCAGATCTTTTTGTTGGTCATGGACTCGCATCCCCCCGTCAGGGCGATGACGCAAAGCAAAAGCATGATTCTCGGAAACATCGGGCCTTCCCTCCCTGGCAGGCTATCCCTGCCTTCTGATATGATCCACCAGCTCGGCGGCGATGCCGTGATTGCCGAACGGTGGAATAATATAGAATCCGCCAACCCGGCCCATGGCCGCGTCTATGAATTCCCTGGCGATGGCCAGTCCCTCGCGTGTCCCTTCCACCTTTCCCTTTCCCCGCATCCTTGCCCTGATATCCTCCGGGATGACGATCCCCGGAACTTCATTGTGGAGAAACTCCGTATTCCGTTCGCTTACCAGAGGGAGGATTCCAGGGAGGATGGGAATGTCCAGATGGGCGGTAAGCCGCAGCATGGTTTCGAGCCGTTCCAGGTCGAACAGGGGCTGTGTCTGGACGAATTGCGCGCCGTTGGCGATCTTCTTCTCCAGGCGCGTCACCTGGGCCTGCATATCCCTGACATTGGGGTTGAAGGCTGCGCCGATGGTGAAGCTCGTGCCCCTGTCGATGGAGTTGCCGGCGCCGTTCAGTCCAGAGTTGAGATCCCGGAGGAGGGCGATGAGACCGAGAGAATTCACGTCAAAGACGGACGACGCCTCGCTCTGTTCCCCCATGCCGGCCGGGTCACCGGTCACGGCGAGTATGGAGCGGACACCCAGGAGACTCGCGCCCATCAGGTCCGACTGGAGGCCGATGAGGTTCCGGTCCCGGCACGTGATGTGGCAGATGACCTCGATGCCGACCTCCCGCTGGATCAGTTCGGCGAGGGCGATGTTCCCCATGCGCACCCGCGAGAGGGGATTCTCCGCGATATTGATAGCGTCCGCTCCCGCGTCCCTGAGCGCGCGACACCCCTCCAGCACACGGCCGCAGTCAAGGCCCTTGGGCGGGTCCAGTTCCACGGTGATGACGGTCCTGTTTCCCCATTCGGCCAGGAATCCGCTCCTGGCGGACGCATGGGCCGAGGCGGGAGGGACATGGGGCTCGGGCGCGGTGAAGATGCGGGTGGACGGCTTCATGCCGCTTACCTTTTCCGCCAGCCGGCGGATGTGCTCCGGGGTCGTGCCGCAGCATCCGCCCACCAGGTTGGCCCCGGCGCGCACGGTTTCCAGGCATCGGTCGGCAAAATATTCGGGGGTGGTGCGATAGAGATAGCGGCCGTCCACGTATTCGGGGAAACCGCTGTTGGGATAGGCGGCAAGGGGAAGCCTAGTGACCGAGGCCATGCGCCGGATATTGCGGGTTATCTCCATGGTTCCGGCGCCGCAGTTGGCGCCGACCACGGCGGCGCCCGCCTCGGCCAGTTCCAGGGCGACCCTCTCCACGGTCATGCCCCCGGGGATGCGGCCCCGTTCCAGAAAGGCCATGCTGGCTATCAGCGGCAGGCCGGTTTCTCCGGCAGCGGCCAGGGCGATCTTCATCTGCTCCAAATCGGAGAAGGTCTCCAGGATCAGCAGGTCGACTCTCCCTTCGGCCAGGGCCAGGGCCTGTTCCCGGAACAGGGCTCTCATTTCCTCCGGCGTGGGCGAGTCGCCTTCCCCCCTGAACCGGGGGAGGGGGCCCATGGAACCCGCCACGAACACGTCCCTGCCCGCCGCCGCGGCGCGGGCCAGGCGCGCTCCGCTCAGATTCACGTCACGCGCCCTGTCTTCCATTCCAAAGGCGGACAGCCGCGACCGGTTGGCGCCGAAGGTGTTGGTCTCGATAACTTCAGCGCCCGCGGCCACATAGTCGGCGTGCAGTCCCCTGACCAGGTCCGGGCTTGTCAGGTTGAGGCGCTCGAAACAAGACTCTCCCGCCCCTGCCCGCCCGTGGAGCATGGTTCCGATGGCGCCGTCTCCCACGAGGATACGTTCGCGCAGTATTTCCAGAATATTCATGTCGTTGTCCGTGTCCGTGTCCTTGTCCGTATGTATTTGTACGGACACGGACAACGGTTTCTATGGCCTTTTCCCCCGGATCCGGCTAGAATGCCGTTTCGCCAGAACGATACAGGAAAGGACCTTGAATGCACATACTCATAGACTGGCTTCTGAACACCATCGGCGCCATGGGCTATCCCGGTATATTTCTCCTCATGGCCATGGAAAGCTCGGTACTTCCGATTCCCAGCGAACTGGTCATGCCTCCGGCCGGATACCTTGCCCACAAGGGAGAGATGAACATAATCGCCGCAATACTCTGCGGAACCGTGGGCAGCCTGGCCGGGGCCTATGCCAACTACTTCGCCGCCCGCCACCTGGGGAGGCCGCTCATCCTGAAATACGGCAAGTACGTCCTGATTACCGAAGAGAAGTTCGCCAGGGTCGAAGGATTTTTTCTGCGGCACGGCGAGATATCCACCTTTATCGGCCGTCTCCTGCCGGTGGTGCGCCACCTCATCTCCATCCCCGCCGGACTGGCGGGCATGAACCATGTCCGTTTCACCCTCTATACCCTCCTGGGTGCGGGAATCTGGGTCACGGTCCTTACCTGGATAGGCTATTTCATAGGTGAAAACCAGGAACTGATCATGCGCTATTCACACCAGGCCCTGGTGGTTGTGATCATCTGCTGCGCCCTTATCCTGGCGGTATATATCCGCCGTCACCGCCGGAAGACGGAAGGCGGCGCGGGCGAGGCCTCTCCCATGGGGAACTCAGCGGAAAAAGACTGATCTATTTCCGTCCTGGCAGATAGCGGGGGCGTCTCCCCGCTCTTCGCCGTTCTTCCCGCGGTGAATGCCGGACAGGCGATGCTTCCGGACAGCAGGGAAAAGGATGACGTCATGTTGATGATTCTTTTCAGGAAGATGTTTCCGGAACGGCCGCGGTTTTCAGCCTCTCCAGATCGTCCCGGTCGAGGCGCCAGAGCTGGCGGCAGAATTCGCAGGTGACCTCCGCGCCGCCATCCCGCTGAATCATGTCGTCAATCTCACCGGCGCCCAGGGACAGTACCGCATTCTCGATCTTTTCCCGGCTGCAACTGCAGCGGAACGCCAGCGCCCGCTTCTCCAGGGTTTTGAAGGGGATGCCCTTGAACAGTACTTCCAGAAGCTGTTCCGGAGACTTTCCCTCGCGCAGCAGGCTCGTCAGGGGCGGAAGTCCTTCAATATGGGTCATGAGCCGATCAATGGTGGCGCCGTCGGCGCCGGGCAGCGCCTGGATCAGGAAGCCTCCCGCCGCTGATACCCGGTTTTCCGGTTCAACGAACACGCCCAGCCCGACGGCCGAGGGGGTCTGCTCCGACTCGGTGAGATAGAGGGCCAGGTCCTCGGCAATCTCGCTGCTCATGAGCTGCACCATGCCGTGGTACGGTTCCTTCATCCCCAGGTCCTTGGTTACGGTGAGAAATCCTGCCTTGCCCAGGGCGTTCCCCACGTCCAGCTTCCCCTCCGGCGTTTCCAAGTGAACCTCCGGCGCACCGACGCACCCTCGCACGGCCCCGTCCGCCTCAACGAGGATCTTCTTCAGGGGTCCGTTTCCCTCGAAGCGAAGCGCAACCCGCTGGCCGGTCTTCAGGAGCGCGCCCATGAGGGCGCCGGCGGTAAGCGCCCTGCCCAGAGCAGCCGATGCCGTGGGCCATGCTCCGTGGCGGCGGCGCGCCTCATCCGCCAGGTCCGTGGTGACGCAGGCCAGGGCCCTGATGTTTTCCGTTTCCGTGATGATTCGTACCAGATAGTCGGTCATACCAGTCCCATGGTGAAATTGAATTCCGATGTCCCGTCTATGGCGGTCCCCCTGATGCATGCCTCCAGTATCCGCTTCCTTCCCTCGCCAGTTTCCCCGGACAGGTCGGCGACAAAGGAGGAGCAGCCCATTTCCCGCAGTCTCCGCCGGTGGGCGGTTATGGAAAACCGGCGGTCGGCGGTCACGGAGGTCAGGCCGTCACGGGTGGTGACCGTGTATGCGTCGCCCCGATCGGACATGACCGGGGAATCTCCCCGCACTCCCTTGATGACGATTTTGGAGGTGATCACCGGTACCGGGGCGTAGATGATGACGCGCCGCTCCATGGACAGGTCGGCCGCCAGCAGGTCTCCCAGGTTTTCCGCGTCGTCCTCGATATAGAGAGTGGCGGCGGAAGCGCCCATCTCGCGCCACACGAGCATGGCCTGGCTGTTCAGGGAAAAGAGACGATAACCGGTGGATATCTCCGTCGCCCGTCCTTCCAGCAAGGGGAAGTGGCAAAGGTTGGCTGCCTCGAAACGGGAGAATCCCTGGCCGCAAAGATAGTCCACAGCATCCCGGTAGAAGGGGATATCTTCTTCGAAGATGATAAAGGGCAGGCGCCAGACAATCCGATCCAGGCGGCCCCTCAGTTTGCCCATGAATGCGGGAAGCTGGTGCAGGTTGACCCGGGAAACCGGCAACATCAGGATTTCCACCCCTTCCTGATGGAGAAGGTGGAAATCCCTGATATTCTCAACGCATACCGCGAGTCCGTCCCGCCTGTCCGTTGATGCCGTGGGCATGTTTCGCGCGAGGGAGGACAGGGCCGCCTCCCTTGCTTTGAGAAGGCGCTCTTTCCGTCCGGAGAGGGCCTTTTCCTCCAGTGTACGGTAAAAAGAGCGGCGGATATCCTTGAGCCTGGCCGGCGGGATGAGAACCGGCGGGAAACCGGGCGCCTCCAGCTCGCCGAGGGTGAAGGGGGTGTCTCCGCACTTGCCGAACTGGGCTCTCAGCACCCCCTCCATGTCAGGGGTGTGGGATGGTTCCAGGTCCCCCAAGGGAAACTCTTCCACCAGCTCTGTTCCAGCGGCGTGGCCGGTTATGCGCAGGATATCTCCATCCAGGACGAGGCGGAGATCGCAGCGTACCCTGGCGGCCTTTGCGCCGGCAAGCCTTCGCAGGCAGGCGTTTTCGCTCATGGTGAAGGCGGTCTCCGAAGAGACCTTGAACACGGCGTCGCCTACCGAGAAGGAGAAGGGTGCGGTCACGGCGACCAGGGACCTTTCCCGCGCGGCCTTGACCGGGGCCTTTCCCAGGTAAAGGTCCTTGACGGTGAAGGCCTTTCCCGCCATGTCGCTTTTGGGCTGTACCCGCACCCGGTCTCCCACATGGAGCCGGTCCCGGGTTTCGAAGGTGATGCGGCTGCCGCTTATGCTCCGTATCTCTCCAAGGAAGCGGCCCGTTGCGCCGCGCAGACTGGGAGTCGCGATATCCGTGGGCTGACGGGAGGCGAGAAAGCCCCTGGTGGGAACCCGGCCGAAGGAGAGCTTCAGCTGTTCCTTTGCCGCCGCCACCGCCTCGCTCCTTTGTCCGGGGGCCGCGTCAAGGGCCTTCCGGTACGCGCCGACCACGCGCGCCACGTACTCGGCCGACTTCATCCTCCCCTCGATCT
The DNA here is from genome assembly GCA_964517595.1 of uncultured Geobacter sp. Taxonomy (GTDB): domain Bacteria; phylum Desulfobacterota; class Desulfuromonadia; order Geobacterales; family Geobacteraceae; genus RPRC01. The sequence goes on along the minus strand of CAZFCG010000018.1, from coordinate 12,834 downwards.
TGAAGGAGGTCACCCCTGCGTCAATCAGATCCGGCAGCATATCGATTGAGGAAAAGTCGTTGGTGGAAAAGTAGTATCCTTCCTTGCCCCGGTATCGGTAAAGCCTGCGGCACGGCTGGGCGCATCTTCCCCGGTTGCCGCTGTGGCCGCCGAGAAAGGAGGAGAAGTAGCACTGGCCGGAATAGGAAAAACAGAGCGCGCCGTGGATGAAGCATTCCAGTTCCATGTCCGTATGGCGGGCGATGGTGCGGATCTCGTCGATGTGCAGCTCGCGGGCAAGTACCACCCTTGAAAAGCCGAGGGTTTCCAGTTCCCTGACCCCGAGGGAGTTGTGAATGGTCATCTGGGTGGAGGCATGGGCCGGGAGCTCGGGGAAATGGTCCCGCATCAGGCGGAACACACCCATGTCCTGGAGGATCACGCCGTCGGCCCCCATCCCGGAAAGGGCCGCCAGAACGTCAACTACCCGCGGCAGTTCCCGCTCCTTGATCAGCGTGTTGATGGTGACGTAGACCTTCCGGTCCAGTGAGTGGGCATAGGCGACTATCCGTTCCATCTGGGAAAGGGTAAAGTTGCGCGCCTTGGCCCGCGCTGAAAACTCGGTCAATCCGGCATAAACAGCGTCCGCCCCCATTTCCATGGCCGCGAAGAAGGCCTCAAGGGAGCCCGCCGGGGAGAGGAGTTCGGTTTTCTTTGTCTTTTCGTCGATTTTTCGCATCGGGGTCAGGGTATCCGAAGGGGTCAGGGGCGTCAATAGCAAAAAACGGTGTCAGGCTCGCCTTTTCGCTATTCTGAAGGGGATATGGACGCGGCATCTGCATTCATTCAATATTGACCCAAGGCGCTGAAGTCATTGAATGTATACCTGGTAGTTGGTTACAATGACCTCCGGTACCTTTCCCCGCCTTTCAGCCTTGCAGTTGATGGCCCGGGCCGCCTCAACCTTGCGGATATGATATCTGTCCTTGTAGAGGTCAAGGACAAAGTCGGTATGGGAGTTGGACAGCATCCACATGACGCCCTTGCCGTCCAGTTGATCGCATACGTCCCTGAGCTTTTTTTGCATGTCGAGGCTGAATTGCTCGCCACTGTAAGCTGTAAAACCGGCTGTTGCCGAGAGTGGCGCGTAGGGGGGGTCAAGATATACGAAATCCCCCTTTCGGGAGATCTCCATCACATGTTCGAATCCGGCGGTGGCAATCTCGGTCTTCGCCAGGACCTTGGAGCACGAACGCAGGTTGGGTTCATCAACAATGGCAGGATTGGCGTAGAATCCGAACGGGGTGTTGAACTGCTTTCTGGAGTTCATCCGGAAGAGACCATTGAAGCAGGTCTTGTTGAGAAATATCAGGCGGGCTGCCTTTTCCGGTTTGCTCCAGCCTGCATATTCAGCCTGTCGGTCGGCATTGCGGACAGTGTAGAAGTATTCCTGGGCGTTGCCCTTCAGATAACGCTGTTCGTGAGTCTTGAGCCCGTTAATCAGGGCTTCCACGTTATCCCTGACCACCTGGTAGATATTTATTAGTTCTTCGTTGATGTCGGAGATGTAAGCGTTTTTTGGCTTCAGCGCGAAGAACAAGGCGCCGCCGCCGATGAACGGCTCGATGAAGCGCCTGTATCCTGGGGGGGCGCTGCGTTTTAACTCTTCTACAAGCTGGCGTTTTCCACCGGCCCATTTTACGAATGGTCTGCACATGTTCAGCATTTCCCAATTCAATTGGAGGAGACGTCCTTCAAGAGGCCTGATGGTTATAGCAATCGTTCCGCGCGCCGTCAATAATCACGCCCCTCTTTACTGGCGGGAGAGGGTTGGGGAGAGGGCGCAGACGCCGGAATATCGCATGTCGCCCCTTTTCACCCTCCCCCCCAACCTCATGCCATCAAAGGGAGGTGGATTGTTTTTCAGCGGTTTTGCAGGAGGCTCATTTGAATGGTGTTATTTTCGGGTATACTGTGGACGTTCTGGAAGAATACTGATGGAGATAAGAGGCGACGGCCTATGGCACAGGAAGACCTTTCCCGATTGAAGATCGACAAGACACCGGGCGCCTCACGTCCGGCGCGCCGCCGGAGCCGGCTCTACTGGATCGCCGGTTCTGCCCTCGCCGGCCTGCTGCTGATCCTCTATTTCAGCGGAGTCCTGAAGCCGGCCGCGGAGGTGCGGGTGGTGAGCGTGCAGCGGACCTACCCGTCCCAGTCCTTTACCCTGCTCAACGCCAGTGGCTACGTGGTGGCCCAGCGCAAGGCCGCGGTGGCGTCCAAGGCCACTGGCCGGCTTGTGTGGCTGGGGGTGGAGGAGGGGAGCCGGGTGCGCAAGGGGGATGTCCTCGCCCGGCTGGAAAATGAGGACGTCCTTGCCCAGCAGGCCCAGGCCGAGGCGAACCTGCGCAACGCGCGCACGGTGCGTGAGCAGGCGCAGGCCGAGCTGAGGGACGCGGAGCTTTCTTTCCGCCGGGCAAAATCCCTGTTGTCGGAAGGGATCGTCGCACGGGCGGATTTCGATTCCGCCGAGGCGCGTTATCGCAAGGCCGTGGCCGCGGTCGCCGGGGCGGAGGCCGGTATCGGCTCGTCGTCCGCCGCCCTGCAAGGGGCCCGGGTCGCGGTGGAATACACCATGATCCGCGCCCCCTTCGACGCGGTTGTGCTGACCAAGGACGCGGACGTGGGTGATATCGTCACCCCCCTGGGCGCGGCTGCCAATGCCAAGGCCGCAGTGGTCACCATCGCCGACATGGGTTCTCTCCTGGTGGAGGTGGACGTGTCGGAGTCTAACCTGGGCCAGGTCAGGGAAGGGGGGCCGTGCGAGATCCAGCTGGACGCCATCCCGGATGTCCGCTTCCGAGGCGTTGTCCACATGATCGTGCCCACGGCGGATCGCAGCAAGGCCACGGTGATGGTGAAGGCGCGTTTTCTGGATACGGACCGCCGCATCCTGCCGGAGATGAGCGCCAAGGTGGCGATCCTCTCCCGTCCGGTGGGCGCCGATGACCGTCAACCCAGGACAACGGTGAATCCGTCGGCCGTGGTGGAAAGGCGGGGGAAGAAGGTGGTATTCCTGGTGAAGGATGACCGTGTTAAAGAGGCCCCGGTCACCCTCGGCGCCAAGGAGGGTGATCTGCTGGAGGTGAAGAGCGGCTTGAAGGCGGGAGACAGGGTGGTTTCCGCTCCCGCTGAAGACCTGAGGGACGGGTCCCGGATAAGGATTGCGGAGAAATAGATGGATGGGATCAGGCCGCCCATAGTCCGGATACGGGATCTGTCCAAGTCCTACAGCCGGGGAAGCCAGACCATTCCGGTGCTGGAGGGTATTACCTTCGACATTCCGGACGGAGAATTCCTGGCCCTCATGGGCCCTTCCGGCTCGGGCAAGAGCACTCTCCTCAACCTCCTGGCTGGCATCGACACCGCGGACACGGGGACCATCGAGATAGGGGGCGTCGACATCACCTCCCTGGGAGAGACCGAGCTGGCGGCCTGGCGCGCCCTCAACGTGGGCTTCATCTTCCAGTTCTACAACCTGATCCCGGTACTGACCGCCTTCGAGAACGTGGAACTGCCCCTGCTCCTGACCCGCCTCTCCAAGTCGGAGCGGCGAGACCACGTGGAGACCGCTTTGAGGGTGGTGGGACTGGCCGACCGCATGGACCACTTCCCGTCCCAGCTCTCCGGTGGCCAGCAGCAGCGGGTGGCTATCGCCCGGGCCGTGGTCACCGACCCGACCATCCTGGTGGCCGACGAGCCCACCGGCGACCTGGATCGCCAGTCCGCGGCCGAGATCCTCGATCTCATGGACCGTCTCAATCACGAATCGGGCAAGACCATCATCATGGTGACCCATGATCCCAGGGCGGCGGAAAAGGCCCGTGTCATCCGCTACCTGGACAAAGGGATCCTGACCGATGTACATCCTTAAGCTTCTCTGGAGAAACGCCTTCCGCCACCGTCTGCGCACCTTCCTCACCGTGCTGGGGATTACCGTGGCCATCCTCGCCTTCGGCATGCTGCGCACGCTGGTCGATATCTGGTACTCCGGCGTGGAGGCGTCGTCGGCGACACGCCTCGTTACCCGAAACGCCGTGTCCCTGGTCTTTCCCCTCCCCATCTCATACAAGGACAGGATCCGCCAGATCAACGGGGTAAAGGTTGTTTCCTGGGGAAACTGGTTTGGCGGCGTCTATATTGATGAAAAGAACCTGTTCGCCAATTTCGCGGTCGACGTCGAAAGCTATCTGAAGCTCTATCCCGAGTTCATTCTGTCTCCGGACCAGGCGGCCGCAGTGAACCGGGACCGCAAGGCGTGCGTTGTGGGACGCAAGCTGGCGGATCGCTTCGGCTGGAAGATCGGCGATACCATCCCCCTGAAGGGAACCATCTTTCCGGGCACGTGGGAATTCGTGCTGCGCGGCGTCTACAACGGCAGGGACAAGAGCACCGACGAAACCCAAATGTTCTTCCATTGGGACTACCTGAACGAGATTGTGAAGAGGACCGTGCCACGCCGCGCGGACCAGGCCGGTTTCTACATGATCGGGATAACCAGTCCGTCCGTGTCCGCGGATGTGGCCGCGGCCATTGACGGCACCTTCCGCAATTCCCTTGCCGAGACCATGACCGAGTCGGAAAAGGCCTTTGCCATGGGCTTCATCTCCATGACCGAGGCGATCCTCATCGCCATAAAGCTCGTTTCTTTCGTGGTAATCGTCATCATCATGGCGGTGGTGGCCAACACCATGGCCATGACCGCGCGGGAGCGCATCGGCGAGTACGCGGTGTTCAAGACCCTGGGTTTCGGAGCTTTTCATATCGCGGGCCTGATCTTCGGCGAATCACTGGTCATCAGCATGACCGGCTGCGCCCTGGGGGTTGCCCTCACCTTTCCAGCGGCCAGCGCGTTCGCGTCATACCTGTCCAACTATTTCCCCTTTTTCAATGTGTCGTTGGCAACGATTGTCATGGACGTGGCCGCCGCTCTCATGGTGGGGATAGTGGCGGCGATTTTTCCCACATGGCGGGCCGTGAACATCCGCATCGCGGACGGCCTTCGGCGGATCGGGTGAGGCTTCAATAGACCTGCCGGGTTTTGAAAACCTGGCAGATCTGAACTTTACGGGGAGTGAACAGTGTCCATCCCTATTTCCTACAGCCTGCGCAACCTCTGGACCCGTCGCCTTACCACCGTCCTGACAGCAGGCGGCATGGCCCTGGTGGTGTTTGTGTTCGCCGCCATCCTGATGCTGGCCGAGGGGCTGCGCAAGACACTGGTGGATACCGGTTCGCCCGACAACGTGGTGGTGATCCGCAAGGGCGCCGGGACCGACGTGCAGAGCGGAGTGGAACGGCGCCAGGCCTCCATTGTGGAGACCCAGCCGGAGGTGGCCTTCTCCGGAGACGGGCGTCGCCTGCTGGCCAGGGAGATGGTAGCGCTCATCAACCTGCCGAAGCGGGGGGGCAACAAACCGGCCCACGTGGTCATTCGGGGGATAGAGCCAAGTTCGCTGCCGCTGCGCCCCCAGGTGCGGATCACGGAAGGGCGCATGCCCCGCTTCGGATCGTCGGAGATCATTGCCGGCGCCAGCATCGCCAGGCGCTTCAGGGGTGGCGGGGTGGGGGTGGCCCTCCGCTTCGGCCAGCGGGACTGGACGGTGGTGGGGATATTCGACGCGGGGAACAGCGGGTTCAGTTCGGAGATCTGGGGGGACGCGGACCAGTTGATGCAGGCATTCCGCAGGCCGGTCTATTCCCTGGTGATCTTCCGGCTCGCCGACACCACGGCCTTTGAAAAGGTCAAGGCGCGCATCGAGGGGGATCCGCGCCTGACCCTGGAGGCGCGGCGCGAGACCAGATACTATGCGGACCAGTCGGAGATGATGGCCAGGTTCCTTCGTGTCCTCGGCGTCTCGCTGACGGTGATCTTCTCCCTGGGCGCGGTTATAGGCGCCATGATCACCATGTACGCGGCCGTGGCCAACCGGACCAATGAGATCGGCGTCCTGCGCGCCCTTGGATTCCGGAGGAGGAGCATCATCGGGGCCTTCATACTGGGATCCCTGCTGCTCGGTTTCGCGGGAGGGTGCGCCGGGCTCCTGCTGGCGTCCTTTCTCCAGCTCTTCACCATCTCCACCATGAACTTCCAGACCTTTTCCGAGCTGGCGTTTTCCTTTACCCTTACCTTCGAGATCTTCTGCAAGGGGCTCGCCTTCTCCCTGATCATGGGCTTCGTGGGAGGGGTGATGCCGGCGATCCGCGCCGCCCGAATGAATATCGTGGAGGCGCTCAGGGTGACCTGAACAGCCGGCGGTCGGCAGACCGGCGCATTTTTACCACCTTTGCCAGCCTATTACCAGATTCATCCCCGAACCGGAGAAGTGATTGATGGACATAACCTTATTCCCCCCGATTATGCTGTCGGGGTTCATGAAGTAAACGTAGTCGCGATCCACGCCATAAATGAGGGCGACATGTTTGCCTCCGATAGCCACCTCGTAGTAACCGATGACGACGTACCCTGAACAGAGCTTCTGATAAAGGTAGCTGCCGGTGAATCCGCTTGAAGCGATATAATTGCGTTTCAAGCCGAACCTCACATCGCCCAGGATCGCCCATAATCCATTCATCTTCATGGTGCCGTCCGCATAGCAGTAACTGGAATACTGGTTAATAATCTGTTCTTCCGTTACCTTGGGCCGTCCAACGGCCACGGAGCAGAAAGCTTCCATTACGGCGGCCCAACATGTGTCGGTGTAGGTCTGGTACACCGGCGTTGGCGCCGTGCGCACTATTTTTCCCATCATCCACCTCCCGCTGAATCAGTATTTGCGCTACAGGGTCTACAAATCAGCTTTATCCATTACCTTTATCCACATCGTGCAACCCGGAAACTCCGGCGTCTTTATAACTTGATTTTACCAAAGAGTCCGGGCGCTTCTGTTATTTCACGCCCGTTGCACCGGGTGCGGATGCAAATGAGGTCCCGGCGATTGCATCCAGCAGCTAATACCTTACAGTTATTCCGGAGAAGCGCAACGGGTTTGTCGGATCCTCGGCAACGAATAATCCTGGAAAAGGCAGTCTCACGCCCGGAAAGCGCTCCGGTCACCTATTCCAAGCAGATAAAGGCTGACCGGAATCTTCCTGTACTCCGCGAGACACGCGCAAAGGAAGGTTCGTATAAGATTCATTGCAGCAACCCAAGCAGTTTTGGGGGAAGGCAACAAAGCAAAAAAAGCTCGCCGTTCATCTGTGTCACCGATACACTTCGAAAGTTGTATCTATAATAAATGAGTGCGTTGACTTTAAGTTCAAGTTGTGGGTGCTATAATTGATGGGTTCCAACAAAGTCTTTTCATCAAAAAGGAGGTATCACATGGCACAGGACATTGTCGGATTAATCAAAGAGCAACTGAACGAAAATGTAATGAGCAAGATTGCCGGTTTTCTGGGGGAAGAGAAATCCGGGGTTGCGTCTGCGGTGGGCGGCGCCTTGCCCTCCCTCCTTCTGGGTCTCATCAGGAAGGGGACCGAGCCGGGAGGGGCCGAAAGCCTGATGGGAATCCTGAAGGAAGGAAAGCATGACGGAGGGGTACTCGACAATCTCGACAGCGTCCTTGAAGGACCCTCCTCTACTACGGATCTTCTTTCCACCGGGAAGGGACTGCTGACATCGATTTTTGGGGACAAGGCTGTTGGATTGGGAGATATTATCGCATCAGTAGGCGGCATCAGCAAAAACTCGGGGTCTTCGCTCCTGGGTCTTCTCGCTCCGATTGTCATGGGCTTCCTGGGCAAGATGCTCAAGTCATCGGGCGGCTTTTCCGCCGCGGGCCTCAAAGATCTGCTCCTCGGGCAGAAGGATAATGTAAAGGCGGCGTTGCCCGCTGGTGTTACCGGCCTCCTCGGAGTTGGAGACATTGAAAAGCTTGGAATGGATGATGTTAAGGCAGCCGTTGATTCCGGTAAGAGCGTCTGGCCCTGGATCGCCCTGATCATCGGATTAACCGTTCTTTTCTTCCTGTGGCGAGGTTGCGGCATGAAAGCGCCTGAACAGGATGTTTCCGAAAAGGCAGTGAAGGAGGCAAGCGAAAAGTGGGCCGCTCTGGGCAAGTTTTTCAGCAAAAAACTGCCCAACGGGGTGGAGCTGAATATCCCTGAACTGGGTGTCGAAAACAAGCTTATCGCCTTTATCGAGGATCCCCGGCGTCCTGTGGACAAGACGACCTGGTTTTCCTTCGACCGGCTCATCTTTGAAACCGGCAAGGCGACCCTGAAGCCGGAATCCCAGGAACAGCTCAAGAACATTTCCGAAATACTGAAGGCGTATCCGAAGGTCTCCATAAAGCTCGGCGGGTACACCGACAATACCGGGGATGCCAAGGTCAACCTCAAGCTGTCACAACAACGAGCTGAAACGGTAATGGCGGATCTGCTCAAACTGGGCATTGACGCGAGCCGGCTTGAGGCCGAGGGGTATGGCCAGGAGCACCCGGTCGCTGACAACGGCACTGAAGAAGGACGCGCCAAAAACCGCCGGATCGACCTGCGGGTCACAGCCAAGTAAGTCTGCCGCGCACAGAGGAGGAAGATATGGGTCTTTTTGATTTTATCGGCAACATCGGCAAGAAGCTTTTCGGCTCAGACGCTCCAAAGGAAGACGCCGCCGCCAAGATAAAGGCGGAGATAACAGCCGGAAATCTGGGAATTCAGAACCTTCAGGTCACTTACCAGGATGGAAAGTGTTCCATCAGCGGTGATTGTCCGTCTGCAACGGCCATGCAGAAGGCTGTACTGCTCGCGGGAAACGTCCAGGGAGTTACAAGCGTGGACATAATGAATCTTCGGATCCCCGCGCCAACACCGGAAGAGGAGAAGGTAGATTACTACATAATCAAGTCGGGTGACACCCTTTCCAAAATTGCCAGGCAGTTTTACGGTGATGCCAACAAATATCCGGTGATATTCGAGGCAAATCGGGAGGTAATCAAGGATGCTGACCTTATCTACCCCGGCCAGAAGATACGCATTCCTTCCCTGTGACCAAACCGGGAAAAACATTCGTGAACAGGACGGTCGTTTTTTGTTTTGGCAAATAAATTGAAAGCAGGGCAGACGTGTCTGTCAAGCGAGAATTCACTAAGGAACTGTAAATGAATAGCATGGTCAATATTGCGTTCAGATTCAGTTCAGATTTGGCTGAACAGATTGAACCAAACCGCAGACGTAGCAGGGCTACGTTGAGGATTTGGTGATTGATGTTCGGTCAAAGATGACCTGAAGATGAGATGCAAGATGCCCATGTTATTTGTTTACAGTTCCTAAAGGCACTGTATGGAGACAATCATTGGGCTTGCGGTAGGCATAGGGCTCAGCGCGGCATGCGGATTACGGGTGTTCGTTCCTTTGATGGGACTCAGTATAGCGGCACATACGGGCTACATCACTCCTGCCCATGGCTTCCAGTGGATAGGGGCGTGGCCCGCGCTGGTCGCTTTCGCCACGGCTACAGCGCTGGAGATCGGAGCCTACTACATTCCCTGGCTTGACAATATGATGGACGCGCTCATGACACCCGCGGCCATGGTTGCCGGAACAATTTCAACTGCGTCAATGGTTGGTGATATGTCTCCATTCCTGAAATGGTCCACGGCAATCATCGCGGGAGGCGGCATCTCCGCCCTGGTGCAGGGGGGTACAGTGGCGCTTAGGGCAAAATCATCCGGCACGACAGGCGGCATGGCGAATCCGCTGGTATCTACCGGTGAACTCGCCGGATCGGCGCTTCTGACCATATGCGCCATTGCGCTGCCAATCCTCGGCCTTGTGATCGTAGTATGGGTCTTCTACCTTATCTTTACTAAAGTCGTGAAATCCCCATTCATAAGGAATATGTTTCCATGGGGAAGGCGATAACCGCAACATCCCCCCTCGAACAGGTTCCGGAAAGTCGTTCCGGACACTCGAGGGGGGATGGGGTTGTCAGGTAGTGGGTGTCGACGTGGGCGGTTTCTTAACCTTCCTGTAAATGAAAAGCAGAAGAACGGCGCCTCCGACAGCCAGCAACAGGCTTCCCAGGTTGAATCCCGTCACCTTGCCCAGCCCGAGCAGTGAACCGATGAATCCCCCCACGAAAGCGCCCGCTATCCCTATCAGAATGGTAATGAAGAATCCCCCGGGATCCTTCCCCGGCATGATCCATTTTGCAAGAACACCTACAATCAAACCCATTACGATCCAGGATATAATGCCCATTGAAATCCTCCTTTTTCAGTGGATACACAGCCGGGTTGTTTAATAGCTTTCAGCCCTTTCCGGCGGCGAAAGTCCGCCATGCGTGAGAACCAGGGGCTGGAAAGGGCCGTTGGAACAGGTGAGATCTTCATTATCGTCCCCTTTCTGATACCTTGGATATTGTATGCACAAAACAAGAGAAATTGTACGACGATTGCCCGGATTGTCGAGAATAAGAAAATTGTATGGAATGTCTAATCCCTTGTAAAGGTATGAAATTACTGGATTCCTGACCAAAGCCGCTCCGGGAATGACTTTTAGCATCGCCATCAAGTTGATTGTCAATTGCGAAAATCGAAAATTATCCCGTTTGTCCTGTACCCGGAAACCGCCCTACATATCAAGCGCTTCCCGCACCTTCCTGCTCAGGGACTCCAGTGTAAACGGTTTCTGAATGAAATGAACTCTTTCATCAAGGACGCCGTGACGGGCGATGATGTCAGAAGTATAGCCAGACATATAGAGCCCCTTGAGGCCGGGATTGGAGGCTGAGAGAATCTCGAACAGCTCCTTGCCGTTCATCTGAGGCATTATGACATCGGTTATGAGCAGATGCATGGGACCGACGTGTGAACGCGCAATCCGTAATGCCTCCCTGGGAGTTGACGCTCCCATCACGGTATATCCCTGTGCTTTAAGTATCAGGGTTGATACCTCGAGTATTGCCGTTTCATCTTCCACCACCAGGATGGTTTTGTTGCCGCCTGTAGGGGCTGAATAAGGCGTTGTTCCGTTCTCTTCTTCCACGTCATCGGTATGCCTTGGAATGTGGACGCTGAAAGTAGTACCTTTTCCAACTTCGCTATCGACGGTGACAAATCCGCCGTTTTGCCGTACCGAGCCATAGACGGTGGCCAGACCCAGACCGGTGCCCTGGCCGATGTCCTTTGTGGTGAAGAACGGTTCAAAGATGTGGGATATGGTTTCCCTGTCCATTCCCTTTCCGGTATCGCTTACGGAGATCCGGACAAAGGCCCCTGGGATTGCATCGGGATGGAAGCCGCAATAATGACTGCCAATGGTAATCTTTCACTGGTTTCCCTTGTGTTCACGGATATCTCCGCTGCGGTTCAGAAAAAGCGCGATTGTTGTTGAAAGAGGAATCGCTATTATCCAAAGTTTATAAAACCTAGAAAGAATAGATCAAATATACTGAACGGCAATAAGGTGTCATGCGGCAATCGCCAGATTGCGAAGCAGATGTCTTTGCCGTGTTGCCGCGGAACTGCTCCGGGAAAAAGGGAAAGGGTTGAAAAGCCGGGGTGGGAAATTGGAAGATTTGCTTTTTGAGGAGGGTGTCTCCGTATTATTTCATTGGATTTTGATCTTCGTCAATTTACCTTCCAGCATTAACTGATAAAGTCCCACCTGAAAAATCAAGCGATTCTCAAAAGGGCGTTTTTGGTAATAATCAGGGGGGTTTCATGTTATGAGCTCAGCCAAGAACACAACCATTCGCATGTTCGGCTTACTCCATGCTGTCAGACAAAGATCAGGGCTTTCATCGATCGCAGAGGTTTTCATCCCGCCCGAAGGGCGCTACTGTCTTGATGTCGCACGGGAAATCCTGTTGCCATTGGACAAGATAGTGGGCGTTTTCATCAATCACACCGCCTATCCGCCGGATCGAATCATTATGCCGGGGGATAGGGTTGCATTCATCCCGGCAGGTGTGCCGGCTACCGATTGGCTTTCCTATACTCTTCGCGGGGATATCAGATCTCAACATTGATGCTTTCGCTAAAAGGTCTGAGGAAACGGGTCACTCGCTATGGCGGTGTTGTTAAAGGATTATTGCGCTTGTCAGGGCGAAGGGCTCTGTTACTATTAAAAACAGCGGTTTGGCGGCATTTCAAGGGACCGTCGACAACATCAAAAGGAGGGAGTTCATGTATTGTCATCAGTGTGAACAGACAGCAAAAGGGGTCGCATGCGAGGTCTCGGGAGTATGCGGCAAGAAGCCGGACGTGGCGGCTCTGCAGGACAACCTGCTTTACGGCCTGAAAGCCCTTTCCTTCTATGCCGACAAGGCACGCGGACTGGGCGCCAATGATCCCGCGATTGACGGGTTTGTCCTCGAAGGACTCTTCGCCACTGTTACCAATGTCGATTTCGATCCTGCTCGTCTTGAGGCGCTCATAAAGCAGTGCGGAGAGCTCAAGGAGAAGGCCCGAAATCTTTATGAAACGGCATTCAAGGCCAAGAACGGTGCCGCCGCTGCGCAATTCACCGAAGGCCCGGCCGCCTGGACGCCCGCCGCCGACCTGGTAAAACAGGGCGAGCAGTACGGCATTCCGGCCTTTCACGAGAACGAGGATATCCGCTCCGCCATAGAGATCCTCATCTACGGCGGAGCATTCTTCCACAAGGCCCTGGCCGCCACCGCTGACCCGGCCCTGGGACTGATGGACTATGTGGGTCTCTGCATGGAGTGCGGCAAGATGAACCTCAAGGTCATGGGAATGCTCAATGAGGGGAACACTGGACACTACGGTCATCCGGTCCCGACCCCCGTGCAACTGGGCACGAAGGCGGGCAAGGCCATCCTCGTTT